>NZ_JAZDCX010000015.1:0-157695 GCF_036323805.1 Streptomyces rubellus
ACGCCCCCGCCACCTCCTCATGACCGGCGTCGCCGTCACCGGCCTGGGCCTGGTCACCGCCGCGGGCATCGGCGCCGGGCCCACCTGGGAGGGGGTGTGCCGGGGCGAGTCGGCCGCCGCGCGGAACCCCGCGCTGGAGGGGCTGCCGGTGGACATCTCCTGCACCGTGCCGGGCTTCAGCGCCCGCGAGCACGTGGGGCGCCGCAGCTCCCTGATGCACGACCGGTTCGTCCAGCTCTCCCTGACGGCCGCCCGCGAGGCCGTCGCCGACGCCGGACTCGACCCGGCCGGCTGGGACGGGGCCCGGGTCGGGGTGGTCGTCGGCTGCGGGCTCGGCGGTGTCGCCACCTGGGAGGAGCAGCACCGCAGGATGCTGGAGCAGGGCCCCGAGGCGGTCTCCTCGCTGCTGGTCCCGATGCTGGTGCCCAACATGGTCGCCGGGCACATGGCGATGGACCTGGGGGCCACCGGGCCCAACTTCGTGACCGCCACCGCCTGCGCCTCCGGCGCTACCGCGATCGGCAGCGCGCTGCACCTGCTGCGCTCCGGCGCCTGCGACGTGGTGATCGCCGGCGGCGGCGAGGCCGGGGTGAGTCCGCTGATGGTGACCGGCTTCGCCCGGATGGGCGCGCTGTCCCGGCGGCTCGACGAGCCGTCCGCCGCGTCCCGCCCCTTCGACGCCGGCCGGGACGGGTTCGTCATCGGCGAGGGCAGCGGGATGCTGGTCCTGGAGCGGTCGGCGGACGCCCGCGCCCGCGGGGCGCGGGTGCGCGCCTCGGTGGCCGGGTACGGGGCGTCCGCCGACGCCCACCACATGACCTCGCCCGACCCCGGGGGCGCCGGTGTGCTGCGGGCGCTGCGCGCGGCGCTGGCCGACGCGGGCGTCGTCCCCGGGGAGGTGGACCACGTCAACGCGCACGGCACCTCCACTCCCCTCAACGACGTCGCGGAGGCCGCGGTGCTGCGCAAGCTGCTCGGCGACGGTGTCGCCGTCACGTCCGCCAAGGGGGTGCTCGGCCACTCCCTCGGCGCGGCGGGGGCGATCGAGGCCGCCCTGACCGTCCTGACCGTCGAGTGCGGCACGGTGCCCCCCACCGCCAACCTGGAGCGGCTCGATCCGCGGATCGAGCTGGACGTCGTCGCGGGGGCGCCGCGGCGGACCCGGACCGAGGTGGCGGTCAGCAACTCCTCCGGGTTCGGCGGCCAGAACGCGGTCCTGGTCGTCACGGCCGCATGACGCCCCACGGCACCGCGCCGGGTGACACCGCCTCGGGCCCGCGGTACGACCCGGACGAGCGGTACGCCCCGGCACGTCTCCCCCGGCCGTTCGGCCACGACACCGGAAGATCCCGTCACGTGACTTTGACCACGTCCATGACCAGAGGGAACCTCCTGCTGCAGCGCGTCGTCGGCGTTCTGTACATCGCCGCCGGCATCGGCAAGTTCTTCCCGGAGATCGAGTCGGTCGAGCAGCGGCTGAACGACGCCGCCCGGTCGAACGGCGACGCGCCCCTGCTGGGTCCCTTCACCGACTGGCTCGCGCGGTACCCCGGCGGGGTGACCGTCTTCGTCGCCGCCGCGATGATCTCCTCCGGACTGCTGCTCCTGCTCAACCGGTACCTCGTCCTCCCGGTGCTGTACTGCCAGCTGCTGATGCTGGTCTGCTTCGTGGTGATCCTGGTCGGCAGCGTGCCGCAGATACTCGTCATGGACGCGGCGTTCTTCGCCGCCGCCATCCACCTGCTGCGGCTGCACCGCTCGCCGGCCGCCGAGGCGGTGCCCCTCGCGGACCCGCTGGACCCCACCGCCCCGCTGGCCCCGCCGGATCCCGCGGACCCGGACGGCCCCACCGTCCCGCCGGCGTCCGGGGGTGAGCCCCGATGAGCGGAACGACCGGTGCACGGACGCCGTTCACCCTGCCGCACGCGGAGCTCACGGCCCTGGAGGAGCGGGTGGCCGGGGCCCTGCGGACGGCCGACGACAGCGCCCTGGAGATCCTCGGCTACGGCGAGGTCACCCTGGTGCTCCGGCTGGCGACCGACCAGGGGGCCTTCGCCTGCAAGCGGCTGCCGGTCTTCCCCGACCGGGACCGCTTCGAGCGCTACCGGCACTCCCTCGACGAGTATCTGGAGCGGCTCGGCAAGGGCGGGCTGCGGGTCGCCGACACCCTGCTGTGGCACCTCCCCCTGCCCTCGGGCCGGATCGTCGCCTACTGCGTCCAGCGGGAACTGCCCCCGCACCGGCTGTGCTCCCGGCTGCTGCACGGCGCGGACGAGGCGTGGGCCGGGGACTTCTTCGCGCGCTTCCTCGGCCGGGTCGAGCAGGCGGTGTCGCCCGAGCTCGGGCTGGACGCGCAGGCGGCCAACTGGATGGAGGTGGACGGCGAGCTGGTCTACCTCGACGTCACCACCCCGCTCATGCGCGACGGGCGCGGCCGTGAACTGCTCGACGTCCGGCTGTTCTTCACCTCACTGCCGTGGCTGCTGCGCGATCCCGTCCGGCTGTCGATGACACGGTCCATCTTCGACAAGTTCTACGAGGTGCGGGGGGTCCTCCTCGACTTCCTGGGCAATCTGCACAAGGAGCGGCTCGGCCATCTGGTCCCGGTGTTCCTGGAGCGGGCCAACGCGCGGCTGGCGAAGCCGATCACCGAGCGGGAGGTGGCCGCCTACTACCGCGGCGACGCCCGGATGTGGGAGCTGATCCAGCGGCTGCGCCGGGCCGACCGCTTCTGGCACCGCAACGTCCGCCGGCGCACCTACCCCTTCCTGCTGCCGCCCCCCGTGGAGCGCTGACATGGCGGTTTCCGCGCCGCTCCCCGCGCCCCGGCCGCCGGTACCCCCGGTGCCGTACCGCGCCACGGCCCCGCGGGCACCGGCGGCCGGGATCGGCGAGAGCCTCGTCCTGGACCCGTCGCGCCCGCTGTACGTCAGCCACGTGCGGGGGCCGCTCACGGTCGCGGTGGTGTCGATCGCCTGGCTGCGGGAGCGCAGCGAGGCCGACCGGGTGGCGCTCCGGGCGCGCTACCTGTGGGACGAGGAGGCGGCCCGGCTGGCGACGCTGCACCTGCCCAAGCGGCGGTCGGAGTGGCTCGCGGGCCGGCTGGCCGTCAAGCACAGCGTCTGCGCGTACCTGCGGCGGCACGGGGGCGCGGCGACCGCGCCGCACGAGGTGCGGGTCCGGCCCGTGGCCGACGGCATCCGGGCCGGCAGGCCGACCGTCAACGCGCCGGTGGACGTGGGGCTCTCGCACTCCGGCGACCTGGCCGTCGCCGTCTGCGGCCCGCGCGCCGTCGGAATCGACCTGGAGTCCGACCGCCCGGTGCCTCCCCTGCTGGCCGAACTGCTCGCCGTGGACCGCGCCGGCGCCCGGAACCCCGGCCGCCGGCGGCTGGCCGCCATGCCGCTGCCGCTGCGCTGGGCCTGCCGGGAGGCCGTGCTCAAGCACTTCGGCTTCGGACTGCGGATCGGCGCCCAGGAGGTCGAGCTGCGCGGCTGGAAGGACGACGGCCGGTTCTCGTGGCGGGCCGGACCGGAGCTGCGCCGCCATGTCCCCGTCGCCGACGGCCGCCGCTTCGACAGCTGGGCGGGGCGTTTCGGCGACTACTTCCTGGCCCTGGTGTGGCAGTGAGGAGCGTGTTCCGTGTCAGCAGTACCGTCCCCGGCCCCCCGTTCCGGCGGGCCCCTCGGACCGGTGCCCGGCCGGAGCTTCGGGGAGGCGCTCCGCGCGGCGGCCGGGACCGCCGCCCTCAGCCCGTCGTCGCACAACTGCCAGCCGTGGGCGGTCGCGGTGGCGGCCGGGCCCGCCGCCCGCCGGGCTGCCGCCCGGCTGCTCGGTGACGGCGGGGACGGCGGGGACGACAGCGGGAACGGCGGGACGGGAACGGGAGGGGAGGAGCACCGCTACCTGGTGCTGGCCCTGGACCGCGCGCGGCAGCTCGACGCGCTCCCCGCGCACGCCGCGGAGATGCTGGTGAGCTGCGGCCTGTACTGGCGACTGCTGCTGCGCGCCCTGGCCGCCCGGGGCTGGACGGCGGACCGCGTGCGCTTCACCGGGGGCACCGGGAATTCCGGGGGACCCGGCGGGTTCGGTCCCGCGTGGCCGGAGAGCTGGTCGGCACCGCTGTGCGTCGTCCGACTGCGCCCCGGCGCCCCGGCCGAGGACCCCGCCGCGCTGCACGCCACCGCGCTCGCCCGCCGCACCAACCGGGCGCCCTACCGCACCGGGGAGATCGATCCGGCGGTCCTGGAGGAACTGCTCGCCCCCGCCGGGGACGCCACCGGAGACACCGCAGGCGCCGGGGTGGTCGTACGGCACATCGGGGACGCCAGGGTGCGCGCCCGTTTCGCCGCTCTCGTCGCCCGCCACGGCGGCCGGGACTTCAGCCATGGACCGGCCTGGCGGGAGACGCACTCCTTCCTCCGCCGGAACCACGCCGACGCGCGGGCCCACGGCGACGGCTTCGCCCTCGACCAGCTCTTCGGGCCGCTGTCACGCCTGCGACGGCTGGCGCTGCGCGCCGCCCTGGCCCCCGCCACCATGGGCGTCCTGTGCCTGGCCGGCTACCACCGCCTGCTGGCCCGGCGGCTCGCGGCCACCGTGCGGGCGGCGCCGGTCCTCGTCGCGATGGGCCTCCCGGCCGGGGAGCCGGGCCCCGGTGACCTCGTGCGCGGCGGTGCGCGGCTGGCCGACTACTGGCTGCGCGCGACCGAGGCCGGGCTCGCCCTGCACCCGGTCAGCGTCGTCCTCCAGCACGACGACCCGCGCCGGCGGGTCCAGTCCCTGCTCGGGCTGCCGGGGCGGCCCTTCCTCGTCGCCCGCCTCGGCCGGCCCACCACCGGCTTCCCCCCGGCGCCGCGCCGGGCCGCCGAGGCCGCTTTCCGGACAATCTGACGGAACTTCCGGCGAACACTCCGTTCCCCGCCCGGCCGGCGCCGCGGCCACCGGCCCCCACTCGCACGAACACGGTCAAAAAACCCCTGCCCGTGTTAATCTCGGTCCCCCGGAAATTGGTAATTCGCGCGTAGGTTTGATAGAGCCACGGGCATCACCGTTGTCCCACATAAGTGACCAAGGGGTAACATTAGTGCCGCATGGGGGAAGCCCGGGACGGGCCGGAATGTCCGCGCGGGAAGGCGGCCCGAACGGCACGTCCGAGCGAATACGGGAATCGCGGAACCTTCCACCGCGGCAGACAGTCCCCAGTACGGGGGGCGGTGGAAGATGAACATGAGGGTCCTGCTGTGCTGCGATGAGTCGATCATGAGCGCGGGCATCCGCGCACTGCTGAACGAGCAGCCGGACGTCCAGGTCGTCGGCCACTCGTCGGGCCGCGACTGCGCCCGGATCACGGCGCGGTCGCGGCCCGACATCGTCCTGGTGATCTCTCCGGCCCTCAGCATCGAACACCGGCGGGAGCTCGCGCAGCTGGCCGCCATGGCCAAGGTCGTGCTGATCCCCAAGGCCGAGAACACGCACCGCTCCCTGGAGGCGGTGCGCCAGGGAGTCAGCGCGGTCCTGGCGCCCGACACCTCCGCGGACGAGTTGATCCACACACTCCGGACGATCAGCTCGGGCGAGGCCATGGTCATCCCCAAGGCGACCCGGCGCGCGCTGTTCTCGCTGCCCGAGAGCCGCGACTCCGGCACCGCCTCACGGCTGCTGGGCACGCTCACCCCGCGCGAGGCCGAGGTACTGCTCCTGCTCGCCCGGGGAAGCTCCAGCACCGAGATCGCCGGAAAGCTTTCGGTCTCCGAGGCGACCGTCCGGTCCCATGTCCATCACCTGCTGAGAAAATTGAATGTTGAATCACGTACCCAGGCCGTCGCCCTGGCCTACGAGAGCGGCATCATGGCGGCGCTGGAGGAGAGGGCGGAGGGGAAATCGGGTCCCCCGGCGGAATTCCGCTTTCCCGGCGAGAAGCGGGCGGGTGAACGGAAGGGGCGGAGGGAACGGAAGGATCCGGGTCAGGCCCGGTAGCCCGGCTCGACGCGCTCGCCCACGAGTTCGTCGACCACCACCGCCATCTTGTCGAAATCGGCGACAAGCGAGCGGAAAACTTCCTTTTGCATGTCCCTCCCGAATTCCTCCCGGCTGGTCACCTCGATGAGCTCGAAGAAGTGGACCGGCGCCCCGGCCCCGCCGCTCTCCCCTTCCACGACGCGCTGGACGCCGAACGCCAGCACACTGGGCAGCTCCGGACAGGCGGCGTAGTCGGTGTCCCGGACCCAGGCCTCGAAGTCGGCCGGGTCCACGCCCTCGTGCAGGCGGATGCG
Source organism: Streptomyces rubellus (assembly GCF_036323805.1). Lineage (NCBI taxonomy): Bacteria > Bacillati > Actinomycetota > Actinomycetes > Kitasatosporales > Streptomycetaceae > Streptomyces > Streptomyces rubellus. Next base: position 6,276 of record NZ_JAZDCX010000015.1, read on the forward strand.
GTGAACGATGGTCGTCATGGTGTCCTCCGGGGAGTGCGGTGGCGGTGCTGTGGCTGTGTGCGGTGGCTGTGGCTGTGGCTGTGGCTGTGGGGACGGTCAGCGGCGCCTGCCCGGGCGGCGGCCGGTCAGCCCCATCGCCCGGGCGACGTTGTTCTTCTGGATCTCGTTGGTCCCGGAGAAGATACGGGCGGGCAGCGCGTCGCGCAGCAGGGTCTCGGCCTCGCCGTCGAGGACGCCGAGCGCGCCCCGGAGCTGGACGGCGTCGAGGCCGACCTGTACGGCCGCCTCGCTCACGGCGAGCTTCGCCAGCGCGGGCGCGATCTCGTCCCGACTGCCGTCGGCCAGCCCGCGGGCGGCCCGGTAGAGCAGCAGCCGGGCCGCCTCCAGCCTCAGGGTCATGTCCACGACGCGGTGGCTGACGGCCTGGAAGCCGCCGATCGGCGTGCCGAACTGCTCGCGCTCGCCGACGTGGCGGACGGTGTCGTCCAGCACCCGCCGCATCGCCCCGAGGTAGGCGGCGAACAGGCAGGTCCGCTCCCACTTCATCGACGAGGTGAACACACTGGCCCCCGCGCCCTCGACGCCCAGCATCCGGTCGGCCGGCACCACGCACCCGTCGAGGCGGACATCGGCCGTGGGCGAACCGCGCAGCCCCACCTTGCGGTAGGGCGGGCCGACGCTCAGCCCGGGGGTGCCCGCGTCCACGACGAAGGTGCTGAGCCCGAAGAAGCCGCCGCCGGGCGCGGTGGCCACCTGCACGACGAAGACGTCGGCCACCGGCGCGTTGGTGGTGAAGCACTTCTCGCCGTCGAGCACGTAGTGGCCGTCCCGGCGCTCGGCGCGGGTCCGCAGGTTCAAGGCGTCGGAGCCGGCCTCCGGCTCGGTGACGCAGTGCGCCGCGATCCGCTCGCCCGAGCAGAGCGCCGGCAGCCAGCTCCGCTTCTGCTCCTCGGTGCCGAACTCCACGATCGGCATCAGCGAGGCGAACAGATGGGCCGCGACGGAGAAGGCGAAGCCGGTATCGGGGCTGCCCTCCCCGAGCGCCTCCAGGACCGCGGCGGCCGCCACGGCGTCCAGTCCGCTGCCGCCGTACCGGCCGGGCACCGTGGCGCCGACCACGCCCTGCTTGCCCGCCAGCAGCCAGCGCCTCCTGAAGTCCCCGGAGTCGAAGCCCCCTGGTGCGTCCGGGGACGCCCCGGACACACCGGGGGGCCGGGCCAGCTCACGTCTGGCGAACCGCAGGACCATGTCGCGCATCTCCGCGGTTTCCGGATCGAGGTCGAAGTTCATCGCGTTCCGTCCGTGTGCTCCTCGACGAGGAGGTGGTAGTTGATGCCGCCGGTGCCGAACGAGCTGACCCCCGCGCGCCGGGGCCGCCCCGGCCCGGCCGGCCACCGGGCCGCCTCGGTCGGGACGGTGGCGGGCACGGCGGCCAGGTCCAGCGCGGGGTTGAGGGTTCGGAGGTTGGCACCGGGCGGTATGGTCCGGGCCCGGATGGCCTGGAGCGCGCGCAGCAGGCCCGCGCTGCCAGCCGCCGCGAAGGTGTGGCCGAAGAAGGACTTGGCGGAGCCGATCCGCAGGGGGTCCCGCCCGGGGGTGCCGTAGACCCGCGCCACGGCGTCGATCTCCACCCGGTCGCCCACCCGGGTGCCGGTGCCGTGCGCCTCCAGGTAGTCGACCTCCCCGGGGCCGAAGTCGACCTGCTCGAAGGCCCGCCGCATGGCTCGCGCCTGGCCTGCCGCGTCGGGGGCGATCAGGGACCTGGCGTCGTTGGAGGCGCCCACCCCGCGCAGGACGCCGAGGATCTCGTCCCCGTCGCGGCGGGCGTCGGCGTACCGCTTGAGGAGGAACAGGCCGCAGCCGTCCCCGGGGGTGAAGCCGTCGGCCGCCGCGTCGAACGGCCGGTTCGTGCCGTGCGAGAGCAGGCCCAGCGCCGAGCACAGGACCATGTCCCGGGCGTTGCAGGCCAGTTCGACGCCCCCGGCGACCGCGAAGTCGGCGGTGCCCGCCCGCAGCGCGCCGACCGCGAGGTCCAGTGCGGCCAGCGACGAGGCGCACGCCGCCTCCACCGCGACGGGCACGGCGGCCAGGCCGTACTCGTTGGCGATCAGCGCCGCCGTGCCGCCGGCCAGGCAGCCGTCCAGGAGCGCGGGCGAGAGGGGGTCGCCGGGGCCGCCGTAGCGCTCGCGCACCCGTTTGAGCAGTGTCCGCACCTCCACCGGGGACAGCCCGGCGGCCCCGGCGAGGGCGGCGAGGGCCTCCTCGGTGTCGCGCAGGGCGAGGTCGACGGCCGCGCGGCGCTCCGCGGTCAGCCCCAGATTGCTGCCGACCGCCACCACTCCGGGGCCGCTCAGGGTGCCCGCGGCGCGGCGGTGCCCGGTGAGGAGTTCGCCGGCGACCGCGAGGGCGAGGCGCTGCGCGGCGTCCATGGCCGCGTGGCGGAGCGGGGTGATGCGCAGTCCGGCGGGCGGCTCCTCGGGGACCGGGACATGGCCGCCCCGGTCGGTGTAGCTGTGCGTGAGGCTGAGCGCGCCCGGCGCGTGGTACAGCTCCCGGTCGAGCACCGACTCCGGCACCGGCCCCAGCCGGTCCCGTCCGGAGCGGACCACCCGCCAGAACTCCCCGGCGTCGCGCGCCCCGGCGAACCGGCCACCGACCCCGACCACCGCGACCGGTTCGGCCGCGGCGGCCGTACGCCCGGTGGCGGCGCGGGCGGTACGGGCGGGCGCACCGCCCGTACCGCCGCCGGGCGCGGCCCGGTCCGGCTCGTGCTCGGCCAGCAGCAGATGGCACAGGGTCCCGGTGAGGGAGGCGCCGTGGACGGCCGCGCACCGCGGCGCGCCGTCCCGGCCCCGCGGCCACTCCTCGCCGGTGCGGAGCGTCCGGAAGGGGGCGCCGTACGGCAGGCCGCCGTCCGGCGGGGGCCACTGCGGGGGGAGCCCGCGGTGGTACAGGGCGAGGGCCGCCTTGGTGAGGGCCGCCAGGCCCGCGTTGGCGAAGGTGTGCCCGAGCCGGTCCCGGACGCTGCCGAGGACGACTCTCCCGGCCGGCCCGGCCGGCTCCCCGTCCGCGCCCTGGTGGAGCCCGGCCAGCGCGGCGAGTTCGGCCGCCGTCTCCCGGGCCAGCCCGGAGCCGGCACACTCGACGTACCCGACCGCCCCGGCCGGTACGGCGGCCTCCCGGTGGGAGGCCTCGGCGGTCTCCCGGCGGAGCGGCACGGAGTCGGAGTAGCGGAACGCGCCGGGCCGGGCGTGGTGGCGGAGCGCGACGCCGCGGATCTCGGCGTAGATCCGGTCCCCGTCGCGCACGGCCGACGAGAGCCGCTTGAGCAGGACCGCCCCGACCCCCTCGCCGAGCGGGAAGCCCCGGCCGTCCGCCGCGAAGGGACGGGTGCCGGGGGCGAGCAGGCCCTTGGCGGCCAGCGCCAGCTCCGGGAGCGGGCCCTCCCGGCGCTGGCCCGCCACCACGAGGACGGCGTCCGAGACCCCGCCGCGCAGGCAGTTGACCGCGTGGGCGACGCCCAGGAAGGAGGTCGCGTCGGCGGACTCGACCGCGAGCGTACGGCCGCGCAGCTTGAAGGCGCCCGCGATCCGCGCCGGGATGGTGCTGGCCATCTCGCCCACCCGGTCGTGGGAGGACCCCCCGGCGCGCTCCACCAGGAGCCCCCGCAGCCGCTCGGCCGCCTCGGCGCCCCACGGCGCGCCGCCCGCCGCGGCGGCCACCTCGCGCGCGTAGCGGCCGGCCTCCACGCGCAGGGCGTTGGCGTACTGGCGGTCGAGTCCGAAGCAGGTGCCGGTGACCACATCCGTGCGGTCGGCGGGCAGCGGACGGCCGGGGTGGCCGGCGTCGGCCAGACAGCGCCGCGCCGCCTCCAGCATGAGCAGCTGCATCCGCGCCATGGCGCCCGCCTGGGCCGGCGGGATGCCGTAGCGGGCCACGTCGACCCGGAGGTCCGTCAGCCCGCCGGGGCTTCCGGCGGCGGAGTCGGCGCCGGGCTCCCCGGGAGGCCCGGCGTTCAGCAGCCTCCAGTAGTCGCCGGGGCTCCGGACACCCGGATAGAGCGCCGACATCCCCACGATCGCGATCGGCTCCGGCGGAGCCTGGTCCGGGCGGTGCTCCCGCTGTGCGCCGGACGGTGTGTCGGACGGCATGATGCGGCTGCTCCTGTGTCTCGGCTGTGGTCCGGCCCGGTGGACGGGCACGGCGGTGGACGACGCCGCCGGTGTCACGGCGCGCCGTTCGGCGGGTGCGCCGGTCAGCGGTGCGCGGCCGCCGGGGCGCGCCCGCCGGCCCAGACCGCGGCCGGCCGGTCGAGGTCCGGGGCCCGGGCGAGGATCTCCGCGTGCCGGCGCTGGAGCCGGTCGCCCGGCCGGACGCCCAGCTCCTCGTCGAGGTACCGGCGGGCCCGGTGGAACACGTCCAGGGCCTCGCTCTGCCTGCCGGAGCGGTACAGGGCGAGCATCAGCAGCTCGCAGAAGCGCTCCCGCAGCGGGTACCGCGCCACCATCCGCCGCAGTTCCGCGATCGCGCGGGACTCGTCGCCTACCGCCAGCCGGGCGGCCGACAGGTCCTCCCAGACCGTCAGCCGGCGCTCGTCGAACAGCGCGGCGGCGCTGCGGCAGCGCAGCCCGTCCCCGGCGTCGAGCAGCGCGGGGCCGCTCCACAGCTCCAGGGCGGACTGCAGCAGCCGCAGCGCCCGGGCGGGCTCGTGGACCAGGGCCGCCGTCCCCTGCACCGCCAGGTCCAGGAAGCGGTTGCCGTCCACGCACTCGGCGGACACGTCGAGCAGATAGCCGTTGTGCACGGCGCGCAGGACGGTGGTGTCGCACGGCCGCCGGGCCGCGCCGTCGAGCACCTTGCGCAGCCGGGTGGCGTTCGCCTGCAGGGCGTTGCGGATGTTGCCCAGCGGAGTGCCGGCCCACAGCTCCTCGGCCAGATCCCCGGTGGATATCGCCTGTCCGGCGTCCAGCGCGAGCGTGGCGAGCATGGCCCGCACCTTGTTCGACCGTATTTCCCGGCTCTGCCCCGCCACGGAGACGGAGACGGGCCCCAGAAGATTGATCCGCACGACGTTCCCCCGTTTTGCTGCGATCAACAGCGGCCGCCAGCCTGCCGGAACCCCCGTGAGGCGCCACCGGTACCCCGCGACCGCCCCGGGTCCGGGGCCGTACGGGCGGGGCCGTGGCAGGCGGCCTGCTTTCCGTACCCCGCAGTCTCACAGGGGGGACCGCGCCGGGGCATCCACCGCCTGACGGTTTTCCCCGGCCGCCACCGGCCACCCCGTGTACCGCGGACTCAACCATTGGTTGAACCCGCCTCAACCCTTCTCACGGCCCCCCGCGCCCGCTCCGCCGCCGAACACCCGGCCCTTTGCCCGGTTATCGGCAAAAACACCCGAGAGAAGTAAGCACACCGCCCCACACGGGTGAATCCGGGTGCGGATTCCCGGGGCTCGAGAGCGAGTGCCGCAGGCGTACGGCACCGCGCGCCCCGCCATCACCAGGACCGCACCGGTCCGAGCACACCGACCCGGCGCCCGCAACCCCTCCCATATGACTACATGCGCACTTTGGTCCGCTTTCGTAACGTCGAACGGGAAGCCGCCCGCCGAGGCGGCGACACCGTACCGGGGATCCAACGAGGAGGATTTTCGATGATTACTCACGCAACGGCCGGCCCCGCTCTCGCGCCCGCCGACCTGACCGAGCGGCACGCCGTCACCGACCTGATGACCGTGCGCGAGGCCCCGGTCAGCGACGCGCCGGTGTGGGCGCCCGAGGCCATCGGGATCCTGCTGCTCGCGCTCCTGCTCTCCCCCAGGGAGCCCCGGGAGAAGTGACCGGCCCGCGGACCGCCCCCCCCCCGCGGGACAGGGCGGGACGCGGCACGAGCAGGCAGTGGGCCCGGAGGCCCCGGGAAGCCCCGGGGCCTCCGGGGCCCCGCGGGGACACGAGGGATCCCGGAGAACCCTCCGGGAAGCCCGGGAACCCAGGAAACCCAGGAAACCCAGGAGAGCGGCACGACATGACAGACCGGTCCAGAGAGGTGGGTCTCTGATGCCGAACCCGGACGTCTCGCCGCGCGCGGCCTACACCGCCGCGGTGGAGAGTCTGGCCGACCGCGTCCTCGGCGCCCTGCGGGGCGCCGGGGACCCGGTGGTGATCGCCGCCCAGGTGGAGGAGGCACCCGACCCCAAGGCGGCGCTGGCCGCCGTACGCGTGCTGGGGCCCGACGTCTTCGCCCCGGCCCTGTTCGGCGAGACTCCTTTCGGCCCCGCCGACGTCCAGGCGGTGGCCGAGTCCTTCCGGCTCTTCCCGCCCGCCCCCGACGCCACGCCCGAGACGGCGTGGCGCGACTGGACCACCGCCCGGCTCCTCCTCCGGTACGGCGGTGACGACTCCCTGGGGGCACCCGAACCACGCGTCCTCGACGACGGCGGGGAAGGCCCGGGCGGTACGGGGGGCGGCACCGGGGCGCCGGACACCTCCTGGCGCGTGTGGTCCCTGCGCATGGCCCAGCTCTCCCCGCTCGCCCTGCCCGGGGTCGACGGTCCCGTCCACGAGGCGGCGGCCCGGCGGTCGCACGCCCTGGCGCGGGGCACGGCCCGGGCGATGCTGCGCCGCGACTACCCGATCGCCGCCTGCCTGGCCCGCTGGCTCGCCCACTCGGCACACCGCGGAGCGCGGCCCTGCCTCGACGTGGCGGCCGTGGTGCGGCACATCGAACTGCACGGCGTGGGCGGGGCCCGCACCGCGCTGGACACCGCGATCGCCCGCCGGCTGCTGGACCGGCCGGAGCACCGGGGAGGCCCGACACCGTGAGCACGCCGAACACCTCCCCCCTGAGCGCCCCCGCGCCGGCCCCCGTGCCGCGGTCGGCCCGGCAGGTGGCCGGCCGGGCCCTCGGCTGGCTGCGGCGCCACTGCGAGCTGGGCACCCTGCCCCCCGGCACCACCGCTGAGCTCGCCCACCCCGACAGCATCTACAAACCGCTGGGCGAGACGGCACTGGCCGGCTCCCTGGTGCTGCGCGCGGAGCGGGCCGACCCGCAGGACCGCAGGACCGCCCGCGAGCTGCTCGACTTCGCCTGGTGGGAGCTGCGCGGCGGCGACATGCTCTACGAGCGCCAGCTGCGGTATCTGATGATGACCGACCCGCTGGAGCTCTACACGCACTTCGTCCGCGCCGGCTACCGGCACCGGCGGCTGGACGCCCTGCTGGAGCACCTGTACGGGGTGGTCACGCCGTACGCCGTCGAGCAGGTGCCCAACCGGCGGCTGGCGATCGCCAACGCCGCGCGGCTGATGGGCCTGGACCGCGCCGCCGGCCGGGAGATCGACTGGCGGCTGCTCACCGACGCCACCTGGCTGGGCAACACCCCCGAGCCGTGGGCCGTCGACTGGATGACGGCCTACTCCATGACGCACACCGTCTTCCACCTCACCGACTGGGGCGCCCGCCCCGGCGATCTGCCGCCGCGCCTGGAGGAGTACCTCCAGCTGTGGCTGCCGGTCTGGCTGGAGGTGTGGCGGGAGGTCGAGGAGTGGGACCTGTTCGCCGAACTGCTGATCGTCGGCGCCTGTCTGCGGGAGCCGTACCTGGACCCGGCCGCGTGGGCCGGGCTGGCCGCCGTGCAGCACGAGGACGGGCTGGTCCCCCGGGACGGCAAGGCGGTGGACGGGGACGACGCCCAGCGCTTCCGGGACCACCACCACCCCACCGTGGTGGCCGCCGTCGCCGGCACCCTGGCCCTGGCCCGGTCCCTCCCCGGCGAAGGCGAAGCCGCCCGGTGAGCGGCACCGCCACCGCCGGACCGGACCCGGCGGAGTACGGCCCGGCGGGCGGGTCCGGGCTCGGGCTCGGCGCCCGCCTGGCGGCGGTGGCCGACACCGCCTCCGGCCCGGCGGCGGCGGTCGTGGCGGTACGCGCCGGGGAACCGGCCGTGCTGTGCCGGGGCGTCACCGAGGCCACCCGCTTCGAACTCGGTTCGGTCACCAAGACGTTCACCGCCCTGCTGCTGGCCGAGCTGGCCGCCCGGGGCGAGGTGCGCGCCGACGAGCCGATCGCGGGCCGCCTCCCCGGGCTCGCCGTGCCCCGGGGCCTGGGCGACCGGATCACCTTCGAGCACCTGGCCACCCACACCGCCGGGCTGCCCCGGCTGCCGCCCGGGCTGCTGCGCCGGGCGCTGCCCCGCTGGTTCACCAACCCGTACGAGACCTTCACCCCCGAGCACCTGCTGCGCTCGCTCCCCCGGGTCCGGGTGCGCCGTCCGCCCGGCGAGCGGGTGCGCTACTCCAACCTCGGCGTCGGGCTGCTGGGGCAGCTGCTGGGCGAGGCCGTCCGCGCCGGCCACCCGGACCTCACCGGCCATCCGGACCCCACCGGCTACGCCGCCGCGCTCACCGCCCGGGTGCTGGCACCGCTGGGGCTGGCCGACACCACCTGCGACCCGGAACTCCCGCAGGCCACCGGCCACTTCCACCACCGGCCCCGCCCCCCGTGGCGGATCCCCGGCCTGCCCGGCGCGGGCGCGCTGCGCTCCAGCCCCCGCGACCTCCTGCGCTATCTGACGGTCCTGCTGGACCCGCCGGACGGCCCCGCGCAGATCCCCGGCACCCTGCGCACCGCGCTGCACGACGTGATCCGGCCGCGGATCACCGAGCCCGGCGGCGACCGGGTGTGCCTGGTGTGGAAGTCGCGGCTGCTCACCGCGGACGACGGCACCCTGCGCGAACTGCTGTTCCACTCGGGCGGCACCCGCGGCTTCACCTCGTTCGCCGGTTTCTCCCCCACCACCGGCACCGCCCTGGCGGCCCTCACCAACGGCTCGCCCACCCTGCGCGGCACGTTCATCCACACCGCGTACCGGACGCTGCGCGAGCTGGCCCTGGAGACGCCTCCCCGGCAGCCGCCCGTCCGGCGGCCGGAGACCGCGTACCCGGCGGAACCGCGCCCGGGGGCCCGGCAGCCGGAGGCTCAGTAACCGGACGGTCGCACCAGGCCCGTCTCGTAGGCGTGGACCGCCGCCTGGGTGCGGTCCCGCAGCCCCAGCTTGGCCAGGATGCGGCCGACATGGGTCTTCACCGTCTGCTCCGCCACCACCAGCCGCGCGGCGATCTCCGCGTTCGACAGCCCCTGGGCGATCAGGGACAGCACCTCGGTCTCCCGCTCCGTCAGCTCCCCCGTCCGGCCCCGCAGCGGGGCCCGGGGCACCCGCGTCACCCGGGAGTACTCCGCGATGAGCCGCTTGGTGACGTTCGGCGCGAGCAGCGCGTCGCCGGCGGCCACCACCCGTACCGCGTGGGCCAGTTCGTCGGCCGAGGCGTCCTTGAGCAGGAAGCCGGACGCGCCCGCGCGCAGCGCCTCGTACACGTACTCGTCGAGGTCGAAGGTGGTCAGGATCAGGACCCTCGTGGTGTTGCCCGGCCGCCCGGTGACGAGGCGGGTGGCCTCGATGCCGTCGAGGTTGGGCATCCGGATGTCCATCAGGACGACGTCCGGGGCGAGGTCCGCGACCCGGCCGACGGCCTCCAGCCCGTCCACCGCCTGGCCGATGACCTCGATGTCCGGCTCGGCGCCCAGCAGCACCGTGAAACCCTGCCGGACCATCGCCTGGTCGTCGGCTATCAGTACGCGGATCGTGGTCATACGGGGTCCTCGGCGGAATCTGCGGGATCGGCGGTGTCGGCGGGCAGGACGGCGGTCACCTCCCAGCCGCCGCCCGGGGTGGGTCCGGCGGCCAGCTCGCCGCCCAGCATGGCGGCCCGCTCCCGCATGCCCAGCAGCCCCTGCCCCCCGGACGGGACGGACGGTACCGTACGGCCCTCCCGGCCCGGCGCGGTGTTGGCGACCCGTACGGTGAGAGCGTCCGGCCGGTGGCCGATTTCCACCCGTACCACCGCGCCCGGCGCGTGCCGCATCGCGTTGCTGAGCGCCTCCTGCACGATGCGGAACGCCGACAGCTCCACCCCCGGCGACAGCGGACGCGGTTCCCCGGTGGTCTCGGCGGTGACCTCGACCCCGGCGCCGCGCACCGTGCCGAGCAGTTCGTCCAGCCGGTCCAGACCGGGCTGCGGGGCGCGTGTCTCCTCCGCACCCGGGTCCTCCGAGCGCAGCACGCCCAGGACGCGCCGCAGTTCGGTCAGCGCCTCGACGGCGTTCCCGCGGATGCCCGCGAGGTTCTCCCGCAGCTCCGGTGAGGGGTCCGCGACCAGGTGCGGGGCGACCTGCGCCTGGATGGAGATCACCGACATGTGGTGGGCGACCACGTCGTGCAGTTCCCGGGCGATCCGGTTGCGCTCCTCCAGCAGGGTGCGCCGGGCCCGCTCCTCGGCGGTGCGCTCCTCCTGCTCGGCCAGCCGGGTACGGGCCACCCGCCGACCGCGCAGCGCGACGCCGAGCACCACGGGCACCGTGAAGGCGACGACGTACAGGCGGGGCACGGGGAACCGGTCGGGGGCCAGGAACGCACCGGCCGTCCCCACCAGCAGGCTGACCACCAGTGCCTCGGCCGCGACCCGGGGCCGGGTCCGCAGTGCCAGCAGGAAGAGCACCCCGGCGTGCGCGAAGAAACCCGGCTCGGTCCAGGGGGGCATCGGGGGGCCGTCGGCCAGGCCCCGTTCCATCATGTCCGCGGAGACCGGACCCGACAGCACGGCGGCCAGGACCGGGGCCACCGTCGACACCCACCAGGCCGGTACGGGACGGTACAGCGCGCCGACGAGCGCCCCCGCCTGGGCGCCGGCGAACAGCAGCGCCGTCACCGGACCCAGCCGGTAGACGGCCTCGTAGTCGTCCGCCGCGGCGAAGCCCAGGAACAGCGCGAGCAGCACCACCGGCACCGCCAGCGCCGGTGTCCACTCCAGCCACCCGGGCCGCCGCCCCGCCGGCGGCAGCGGCTCGGCGGACACCGTCAGCAGGTCCTCGCGCAAGGCGCGCGGCACCGCCCGCAGGCCCCGTGGGATCCGTGAGATCCGCTCCCGCACGCTCCGCCCCCTCGGCACGGACGCCACCCTAGCGACTGCGCGCCGGTTCCGGCCGTCCACCGCGCACCTCCCCGGCGTCCTCGGCGTGCTCGGCGTCCTCGGCGTTCCTCCGCTCGGTGCGGCCGCCGCCCGTCCGCGGCCGCCGCCCCCACTCGTACGGGCCGAACGCGGCCAGGCAGACCAGCAGCGCCACCGCGAACACCGGCAGCCACAGCAGCCGGACCAGCGCCCAGCCCGCCTCGTCGGGGACGGTGTGCAGACCGGTCAGGGGCCCGTCCGCGAGCAGACCGACCGCGGTGACCGCCATCATCGCCGTCTGGTGCCAGAGGAAGACCGTCAGCACCGACAGGTTCACCAGCGCCACCGCCGCCCAGACCGCGGGACGCCGCACCGCCCGCCGCAGCGGGCCGAGCAGCAGCACCGCCGCACCGCACTGGGCCAGACCGAAGCAGACGGCGGCCGGGGTGGGCGGGGCCAGGTTGGAGATCCCGGCCCCGGGCACCCCGACCATCGAGGCCGGATAGCCCGCCCACCGCACGAGCCCGGCGGTCGCGGCGGCACCGCCCAGCAGCAGCGTCCACCCGGCGGCCCGGCCCGGCGTGCCGTTCCTCGCCCAGGCCGCGCCCAGGCAGTACGGCACCAGCCAGCCGGCCAGTACGTTGACCGAACCGGTCCAGGGCGGGCCGTCGAACCCGAACCGCAGCAGGTCCACGTACAGCACGACCGTCAGCGGCCAGACCGGGTGCAGCCTCGCCACCAGCGGGGTCGCCACCGTCAGCGCGGCGAAGACCAGCAGGAACCACAGCGGCGACAGCACCAGTCGCACCATCGTGCGGACCGTGTCCGCGCTCGTCCCGGCGGCGAGCATCACGGCCACCGCCACCGCCCACACCGCGAGCAGGACGGTCACCGGTCCGAACAGCCGGACCAGCCGGGCGCGCAGCCACCGCCCGCGGCTCTCCCCCGGGCGCGGGCGGCCGTATGGCTCCGCGCCGCCACCAGCCCGCCCACCAGGAAGAAGACCGCCAGGGTCTGGAACACCCAGGAGAACGGGACGAACCCGGTCAGGTGCTGGAGGGGGCTGGCGCCGTGCAGGGTGCCGCTGTCGGGGACCGGGGCGGTCACCAGCCAGTGGCCGAACACCACCCCGAGGACGGCCAGGGCGCGCAGGGCGTCGACGGCCCGGTCGCGGCCGGGCGGGGTCGCGGCGTCGATCCGCCGGGCCAGGGTGCGCGCGGCGTCGCGCGGGGACTCACGCACGGCCGTCCTCCCCGGCCGGCCGGAGTCCGGAGACGATCCGGACGATGTTCCGCAGCGCGAGCGAGCCGGGTCTGAGGTAGTCGCCGTGCCCGCCGTCACCCGCCGGAAAGACCCTCGCCCCGAAGCCCGGGGCCACCGGATCGGCGCCCAGCCCGATCGACACGCCAGCCGGTTCGGCCCTGGTGTGCGGCACGAGGGCGATCCAGTCCCTGCTGCTCCGCCCGGCCCAGACGGCGGCCCGGGTGCGCAGCGCGGCGGCGCTGTCGACACCGGCGCCGGGGCTGCCGTACAGCACGAGGTCGTCGGCCGCCAGTCCGGCCGCGGCCCGGCCGCAGAGCACGGCGCCGTAGGAGTGGCACAGGACGGAGACCCGGGTGCCGGGGCGGGCCGCGGCCAGCTCCGCCACGAAGCCCCGCAGGGCGGGGGCGGCGCCCTCCGCCCGGCCGGTGGTCAGCACCGAGGGGCCCAGCGTGTTCGGCGTCCGGTACCCGAGCCAGGCGACGACGGCGGAGCGCCCGTCCAGCTCCCACCACAGCGCCTCCGCGCCGGCGCGGAGGCTCTCGTACCGCTCGGGCTCGAAGTCGGTGTCCGCGCCGGGGACGAGGACGGCGATCCGCTCGGCGCGGGCCAGGTTCCCGAGGACCTCGGCGGACCGGCCGCCGTTGCGGCCGTCGAAGGTGAGGAAGTGCCGGTCCGGTGCGGCCATGGCGCGCAGCGCGGCGGCCCGCCGCCGGTCGCCGTGGCCGTCGGCCGTCCGGGCGGCGGCCAGGATGTTCTCGCGGTTGGCGCGGTACCGCACGGCGAGGGCCGCCGAGTCCGCGTCCACCGGGCCGAGCGCGGCCGGCGGCGGTGCCGGTACGTCCGCGGCCCCGGCCGCGCCCGACACCGGCACCGCCACCGAGGCGGCGACCAGCGCGGTGAGCAGGGCGCGTCGGATGCGCCACAGGTGACGTGCACCCCGTACACGTCTGCCGCGCGCGCGGAGCTGCATGGCGGGTTCCTCCCGGTGCCGGACGGCTGTCGTGCTTTCCGGCACCGAAACTATGGAGCGCGCCCCCTCACCCGCCTCCCTCCACGGGGCCCACCTTCCGGGTGGCTCTCAGGTACTACGAGTAGGGGCGGGGTCACCCGCGGGCCGCTCCGGCGGCGGGCGTACGGCCCGTCCGGCCCCGTGCGCGGCGCTCACGCCCTTCCCGGGCGGGGCTCCGCACGCCCGCGGTCACCCCGGGCGGCCCGGTGCCCGCACCCGCCGCTCCGGTGTGCACGGGGCGGCGCCGTCCCCCGCCGTCCGCGGACCGACGTGGGCGCTGGGGCTGATCAGGGGCGGCGCGCCGGAGTCGCGGAAGTAGGCGAGGAGGATCTCCTCCAGGGTGGGGGCGTCGGCCCGCCAGCCGCCGGCGACGGGTCCGTCGGGCCGCACGAGCGCGGTGAGCTGCCGACCGCTGACCCGTGACTCGACGACCGTGTGCCGGGCGAGCTCCGCAGGGACGTCCCGGCCGGCGGGCGCCCCGGTGAGCGCCCCGGTGAGCAGGGTGTGGGTGGTGAGGACCTCGTCGACCCCGCCGGCCAGCCGGATGCCGCCCGCGGCGAGGACGAGCAGGTAGTCGCAGCTGTTCTCCAGGTCGGCGAGCAGATGGGAGGAGAGCAGCACGGTGGTGCCGTGCTCGGCGGCCTCGGCCAGCAGGACGGACATGAGCTCGCGGCGCGCCAGCGGGTCGAGGCCGGCCCCGGGCTCGTCCAGGACGAGCAGGTCGGGACGCCGGCCGAAGGCGAGGGCGAAGGCCACCCGGGTGCGCTGGCCGCCGGAGAGGGCACCGGTCCGCGCGCCGAAGGGTACCCCGCCGGAACGGACGATCCGCTCGGCGGTCCGCTGGTCCCAGCGGGGGTTCAGTTCCCGGCCCAGCCGCAGGGTCTCGGCGACGGTGAACCGCCTGAACAGCGGCTTCTCCTGGGGAAGGAAGGCGACCCGCGGGCCGGCCTCCGCGATCCCGGGGGCCGCGCCGAACACCCGGACGGTGCCCGTCGTCGGCTTCAGCAGACCCGCCACCAGCCCCATCAGCGTGGTCTTGCCGGCGCCGTTCGGGCCGATGAGCCCGCAGACCCGGCCGGCCGGCAGCCGGAACGAGCAGTCCCGGAGCGCCCAGCCGCGCCGGTACCGCTTCCCCAGGCCGTACGCCTCGACGGCGGACTCCGCCGCCCCCTCCGCGCGCGCCCCGCGGCCCGGGGCCGCACTCACCCGAGTTCCCCGCCCGCGCCGCCGGGCCCGTTCCCGGTGGCCGCCGCGCTGCCGCCGTACCGCTCCTGCAGAACCGACGTGACCAGGGCGGTCACATCCTCCCGGTCGAGCCCCGCCGCACGGGCCCGGTCCATCCACTCCGCCAGTTCCCCGCGCAGCGGCGAGTCGGCGGCGGCCTGGGGCCGGGCCAGCGACCGGCGCACGAACGTTCCCAGGCCGGGGCGCGGTTCGACCAGTCCCTCCCGCTCCAGTTCCCGGTAGGCCTTGAGGGTCGTGTTCGGGTTGACCGCGCAGGTCCGCGCCACCTCCTTGGCCGTCGGCAGCCGGTCGCCCGGCAGCAGCACGCCGAGCCGCAGGGCCTGCTTGGTCTGCAGGACGATCTGCTGGTAGGCGGCGATCCCGCTCCGTCTGTCGATGCGGAACTCGATCTCCCTCACCCCCTCTGGCCGGTTCCACCGGCCGGTGGAACCGACGATGTAGGGGCGGCCCGGTCCTGTCAAACGAGGCGGACGGCGGGCGCGCGCGGCCGGCGGCACGGGGCCGCGGCCGTCAGCGCGGCGGCCGTACCTCGCGGCGGCGTACGGCCGCCGTACCGCCCAGCTCCTCCAGGAGGTCCGCCAGCAGGGCACGGGTCTCCGCCAGCCGCCGTGTCCCGCTCCGTTCCCCGAACCGCTCCTCCAGCGCGCGCCGCGCCGCACGGGCCGCCTCCACCGCCGCCCGGCCGCGCGGCGTCAGGCCGACCCGGCGGATCCGGGCGTCGGCGGGGTCGGGGACGCGTTCCACATAGCCGAGGCGTTCGAGTTCGGCCACGGTCTTGGACGCGCCCTGCTGCGTCATGTCCAGCTTCCCCGCCAGCTCGCCGACGGTCGGGTGCGCGTCGACCAGGTGCTGGAAGACGTAGCCGTGGGAGAAGCGCAGGCCGGCGAAGCCGCGGGCCGCCAGCTCGTCCGCCACCCGGGCGGCGGCGGTGAAACCCAGGAAGAGGGCGAGGGTACCGGTGTCCAGTTCTCGGGGGTCGACAGGCTGCACACCACCATCCTGCACTTGACAACCTCGGTTGTACAACTAACGTTTCAGGCATGCCGGAGCTTCAGCGACACCCCAACGTCGATCTCGCCGTCCGCTACCACCGAGCCGTGTCCCGGGGTGCCACGGGTGAGGAGCTGGCCCGCTTCCTCCACCCGGAAGTGGTGCACCGCGAGCTGCCCAACGCCCTCCTCCCCGTCGGCGCCACCAGCGACCTGGCCGCCCTGCTCCGGGCGGCCGAGCGCGGCGCGGAACTCCTGGCGGAACAGGACTTCGAGGTGCTCAACGCGGTCGCGGCCGGCGACCGGGTCGCCCTCGAGGCCCGGTGGACGGGAACGCTCGCCGTGCCGATGGGCGACCTGCCCGCGGGCCGTGTCCTGCGCGCCCACATCGCGGCGTTCCTGGAGATCCGGGACGGCCGGATCACCGCCCAGCGGAACTACGACTGCTACGAGCCGCTGCGGCAGTGACGGCGGCGGCTCCCCAGGACCTGCCCGCGGCCCCGGGAACCGCCGTCCTCGCCCCGGACGCCGCCCGCCCGGCACCTCAGCCGAAGGAGAGCGGGATCTCCTCGGCGCGCAGTTCCGCGACGGCCCGGCCGTACATCCGGGACTTGATCACACCGAGCGTGGGGCTCGCCTTGGACGCCAGGGACCCGGCGATCTCCAGCGCGGTGGCGCGTACGGCCTCCTCGGCCACCGCCCGGTCGACGATCCCGGCGGCGAGGGCCTCCTCGCCCCCGTAGCGGCGGGCGGTGACCATGGCCTCGTGGGCGGCCCGCGGGGTCAGCCTGGCCTGGATCAGGGCGGACATGCCCGGGGTGAAGGGGATGTGGATGTCGGCCTCGGGCAGGCACCAGTAGCCCCGGTCGGCGCGCATCACCCGGAAGTCGTGGCACAGCGAGAGCATGGCGCCGGCCGCGAAGGTGTGGCCCTGGAGGGCGGCCACCGTGACCAGCGGCAGGGTCAGCACCCGGGCGAAGAGCTCCTGGACGCTCGCGGCGTACTCGGCGGCCCGGTCGGTGTGGGCGAGCAGCCAGTCGAGGTCCAGGCCGTTGGAGAAGAACTTGCCGGTGGCCGCCGTCACCAGGGCACGGGGCCCCTCGGCGTTCTCCACCTCGTCGAGCAGCGCGCCGACCGAGGCGATCCAGTCCGGGTGGAAGCGGTTCTCGGTGTCCCCGAGGTCGAGGAGGAAGACGTCGTCCCGGCGCTCCAGCGTGGGCATGGGGTGGCTCCTTCGGTCAGGGAGGCGGGAGGGCGAGCCCTCCCGCCAGGATGCTACCGGCAAGTAACTACTCGGACGGCATGTTATCCGGCTCCCGGCGGGCACCCGGCCACCGCGCCCCCGTCCCGCGCGTCCCCGCGGAACGGGGAGTGCCGCCCGGGACCCGACAGCCGGACAAGGGATGCGCCGAGGCGAAAAATCCCGGTATGCGCACCCGCGGGGTGTCCGGTGGGCGAGAATCGGCCACCACGGCCGGCCGCCGCCCCGCACGGGAGAAGGGCGGCGGACGGCGGGCCGGAGCGGGAGCGACGAGGAGATCCGATGGAACAGCCCGGGAGGCCGCTGAAGGACGACCGGGACCTCACCGGTCCGCGTCTCGCGCTGAACGCCGATCCCGATTCCGGCCCCGGTCCCGGCTCCGACCCGGTCACCGAGCAGATCCGGACGCTCACCCGCGCCCAGGTCCGGCTGCGCGGTCTGCTGGAGGCCGTCCTGGCCATCAGCCGGGAGCTGGAGCCGTCCGTGGTGCTGCGCCGGGTCGTCACCACCGCGATGGAGCTGGTCGACGCCCGTTACGGAGCGCTCGGCGTGCTGGACGAGTCCGGGGAGCGGCTGGCGCGGTTCATCCCCGTCGGGCTCGACGAGCGGGAGGAGGCAGCGCTCGCCGGCGTCGAACCGCCGCGCGGCCACGGCCTGCTCGGTCATCTGATCCACCACCCCGAGCCACTGCGGGTCGAGGACATCGCCGCCCATCCCGGCTCGGCGGGCTTCCCGCCCGGCCATCCGCCCATGCGCACCCTGCTCGGGGTCTCGATCGGCGTCCGGGGCGAGATCTACGGGGACCTGTACCTGAGCGACCGGCGCGACGGCCGCCCCTTCGACGCGGAAGACGAGGAGATCGTCATCGCGCTGGCGGCGGCGGCCGGGGTGGCCATCGAGAACGCCCGGCTGTTCGAGCGGGTGCGCTCCGGCGCCGAGAACTTCCAGCGCATGCTGCTGCCCCGGCTGCCCGATCTGCGCCCGTTCGGCGGCGCGGCCGTCTACCGGCCGGCGAACGCGCCCGAGCAGCTCGGCGGCGACTGGTACGACGCGATCCTGCTGCCCGACCGGTCCTGCGCGGTCGTCATCGGCGACGTCATCGGCCACGACCTGACGGCCGCCGCCGCCATGGCCCAGACCCGCAACATGCTCCGCGCCCTGCTGTACGACCGGCGCACCCCGCCCAGCCTGGTCCTCACCCAGCTCGACCGCACCCTGGAGGCGATCGCCGACAGCCCCGTCACCACCGCCTGCCTGGCCCGCGTCGAACCGGACGGGCCCGCCGGGGCCGGTGGCTCCGCCGGGGCGACCGCCTGGCGGCTGCGCTGGAGCAGCGCGGGGCATCCGCCGCCCCTGGTGGTCACCCCGGACCGGCGGGCGGAGTACCTGTACGCCGAACCCGGCGTACCGCTCGGCGTCGACCCCGGCCTGCCCCGGCCCGACCACACCCGTCCCCTGCCGGACGGGGCCGTGGTGGTGCTCTTCACCGACGGGCTGGTGGAGGATCCCCGGCGCCCGCTCGACGAGACGATGGCGGCACTCGCCCGGGTGGCCGCCGACCACGCCGCGCTGCCGCCGGACGAGCTGTGCCGCGTCCTGGCCGACCGGCACACCGGCGGCGGGCACGACGACCTGGCCGTCCTCGTGCTGCGCGTTCCGGAGCGCGCCGTCCGCCCGGACTGACCGCAGGCGCGGGGAGCGGAGCCGCCGCACGGGCGGGCCCGGTGCCGGCGGGTCCGTCCGTGCGGCGTCCGGTCCCGGCGCCTCAGGAGAAGTTCACGTCACTGCAGATGTAGTACACCTGGTCGGCGTGTGAGGCCTTCCAGATCGTGTACACGATGTGGTGCCCGGTGCGGCCGGGGGCGCTGACGTCGACCAGGATGTCCGAGGCGGGGGCGTACCGCCCGGTCGTCTCCAGCAGCTCCAGATCGCCCCAGCCCAGCCGCCGGGTGGTGGGGTCGAAGCCCTGCCGGGTGACGTAGACCCGCAGGTAGTCGGCGCCGTGCAGGGCCTGGTCGCGCAGGTGCACCGTGAAGTCCTCGCCGACGTCCGTGGTCCGCCACGGGCCCGGGTTGTCCATGGACCGGTAGCGGCCGTCCCCGGTGAGGCCGGCGCTGCACAGCTGTCCGTCGGGGATGAACGCCTGGTGGTCGCCGCCGACGTTCTCGCGGTACAGGCCGTTCCAGTTCCACATGGCGTTGGTGTCGTCCTGCCAGGCCTGCCAGCACATGGGGTCCTCCCGCTGCATGGCCGGGTTCTGGAAGTCGCTTCCCCAGCGCAGCCAGCAGCCGTAGTTGCGGGAGGCGGGATCGATGACCGAACCGTGGGCGGCGGCCGGTTCGGCCCACGGGACCAGACCGACGAGGACGGCGGACAGCAGTGCGAGGATCCGGAGCGCCCAGCGCTCCCTTAAATCATGCTCATGACAATCCAACACGGACTCTTCGCCTTTCGAGATGAGGGCTCCTGCCGGAAGCGCCGGGAGTTCCTGGGAGCGCTCCCAGGCGCTTTGGCCGCGTTATCCCCGCGACCGTCCGACCAAAACACATTCGACAACGATTCGACAGAAACCGATAACGGAGCCCACTCGGCTCCACACGGCACCGACCGTCCCGCCGCCCGGACCACCCTCTGATCTCACAGGTTCCCTCCCCCCGCCCCCTCCGGCAGAGTGGGCCTCACGCTGCCACGGGGGGCGGCGCCGCGCAGCCGCACGGCGGCCCGGCGTCCGGACCCGCTCCGGCTGCCGGTCGCCCCCACCCGCAATACCCTGGACCCAGGGCGGAACGAAGTCCGCGAACAGGAACGGCCCGCGCCCCCGCCCGTCCCCCGTATCCCTCCGTAAGGGGAAGTCCCATGTCCGCCACGCACACAGCCGAGTTCGAACACGTCATCCACACGGCGAACATCTGGTTGAAGGCGGTGTCGGAAGCCCTGGGGACCGAGGACCGCCACCTCGCCCACCGGGTCCTGCGCACCTGGCTGCACACCCTCCGCGACCGCCTCACCGTCGACGCCGCGGCCAACTTCGCCGCCCAGCTCCCCGAACTGCTGCGCGGGGTCTACTACGACGGCTGGGTCCCGAGCAGCGTGCCGGTCAAGTACGACCGCACGGCCTTCGTGAACCGCTTCGCGCAGGAGGCCATGGTCAGCACCGAGGCTGTCCCCCGGATCGTCCCCGCGGTCACCGACACCGTGCGCGGGCGTCTGTCGCCCGGTCAGCTGGACCGGGCCATGGAGCAGCTGCCGCACGGCGTCCGCACCCTCTTCGAACCGGCCCCCGTCTCGGCCTGACGGCCCCGCGGCCGGCCGTGCGCGCCGCGACCACCGAGCCGGTGACGGGAGACCCCGTTCCGTTCCGCGCCGGGCGGCGGGTGAGGGGCGGATGCCCGGCACGCCGGGCACCACCTCGTACGTCGTGGCCGACGCGGCGGACAACGATGCGTTCTCTCGCCTGCCACGGCGCGGGCCAGGTGCTCACCCGCTAGCGGGCACTGCGCGAGGTGCGCGGGACGGCACTCCGGAACGAGCCGGAGTTCCGGGGTTCGCCGTCCGCACGTCCTCCTGGCACGGGTCGGCCGGGAGGCGCCCGGCTGCTGCCGCTCGGCATCCTCAAGAGCCGGCAGGGCCTGACCGCGTCCGCTGCGGCCGCCCGGCGCCGAGACCGTTCTCGTACGCGCGGTCGGCAGGACGATGAGGATCGCGCCCAAGGCGTACATGACGTGCTCACTATCGGCCGCGGGTGCCTCGACCAGCTCACGCGCGAAGAAGCCCGGAAGGTGCTCCAGGGAGTCGTCGTGCTCCCCGACCGCGTCCAGGACGCCCGCCAGCCAGTTGGATCCTTGATGGCGTACCTCGCCGCACACCTCCTTCAGGCATCGTTTCTTATGGCTGACACTCGTGCCGTTGACCGACCGGGTGAGTGTCAGTGCGACGTGGGAGTCTCCGCGGCATGAGTTACGACCTTGCTGTCTGGGAAGGCGAGAGGCCGGCGGATGACAAGACCGCTGGCCAGGTCTTCAGCGACCTGTACGACCGCCACATCGACGGCGAGGTGGAAGAGCCTCCGTCCGAACGCATTGCGGCGTACGTGGCTGTGTTGCTTGAACGGTGGCACGACATCACCGAGGACGAAGAGGACACCTCGCCCTGGTCAACCGGGCCGTTGATCGATGAGGCCAGTGGTCCGCTGATCTACTTCGCCATGCGGTGGAGCATGGCTGAGGAGGCGTCTGCCTACGCGGCGGCCGTCGCGGAGTCCATGGGGCTGGTCTGCTTCGATGTTCAGCAGGACCGGCTCAGGCCGTGAGCGGGGCCGCCAACCGGCGGTAGCCGACCAGGGTCGCGGCTATGCCGACGAAGGCGAGGAAGTGTTCGGCCTTGCGTTCATAGCGGCGGTGGAGCCTTCGGCAGCCTGCCAGCCAGGCCACGGTTCTTTCGACTACCCAGCGATGTCGGCCCAGCCGCTGCGAGGACTCGACGCCCTTGCGGGCAATGCGGTGGCGGATCCCCCGTCGACAGAGCCACGCGCAGGTGGTCGTGGATCTTGGGCCCCAGCTTGCCGCGGTCGGTCGGATCCGGTCCCGTCAGTGGCCCCCTTTTGCGGCCCGCGATCCGCAGAGGTGGGACGGGTTCGGGGACCGGCGCCTGGAGGCTGCTGGCCTCGCGCAGCCAGGTCCTGGACAGCGACCAGGCGAGATGGCTGGAGAGTGTGGACTTGCCCGCGCCGGGCTCACCAGTGATCAGCAGATGCTCGTGTCCGGCGAGCGCCTCGGGAAGCGGGGGCAGGGCGTCGGACGTCTGTGTCTTGCGATCGCCGTCGTTCCCACCGTGCCGGGCGCCGGTGACGATCTGCGGCTCGTCGCCCAGCGGCGGGCTTCCCCCGCCGGCTGGGCACGCACCTGTCGGCGGACGTAGATCACCGACAGCGGTGGCTCTTCGACGCCGAGGATGTCGTAAGGCAGTCGCTCCACCACCTTGCCCTGGGCCTCCAGCAGCGCGCGCAGGGCGAGTGTGGGGAGGGGCAGTTCGGTCCACGTTGTGAGCCGGGGGCGCTTCGCCTCCCGGGCGCGGCCGCCGGCCCGGCCCGGACCGCGCGGGACGAGAAGCCCGTGACCGGAATGCCACCCGGCCGCCGCTCCGGAAAAGCCCGGAAAGCGTCCCTCACCGGACCGGCCGGCGGCGGGAGCGCATGGTCAGCCGTACGGCGAGGAGGACGAAGGCGGCCACCAGGACCGCGATGCCGACGGCCAGCAGGTAGGCCAGGGTCTCCGCCACCACCCCGATGATTCCCAGGACGACGGCCACAAGAACGAGGAACAGGAAGAGCGCCATGTTGTGAGCACCCCTTTCGCAGGGTTTCGCGCTGGTCGGGAGCGGCCGGTCAGCGGCGGGCCAGCCGCCGCTCACCGTTGCCGCCCGGCTGGTAGGCCAGGTCGTAGTGCCGGAAGACCGACTCCTCCTGCTCGGCGGGCAGCACGTCGTCCGTGCCGATGGCCGGGGCCTTCTTCACCAGCGCCTTGTCGTACGGCACCTGGACGTAGTCCGGCCCGGCGACCGCCTCGCCGACGGGGACGAACACCAGGCGCTGGCGGGTGGGCAGTCCGGTGCGGACGGTGGCCATGGCGGGCTCGTCGGTCACCGTGTCCACGTAGACCGCCTCCAGCACGCCTATCTTGTGCCCCTCCGGGTCGATGACGTCACGGTTGCGCCATTCGCGGATGTCAGCCGTCTGGATCATGCTCTGCTCCCTGTGCGGATCGTCGGTCGGTACGGGTCTTCCCGGGGGCCGTGCCGCGGCTGCGGCCCCCTCCCGTACAGAACGTTCCCGGTATTCGCCGCTCGATGGCACGGGGCGGCGCCGGTCCCGCTACACCTCCGGCCCGCCGCCGTCACCGCCCTCGCCGCCGTCATCCCCGTCCCGGGAGGCGTAGGTGTAAGGACTGGAACTCCCCCCGCCGTCCGGGAGTACGGGCTCGCGGACGGCCCGCCACTCCTTCTCGCCCATGGCAGCGCGAACGTGCTCGACGGTCTCCGCGGCGGCCGCGCGGGCGGCGGCCAGGCAGTCGCGGAGGCCGCCGAGCAGCGCGTGCTCGTACTTGACGACCCGGCCGTCGACCATGACGGTGTGCACGTCACCGCGGCCCGCCTGGAGCACGATGTGCCCGTAGGGGTGGACGACCGGTGACATGGCGGGCGACCGGTCGTTCTTCACCAGGACGAGATCCGCCTTCCTGCCCGGGGTGACGCTGCCCGTCACGGAGTCGAGGCCGAGGGTCCGCGCGCCCCCCAGCGTGGCCCACCGTACGACGTCCTCGGCGCGCAGCCGGTGGTGGGACACCGTCTCACCGCGCTCGTGGGCCGCCAGATGTGCCCTGCCCCGTGCGGCGTTCAGGGTGGCGCGCATGGCGGAGAACAGGTCGGCGCTCCCCCACATGGCGGAGTCCGTGGACAGGGACACCGGTATCCCGTGCTCGCGCAGCCGCCGGGTCGGCGGGTACCCCTGGCCCGCGTTGAGCTCGCTCTCCGCGGCGACCGAGGCGGTGCCGCCGGTGTCCGCGATGCGCCGGTAGGAGTCCGGGGACAGCGACGCGGCGTGCACGTAGGTCACCGCGGGGGTCATGAAGCCGTGCTCCCACATCAGCCGGATGCTGTCGTCGTCGGTGGCGCCCCACACCCCGGCGTGGGTGGTCACGCGCAGCCCCAGCTCGCGCGCCGCCTCGAACGCCGCCCGCTCGGGGAAGGCCGGGTCACCGGTGACGTCGAAGGCCAGCTGGAGACCGAGCATGTCGTCCCCCGGGGTGAACCGGCGCTCCGCGAAGGTCCTGAAGTCGGCGCCGGTGGCCCACTCCCAGGGGGCGCCGAGCAGGTTGCCGTACGCGAGGACATGGCGGCCGGGCACGGCCCGGAGCGCGTCCACGGCGGCGTCGGCGTGCTCCGGGGTCCGCAGGCCGTGCGACCAGTCCAGGACGGTGGTCACCCCCGCGTCGAGCGCCTCGACGGCGGCCAGCAGGTTGCCGGCGTGGACGTCCCGGGGCCGGAACACCTCGCCCCAGTTCAGGTAGCAGAAGGCGAAGTACTGGCCGAGGGTCCAGTCCGCGCCGATGCCGCGCAGCGCCGTCTGGTACATGTGGCGGTGGGTGTCGACCATGCCGGGCAGCAGGATGCCGCCGGCGGCGTCGATCTCGGCCGTCCCGGCGGGAACGGCCAGCCTGCGGCCGACCGCCTCGACACGGTCCCCGGTGACCAGTACGTCGCCCCCCTCCACCACCTCGCCGGTGTCCACGGCCAGCACCGTGGCACGGCGGAAGACGACGGGACGGCCGGGGACGAAGTCCCGCGGGTCCGTGGCGGGAGTGGTGTCCGTGGCCATGGTCAGGCTCTCCCCTTCTCGGCGCTCTCGGCGTTTCCGGTGTTTCCGGTTGTCGGCCGCTGCCCCGCCGGTACGGCCGCACCGGGGTGAGGGCGCGTACACGGGCGCGGCTGCTCCCTTCCTTCTGCCGGGCCGCGAGAATAGGAGGACCACGCGGGCACGGGAACAGCGCCTTCCCCGGACCCACCCGGAATCGGTCACGGGCGGCTCCCCCGCCCCCCGGCAGGGGCCACCGCCTTGGGGGACGCTCTCCGGCCGCGGACTGAGACCAGAACCGGGGCCAGCCCCACCAGGGAGGCCCGCGCCCGGCGCCGCCGCAGGATCAAATAACGCGGAAGGGCCCAGGTCACAGACGTGACCTGGGCCCTTCCCGGAGTGAGCCGCCTAAGGGAATCGAACCCTTGACCTACGCATTACGAGTTGTCCGATCTTGTTCCGCGACCGTCCGCCAGCGTCCGCCAAGAAGGCAGCGTCGCAGCTCAGCGCCTTGATGGACGCTGATGGATGAACGTGGACCGCCCCAGAACATCAGCCAACCGAGACCAGGACTGAGACCAACTCGGCGAGTTGAAACTGCCTCAGTCCACAGCTTGTGCCCGGGCAGCAACCGTCTCGGAGTTCCGGGTTCCTAGAGTGTCCGGCGCTTACATCGCAACCGCTTCGTCCCGGGCTACCGGCACTACGGTCACTGAGGTCTCCGCGCCCAGTCATCCGGCCAGCCTGGAGCCGCTGTCGGTTGGCTGCGGTCGTGGTGGTTGCTGTACTCCGCTGCTGTACTGCACCTGTCTTCGGTGCTGGTGGAAGCGGTCACTGGCGTGGTCAGTCGCAGGCGGCCTGGACCTGGCGCAGGAAGGCCGGCCACTGTCGAGGTTCACTGCTGTACCCCGCGCTGCGGAGGGTGAGTTGCAGGGTTTTCTTAAGGGGGTGGGGGGATTGCAGGATCGCCTCGTTGCGCTGGGCGAGGCGGTGGAGTTCTTCGGGGGTGGGTAGCCGGTCGCTCTTGGCGCTGTTGCAGGTCTGGTGGGTGGGGGCGAGGTTCCAGATGACATCCAGGTCGGGGCCGCGCCAACCGGAGACGGCACCGAAGCGCCGCATCAGCGAGTGAGGGAAGACGTGATCGACGGCGATTTCGTCGCCGGGGGTGAGGGGGGCCGTGCAGAGCAGGCACCGGCCGTGCTGGAAGCCGATCAGGGCGTCGGCGACTCCGGTGACCGAGCGGCGGCGGTGCTTGTCCGTGAGTTTCAGCGTGGCCCAGTCCACCGCGACGCCCTCGGTGATGAGGCTGCGGCCGACGCCGGCGGCGAAAGAGCTCTCCACGATGCTCCACCGCGCGCCCAGCTCGGTGCGCAGCCCGGCGGCCTGCTCGGACCGGGCGACCTGGCGCAGGTCTGCGGTCAGGCGCACGATCCGCTTCCGCGGGCTGCCGACCAGCTCGTAGAAGCGGTGGGCCACCTCGGTGCCGCCGCCCAGGTTGTGGAACTTCTGCATCACCATCGCGGGCATGGACCGCACCGCCGCGTCCAGGAGCCGCTCGGTGGGATGGCCCAACGTGGTGGACCCCTCGGTTTCCTGCCGGGCCACGGTCAGGAAGTCCGGCTTGCCCAGCAGCGGCCCGGACGGCGCCTGGGGCGCTTCGGCTAGATGCACCACCAGGCCCATGGCGTAGGGCACGGCGATCTCGTCCAGCGTCACCTCGGTGCGGTCCTGGGCGGCGTACTCCAGCAGCGCGGTCCCGAGGGCGAACTTGTAGGTGCGGGTGTTGGCTCCCATCAGCACCGCCAGCCGCCAGGAGGTCCGGGCGCTCGGCTCGACCCGATAGAACTCCGCCGTCATCACTTCCTCCCCACGACGGCACGGTGCTGCGTACGGAAGACCAGTGTGCTCCAGCGCACCTCCGCCCGGCCCAGCCGGTCCGGCCCCTCGCCGCGGTGCACCACGGTCAAGCCGAACCGTTCGGCCAGGGCGACGGTCTCGGCCGCGGACACATCGAACATCCGCCGCCCGGCCGGAGGCGGTCCGTGCCGCAGCGACATGGCCACACACACCCCGGGCGCGGTCAGCTCGGCCACCCGCCGCATGCCCTCGACTCGCTCGCGGCTGTCCAGGTGCATCCATACCGCGGACAGCAGCACCAGATCGAAGGGCCCGCACAGACCGGTCAGGGCAGGCAGGGCGGCATCCACCCACTCGATCGCCGCGCCGGCGTGGAGGCGCTGCCCGATCCGCCGCAGCTCCGAAGTGGGCTCGACCGCCACCACCGCATAACCGCGCGCGGCCAGCGCGGCGGCGTCCCGGCCGCTGCCGGCCCCGATGTCGACCACCCGGCCCGGAGCGGGCGGCAGCCACGGCAGAAGATCCCCGTGCACGTCCTCAAACGTCACCCCCTCGTACAGGCAGGCCAGCGCCTCGGCGTCCTCCCCGTAGCCCACGGTCCCCGGCAGCCGAGCCATGCCCGTAGCGCCTCCTCACACCTCAACCAGACAACTCCGTACGCCGCACACCATGGCAACCAGCCCCAAGCTGCCACTTCCCTGTGACAACCGCTTTACAAGTTCGGTCTCCCCTCGGCCTAGTCGGGGCCCGCCTCGTGCACCAGGGCCACACGTGGCTGCTGTGTGTCGCCACCGTCCGGGCTCGTTGATGTCACGTTAGATGTCAGCGGAACAGCTCCGGCACCAGGCAGGTCTCCAGAGGCTCATCAGGCCGGTCGGCCCAGCGCCATCAGCGGCTACCCGTCAGTCTTGTCTAACCTCCCCTGCCTCACGAGTGCGAACCAAGTGCACCATGAACGGCCTTACGAGTGTGTTCAGCCCTGGGGGAGACGGCAACTTATGCAAACGCATAGCGGAGATCAAGCCGTGTGTGTCATCGTGTGTCAATGCTGCGCAGAATCAACAGATGGGCACGAGTAAAGTCGCACCCTGCCGACGCGGTGAGCACCCTCACCAGTAAACTCCCCGCGACTTACCAGCCAATCATTCGGCCGCTCATCGAACGTCAGTCGGAATTGTTCGGAGTGCCGGAATCAGCCTTCACTGGCGGTGACTCTGGCCCGCATGCCCGCTCTTCTTTCCCTACCGAAGAAGACGTGGTCGATGCCGAGATTTACGCATTCGGTAGTGTTCTAATAATTCTATGCGTTTCCGAGGCATTGCGCCTCAGTCATGAGCGCAACGACGAAGGCGAGATTGTAACTACCGAGGAAAAGGACTGCAGGGTCCGCCTTACTTATGCAGTGCCCTTCGTCGAGGACCCCGACGTTGCGGAATTCGAAAGGATTATTGCTGAAGTTTGGAGAGGAATCGAATTTAGAGATCCGCCGTCGCGGAGTCGGCGACTGCGAGAAATGGCGCAAGGTAAGCCGAATACGACTCGGCTACCTACTGACGGAGAGTTGGATGCAGCTGAGGCGCTATCGGACAAGTCCGTACGACGGTTGGCTATAGCGATCAAGTCGTCTAGCGGCCTGCTACTGAGTGACGCGCCGAAGCAGATCCCACCCAAGGAGCGGGGGCGCATTGACGCTATTGTTCAACTTCTTATCGACAAAGAGCTGGTCGATACCGAAATAGTTGTGATCTGTCGAGACTCGTCTGCTCAGGTTAATCGCGTTGCTACGGCAGATGTATTGAACGGCCTAGACGAGCAGGGTGTTCGATGCGCTTGCGGGCGTCCGCTATCAGAAGAAAAACACGAAAAAGCACTCAGCGTAACCGACTTTGCTCGGTCCATGCTTGATGGCAGTGCCTGGCTTTCCGTCTTGGTGCTGCGACATTTGCTCAACTTCGGAGTACCCATCCACAGCATTCGAATGGAGCAGGAGTATTCCGGGGAGGAAGTTGACTGCGTGGCGGAGATTTATGGCCGTCTCGTGCTGTTCGAGCTCAAGGACAAGGAATTCAACCTCGGGAATGCATATTCCTTCGGCGCTAAGGTTGGTATTTTTCGACCGGATGTTCCTGTGATTGTCACTACAGAGAAAGTCGGGGCCGACGCGAGGGATCATTTCGCCAGATCGGCCGTTGCTGACCGGCGAAGCAGGAGGTACGCGACCGAAGGCCCTGTTGGAGATGGAGGTATTAAGTTTATCGAGGGTCTAGATAGCCTCAAGGCCGGGATCGAAGGAATCATCACTGAAATTGCGGGCGCCGCACTGGCACCACAACTTCGATCAGCGCTTTCTTTCTCAAGCGCACACCCTGCGGCCTTGTTGGCCGCTTGGGCGGGCGTAGAACGTTCGTCGACTCCCGAATAGTTAGCCAGATAGGTCGGCGTAGCGGCTTTGGGCTGGAGCTGATTTGGCGTGAGTGATCATGACCCATTACGCTAGCCTGCGGATCAGGCGGATTTGTGAGCCTGCCCGTTAATGCCCGATCTTGGGCCATTTTCTTAGAGGCTCGCGCCAAATTGACTACCTAAAACCGTGGAGCCGACCGGCCTCAGCCACAAAAGGGTTTTCCTCCCTCCGCCCGCGTGCACGCAGCGCTGCCGGGTGCGGCCTGCCAGGGCGAAGACAGGAGGCAGGCCGCGCCGTGCGCGGGCCTTGACTCCGTGAAGAAAGTTGTTACTCAGACACCGGTCGTGATGGGTCGAAGCGGGCGCCCGTACTGCTCGCCTGACCGCTCACAGGCGCTCCGCAAACGAGTCGGCTGGTGAAGCCTTGAGAGACGAGGCGTTCGTACGCGTGGCGCACGTCGCTGGGTACGTCTTGGGCGACCATGAAGTCCTGAGCGGGGTAGAGCATTAGGCGTTGCAGGGACCCGACTAGCATGTCGATCACCAAGCGCGCGTCCTGGATGGAGTCGATGTACTCGGTCAGGGACATGGGGGCGGACGCGCTCACCCACTCGACTTCGGGCCACAGCTTGCAGGCTGTCGCGTAGGCCCGCCGTTCCTCGTACGGCTTGCTGACCAGGAGGACGGACGAGACGGGGACGCCCTGCTCTTCGAGCAGGGAGCGTGAGAAGCGGATGTTCTCCCCGGTGTTCCGGGCGCGCGGCTCAACGAGGATCGCTTCCGCCGGCACACCCAGCTCTACCGCTCGCTCGCGGTAGTGCTCGGCTTCGCCCCGCGGCATGCGGTCGCGTGTCGTGGGGCTGGTCGCGCCGGTGAAGACGATGAGCGGCGCCATGCCGCGGTGGTAGAGGTCCGCGGTGGTGTCCGCCACGCCGAGATCGTGGCTTCCGAGGCCGATGGCGACGGAGCAGGGGCGCACCTCGTGTCCCATCTGCTGGAACTCCCAGAGACATTGAGCGTCCGCCCACTCCTGATCCGAGATCACTTGGACTCTCCTCCGTCGTTTGCCGAGTCGGGCACCTTGAAGTCGTATGTCCACGAGAAGCGCGTTGCTGCGTGGACACCGATCGCGAACTCCACCACGGTCCCGTCCGCGGTGAAGGTGGTGCGGTGGAGTTCCACCACCCACTCGCCCGGTGAGAGCTGGAGGAGCTGCGCCTCCTCCGCCGTGGGGACACGTGCGAACAGCGTCTCCTGCATGTGGTCGATCTCGTATCCGGCGTCGTAGAGGACGCGGAAGCCACCGCCGCGGCCGGCGGGCCCCGGCGTCGGATCGACGATGCGGGTTCCCTCGACGTGCTCGGGGCGGTAGTAGCTAGTCAGTGTGTGCGTGGGCTGGGAGCCCTCCTTGACCACACGTGCACGGGCGTACACCTCCGCACCTTCTGGCAGGCCGTGCGCCTCGGCGACAATCGTCGGCGCTTTCACCCGGCTGACGGTCTGCGTCTGCTCGTTCCGGCGGTACGCGCGCCCGGAAGCCACCCGGTCCGCGATGAACGCCACCTCGTCGCCGTCGCGCCACTTGGCCTTGTCGTACCGCGCGATACCGAGCCGCTTGAGCGGTGCCCGCTGGCGCACAACGGTGCCGTGACCGCGCGACGAGGTGACCAGTCCCTCGGCCTCCAGCGCCTTGTAGGCCGCGTGGACCGTGGACTTCGAGCCTTCACCCGCTTCGACCAGCTCCCTGATCTGCGGTAGCTGATCTCCCGGGGCGTACTCACCGGCCCTGATCTTTTCGGCTAGTCGGTCAGCGAGTTCTCGCCACTTGGGCGCCATGTAGCACTCCTCTCAACACCGCCAGTGAAACACAGTCCCAGGACTGTTGACAGTCCTGGGACTGTGCGTCATCGTCTTGCTCAGCGGCTCGCAGTCCTAGGACAGCGAGCTTCGGAGGGCCTTGTTTGTGCTGCTCCGAAACGCAGGGCGGACACGCTGCAGGACCGCCCGACAAGGCCAGAGGACAGGGCTTCGGCCCGACTGGCGAGGTGGCCCGGTGACCGCGAGCAACGGCCGGAGGGTGGGGACACGGTCCCCCTTGCAGCACGTCCCTTTCCCTGCGACCGACAGGAGCTCTGATGTCCCGACGACCTCGATAGACACCGCCGTGACGGACCGGCCGGCGGTGTCTGTGCGGTACCCCGGTCCGCCCTCTGCCTGGCACCGCAGCGGCTGACGCTGCGGCCGGTTGCCTCCTCCGCCCGTCCGGTTCCGCGTGCTGCGCGGCGCTGTACGGGCGGGGCGTGGGGAGCCGGATGTTCCTGCTCTACGGCCGCGGCCCCGGTGGTGCAACACCGGGGCCGCTCTGCTGGGCCGTTCCACTGTGGAAGGGATCCACGACCCATGAAGCACAGCATGACACTCCAGGCGGTTGCCGCTGACCTGGCCGGCGGGGAGCCGTCGGCCGCCGAGCTGGACGCGATCGAGGCCGAGATGCCGCTCATCGCGGCCGAGGTCGAGCTGCTGGACGCGCAGATCACGGTGCTGGACCGGGTGCCGTCCGAGCTGGATGCCCGCCGCCTGCGCCGCGCTCGCCGCCGGGTGCTGGCCGCCCGCCGGGCGCTGACCAACCAGGGCATCGCCGGTTCGCCGGAGGTGGCCTGATGGCCGGCACGTTCACCGCGCAGTTGGCCACCCGCGGCGGCCGGTGGCACCTGTACGTCGCCCTGCTGAACACCGGGGAGCCCTGGCCCGACCACGACTTCGGTACCCGGACCACAGTGCCCACGCGGGCGGAGCGTTCACGCGCCTTGAACGCGCTGGGCTACACGCTCACCGACGACGCCGAATGGACGTGGGTGGAGGACAGCGAAGTCCACGATGACCCCGCCTCGCCGGTGCTGCTGATCGCCGCGACCAGGGTGCGGGAGGCGGCCCGGTGAACAGCGTTCAGATCCGTTCAGCCGAACGTGCCTTGTCGGTGGGGACGTGGCTGATCGTGGCCGGAGCGATGCTCTACTCCATCCTCACCGTCACCCCGCTGATGGCCAAGCACACCCCTCAAGGGTGGGGCTGGACCGCGCCGATCCTGCCGCTGGTGGTGGACGCCGCGGTCGTCATCGTGGTCCGCCTGGACGCCGTGCTAGCCCGCCTGGGCGGGCACGGCGGGCGGTGGCCGGTGGTGCTGCGGTGGATGACCGGCGCCATGACCCTGGCGCTGAACGTGGCCGACTCCGCGCTGAAGAAGGACCTGGTGGGCGTGGCGGTGCACGCGGTGGCGCCGCTGCTGCTGATCGTCACCGCCGAGACCGGGCTGGCCTACCGCCGCGCCATCGCCGCCGCCCAGGAAGCACAGGAGGCCCGGCAGCGCGCCGAGCGGGAGCGGGCCGAGCAGGCGGCCCGCGAGCGCGAGGAGGCGGCCGAGCGGCGGGCCCGGGCCGAGCGCGAGCACGCCGCCCTGCTCGCCCGTGAACAGCGTGAACACGAGGCCCGCCTCGCCCGCGAGCAGGCCGAGCGGGAGGCAGCCGCGCGGCGGGAGGAGCGGGAGCGGGCCGAGGCCCGCGAGCGCGCCGAGCGGGAGGCTCGTGAACGCGCGCAGCGCGAGCGTGAACAGGCCCAGCGGGAGCGTGAACGCCGCGAGCGGGAGGAGGCCGAGCGCCGCGAAGCCGAGCGGCGGGAGCGGGAAGCCGCCGCCCGCCGGGAGCAGGCCGAGAGGGCCGAGCGGGAGCGCCGTGAACGCGCCGCGCTGCTGGCCGGCGGGCCGGTGAACGAGAAGCTGCCCGAGGAACGGGCCCGCCGGATCGTGCACGCCGCGTTCGCCGAGGGACTGCCGGTGCGGGCCGCGGCCGAGCTGTGCGGCTGGTCGATCGGCTGGGTCTCCGCCCGCTACCAGGAACTGCGCGACCAGCCCACCCCGGCCGACAGCGCCGGGCGGCCGGTCAACGGCACCGCCCTGGCCGGTAGGCCCTGATACGGCTGCACCAGCGCCCGCTACAGCGCCTCCACCCACTCGCGCATGCGTGACCTTAGCGACCCGTTTTCACCTGCTCTGTCGCACGGGCCCGGCCGTCCACCTTCCACAGCTTCGGCCGGGCCGCCCTCCCAGAACAAGGAGTGCACTCAGCATGACTGACACCACTCTCACGCCGGTAGCGGGCCCCGAGGCCCCGCCGGACGCACCGCCGCCGCAGCAGGCGCCCGAGCAACCGGCCCCCGCGCCGGCCGCCGAGGTGGACCACACGCCCGGCGGTTGGCCGGTCGTTCCGCTCGCGGTGACCGGCACGAACACCACCGCCACCCTGCTCGGGGCCGCTGCGCTGGTCGGCGGACCGGCGGCGCTGGCCGTTGCCGCCACGGGCGCGGTCGTCGTCGGCACGGCCGCCGCCGCGCGTACCCGGCGCGGGCAGCGCGGTACGGCGCGAGCCGCCCGCACCAACACCGCCCGTACGGCGGTCGGAGCGGCACCAGGGGTGCGCGGTGCCCGCAGGGGCGGGACCGGCCGGGTGCCGCTGCAGAAACGGCCGACCAGCCTGAGTAAGAGGAACGGCGCGGGCCACGGGACCAGTACGGCCGGTGCCCGAGGCAAGGCCGCCCACCGGGCTGCCGGTTCGGGCCAGGCCGGATCGCTGCCCAGGGCCCGCGCGGCATCCGCCAGTGCTGGCACCCGACCGGGCCGCGCCGGTGGACGGATGGCCCAGGCGCGGGCAGTGCGGGAGGCGGCTCGTGCGTCGGCCCCAACGCGGGCCGCACGGCGGGCTGAGACGACCGGGGCACGCCGCGCGGTGGCCGACGCCCGCCGCGCTGCAAAGCACCGGGCCCGCACCGCCTCCCTGGCCGGTAAAGGACCGGTCGGACGGACCGCGGCCAAGGCGCTGGGCGCAACGAGCGCGGCCCGCCGCAAGGCGGTGGACCGGGCCCGTGCGGCGCGGGACCGCGCGGCGGCCCGGCACCTGGACGGGCAGCGGGAGGCTGTGCGCACGGCACCGGCCCGCAAGCGGGCCCGGAAGGCGCTGTGGCGATCGGCGGCCCGGTTCCAGGGCCGCCGACTGCTGGCCGCGCTGCTGGCGGGAGCGCTCGGGCTGATCGGGCTGGTCACCACCCCGCTGGGCCGCCGCCTGGGCTGGGCGTGGCTGATGTACCCGGGCCGCCGCTTGTACGCCCGCCTGACGCGCACCGCTGCCGAGCAGCGCGCCGCCCGCGATGCGGCGATCCGCGAGCGGCAGGCGGAGGAGACCGCAGCGGAGGCGGACGACAGCGAGCAGATCGGGGACACCGCCGAGCGCCCGGCCGGCACCGTCCCCGCTGCCCCCAGCACGACCACCAGTGAAGGAGAGAACATGTCCGGTTTCCGGTTCGAGGAAGCCGCGGCCGAGATGGAGGCCGCGGCACAGAGCTACGAGCCCGAGAACGCCATGGAGATCCTCGCCATGGTCGAAGGGCTTCCCGCCGCGCTGACGAGCGTGGCGAACGTGATGCGGATCCTGGCCGAGCGCGCCGATGGCGAGTTCCCGCTGGAGAAGGAGGTCGCGGACGGCTTCAACGACATGTTCGGCGCGCTGATGTCGGCCGTCGCCGTGGCCGAGGACATGGGCCCGCTGTTCCGCCAGGTCCACGAACAGGACATCGCCCGCCACGAGGACCCGCGCAACGGGCCCCAGGCCGAGAAGGGATGGAACGTCTGACCATGACCACCAACACCGCCTCAACGGGGCCGGTGTGGGACTGGGCGGCCGGTCACGGACCCGTGACCGGCGCCCTGTCCGCCACTACCGGATGCCTCGCCGTCGCCACCACCGGTACGGCCGCCGGCATGCCGCCCGGCTGGGCGCTGGCCATCGGCGCGGCCGGAGCCATCGGCCACACCGTCACCAGCCTCCGCGACCGCCTGGCCGCCCGCACCGTCGCCATGCGGGCCGCCTCCTGGCTGGTTGGTGCGGGCTGGACCACCTGGGCCATGACCTCGGGCCCGCTGTCCTGGACCGCGCTCGGCTCGCTGGCCACCCTCGGGGTCGGCATCGGCGCCGCCGCCCGCGCCACCCTGCTGCACGAGGAGGCCCGGGAACTGGAGGCGATCGCTGCTGCCGAACGCCAAGTGGCCGCCGAGCTGTCCGCCGAACGCCGGGCCATCGCCGCCGAATGGGTCGATCGGATCCAGCGGGTGTGCGGGATCACCGTGCGGGTGCGGGCGGTGGAGATGTGGCCCACCGGCACCGGCTTCACCCTGGACGCCGACCTGCCGCCCGGCGGGACCACCTACGACCGCATCGCACGGGAGGCCCCCAAGCTGTCGGCGGACGCCCGGCTGCCGCACGGCTGCACCGCCACCGCCTCCCCGGGCATCGACCAGGGCCGCGTGCTGGTGGACGTGACCACCGTCAACGTGCTCGCGAGGGAGGTCACCTACCCCACCGACTACGGCCCCCTGTCGGTCCTGACCGGCATCCCCTGGGGACTGCGGACCAACGCCGAGGAGATCCGCGCCTACCTGCGCGAGCAGTGCGCGCTGGTCGTCGGTCCCACCGGGTCGGGCAAGACCAACATGGTCCACACGATCCTGGCCGGGTTCGCCCGCGCCGAAGACGTGCTCACCTGGGTCATCGACCTCAACGCCGGATCGGCCGGCCTGCCCTGGGTCCGCCCCGCCCTCGACCGTGACGGGCGGCCGGTCGACGGCATGCGACCCGGGGTGGACTGGCTGGCCGCCTCCCCCGAGGAAGCAGCCCTGATGCTGGATGCCGCGGTGCGGGTCGCCAAGCACCGCAAGACCGTCTACCAGGACCTGATGGCCCGCGCGAACACCGACCTGCTGCCCATCAGCGCCAAGATTCCGCAGATCATGCTGGTCATCGATGAGGGTGCGGAGATCCTGGCCGGTAGCGACAAGCAGTCCCGCATGCTCGCGGCCAAGATCCTGGAAGTGATCCGGATCGCCCGCGCCATGGGCATCCGCACCGTGCTGACCGCGCTCGGGGCCACCGGCGCGGTGCTGGGCAACCTGATGATCCGCCGGGAGGCCAAGGTCCGCGTCGCGCTCACCGGCGGAGAGACCGAGGGCATGGACCTGTCCAAGCAGTTCCCCGGCTCCCGCGGGTTGCGGGTGGACCAGGCTCCCTACAAGGGCGCCGGGTTCATGGGCACTCCCGAGTCCCCGGCCGCGCTGTTCAAGTCCTGGCGGATCCTGCCCAACCAGATCCGCGACATCACCGCCGCCACCGCCGACCGTCACCCCACTCTCGACGCTCCGTCCGCTCAGGCCGCCGGAGACGCCTACGCCCGGCGCTGGGATCCCGGCCGCACCGCCTGGATGCGCGACCAGCCCAGCACTCCCGCCGCCACCGGCCACGGGCAGCAGGCCGACCAGCCGAGCGGGCTGAACCTCTCCGCGCTCCGCAGCGAGCAGCTGCCCACCGCGGAGCCGGACGAGGAGGAACTCGCCCGGCGCTTCCGTGAGCAGATCGACGCCCAGTTCGCCACCGCCCCCGAAGCGAGCGCGGCCGAACCGGACGAGCCGCAGCCGCCCGCACCGGGCGGGCTGAACCTGTCCGCCCTCAAGGCTGGAGATAACCCGGCCCGCGATGCGGCACTGGCGCTCCTGCTCGCCGCCGGCCCCGAGGGCACCGGAGCCTCAGCCATCGCTCGCGCACTGGCCGACGAGCACGGCACCACCCGGCAAACCGTCGTCGGCTGGCTCAAGAGCTGGACCGAGGACGGCACCGCCGTACGCGTCGGCACCGGCACCAAAGCCCGCTACGTCCACTACCGCCACGCACCCGACAACCCCACCGAGCAGTGACCGCCTGTCGTCTGTCGCCCCGCCCGTACGCAGCCCCCCAGACGACTCTGTGAGGGCCGGAAACGACTTGTGACCTCGGCGCGACAAGTGACAAGACAAGACAAGCGACACCCCGCACGACAAGCCGGATGACAAGACGCACGACAAGCAGAGCCCCGCCCCGCCACCCGCCGGGCGGGGCTCTGCGTTTCCGCACACCCACCACTCAAGGAGGCCGTCATGGACCGCCGTGAGCCGCCGGGGCACCTCGCCCCGCACCTGCCCGCCGACCTCTACCACCGCTTAGACGACCGCACCGTCGTCATCGTCCACACCCCGCCCCCGCGGCGCCGGGCCACCACCTACGCGGTGCCGCTCGCCGTCGGGCTGGCCGTCGCGTTCGGGTTCATCGGCCTGGCCGCCGCCGCCTTGGCGCTGTTCGAGTTCGCCGTCCGCACCGCCGCCCTGCTGGGCACCCTGGCGGGCCCGGTCGGCATCGGCACCTTCCTCCAACTCGCCCGCCCCAAGGGCAAGTAACGCCCGGAGCGGGCCGCCCACGTCTCGCCAAAGATCGCGCGGCCCGCTCCGGCACTCCCAACTCCTGTCAGGGAATCAGGAGGGCTCCAGCATGACGTACCCCATAGCAGCCCGATGAGGGCGCAGGCACCAACCTTCGAAGCAGCAGAGTCCTGCCGTTTACGGCCGTGGCCGATGGGTGTGCCAGTGGGCGCTGAGCCAGATGCGGTGTTCTGGCCGGAGCCGGACTGCCGGCGGCTGGCCGTGGAGGTCGGCGTACACCGGGTAGGCGCGCAGGGTGTCGTTGACGTCGAGGGTGCCGGTTGCCGGGTCCACGGCGATCTGGCCGAGGTCGAAGAGCCGGTGGACATCCCGGCGCAGCAGCAGTCCGCCGTAGTCATGGTGCTCGCCGCTTTCGGCATAGCTGTACAGGTGGGCTGCTTCCAGGGCAGCGGCTGGGGCGGGGCCGGTAAAGGCGCACGTCTCGCCCTGGTCGCGCAGCAGCTGCTTGCGGAAGGCGTCCTGCCCGACGCGTACCCGCACCACCGATTCCCGGTGGCCGCCGGGGATGGGCAGCCGAGTGCCTCCCTCCAGCACATCCAGTGCTTCGGCCTCATCGGTGACGGCCTGCAGCGCATCCCGCAGCTTCTCCCACCGTGCAGGTCGCATGCTCAGCTGTGACTTCGGGGAGTCGCACAGGGCCCGCAGTTCCGCGCCGGAGAGCAGGCCGCGGCCGTTCATCCAGGCCATGCCGTGCCGTGACCGGTAGGTGGTCACCTGCCGGGTCTTGCGGCCCGGGATCTCAAACAGCGCCCCGCACTTGTTGCAGCGGCACGCGGGCTGCTGCCGCTGGCGCCGCTTGAAGTCCGCCTTCTTGCACTGCGGGCAGAAGTACACCGTCTTCTGGTCGGTGCCGGTCTCGATGGCCTCGATCACCGAGACACCGATCAGCTCCTTCTTGTTCCACAGGGCAATCACATCTCCCACAGCCACCCGGGCGTGGTTGGGAACGGTGCTGTCCCAGCTGTAGTGCTCAGCCGGGTTGTCGTCATAGCCGTCGTTCCCACCGTGCTGCCGGTCATCACCCACGGCCAGCATCAGCCACGCAGTGGTCATCCCATCCCCCTTCAGCTTGCCATGCAGCAGGGCAGCCGCCCTCTCGCCAAAGACCGCGGCTGCCCCGTCTCCCTATCCCGCTACGAGACTCAGGAGGTCTCCAAGCATGACCCACTCTGTCCTCTTCCGGCGAGCGTCCGGCCGCCGACCGCGGCTGCTGGACGCGTTCTGCTGCCAGGGCGGCGCCGGCATGGGCTACCACCTGGCCGGGTTCGACGTGACCGGCGTCGACATCGCCCCGCAGCCGCGCTACCCCTTCGCCTTCGTCCAGGCCGACGCCATCGCCTTCATCCGCGCGCACGGGGCGGAATTCGACGTCATCCACGCCTCCCCACCGTGCCAGCACGACAGCGAGTGCCAGCGCCTCCGCGGCAACATCCACCCCGACCTGATCGCCCCCACCCGCACCATCCTGGAGACCACCGGGCGGCCGTGGATCATCGAGAACGTCCGCGGCGCCGTCCCCAAGCTGCGCGCCCCGGTGATGCTGTGCGGGCAGATGTTCGGCCTGGAAACCTACCGGCACCGGTACTTCGAGACCGGCGGCGGCCTGGCCCTCACCTCGCCCGCGCACCCGCCCCACACCGTGCCGCAGGCGAAAATGGGCCGCCCCGTCCCGCCCGGGCATTACGGGCAGTTCATCGGCAACTTCTCCGGCGTCCCACTGGCCCGCAAGGTGATGGGTGTGCCGTGGATGACCCGCGACGGCATCCGCGAGTGCATTCCCCCGGCCTACACCCGGCACATCGGCTCCGCCTTCCTTGCCGCAACCAGCGCCGACGCCGGGGCGGTGGCGGCATGAACGCAATGGTGCTGCCGCTGCGGCGGCCCAACGGGCTGCGGCTGCTGGACCTGTGCTGCGGCGCGGGCGGGCTGTCCATGGGCTACTACCTGGCCGGATTCGACGTCGTCGGCGTCGACATCGCCCCGCAGCCGAACTACCCCTTCACCTTCCACCAAGCCGACGCCCTCACCTTCCCGCTGGACGGCTTCGACCTGGTGCATGCCTCTTGGCCGTGCCAGCACTTCGCCCGCGTCACCGCCTGGCGCGGCGACCGCGCCGACCACCCCGACCTGCTCACCCCCGGCCGGGAACGGCTCCAGGAATCCGGCATCCCCTGGGTGATCGAGAACGTCCCCGAAGCACCGCTGCGCCCCGACTACCTGCTGTGCGGCACCCAGTTCGGCCTGCACGTCCGCCGCCACCGTGCCTTCGAGACCTCCTGGGGCGGGGGTGGGGACCTGCTGCCGCCGTGCTGGCACCACCGCGGCCTGCTTGCTTTCGCCCACAAGGGCGAGCGGGCCTACGCCGACGCCATGGGCTGCACCTGGATGACCAACCGGGAGGCCCGCCAAGCCGTACCTCCCGCCTACACCGAGTGGATCGGCCGCCAGTTCCTCACTCACCGCGAAGGGAGGACCGCCGCATGAACCAGCACCTGCTCACCGCCGCCTTGGCCGCCGCCGAGCGCGGCTGGCACGTCTTCCCCCTGCGCCCCGGCAGCAAGGTCCCCGCCGGGCACGCCGAGGCCCGCTGCCCGCGCACCGGCCGCTGCACGGGTGGGCACCGCAAGCCCGAGCAGCGCGCCACGGTCGACCCCGGCCGTATCCGGCAGGCGTGGGCGCAGCGGCCGTACGGCATCGGGGTGGCTACCGGCCCGTCCGGGCTGGTCGTGGTCGACCTCGACCGGCCCAAGCCCGAAGAGCCGGACGGAACGCCTGACGGCGTGGCCAACTTTCAGGCGCTCTGCGAGCGCGCCGGGCAGCCCGTCCCCACCACCCTCACGGTGCGGACCGCGAGCGGAGGGGTGCACCTGTACTTCACCGCACCGGCCGCGGTGCGGCTGCCCAGCACCAAGGGCAGGCTCGCACCGAAGATCGACACCCGCGCTTGGGGCGGGTATGTCGTCGCCCCCGGCTCCACGGTCGACGGCCGCCGGTACGAGGTGACCGACGATGCCCCGGTCGCTGCGCTGACCGGATGGCTGCTGGCCGTCCTGCGGCCCGTACCGCGGCCCGCTGCCGGGGCGATGCCGGTAGCGGCCACCACCCGGGTGAGCCGGTACGCCGATGCGGCGCTGCGCAACGAGACCGCCGCCGTTGCTGCCACCGGGGAGGGCGGGCGCAACGCCGCGCTGCTGCGGGCCGCCCGCGCCCTGGGACGCTTCGTCGCATCCGGCGACCTCCCCCGGTCGGTGGTGGAGGAGGCTCTTCAGGGAGCAGGGGAGGCGGCCGGTCTCCCGCCGGCCGAGTGCCGCGCCACCCTCCGCTCCGGGCTGGACTGGTCCATCGCCCACAACCCGCAGCGGAGGACCGCATGAGCCCCCGCGCTGCTGCCCGCCTGAAGAGCCTCCCCACCCCCGACCGGCCGACCGACGCCGACCGAGCCGCGCCCCCGGCGGCCGGAGGCGAGCCGAAAGGCACCGCCCGTCAGGGTGTCCGCTCTGGTCCTGGCCCGCGCCGTGGCGACGGCCGTCGCATCGTGGCGTGGCTGCACCTCACCGCACCCGGCCGCGGCGCCGTGCCCACCGCCCACTCGTGGTGCGCGTGCGGCCACGACCGCAGCGCCGTCGGCCACCGCCAGGTCCTCGCCCTGATCGCCGCCCACACCGCCCACCGCGAGAACTGCCCCCTGCGCCACCGCACCGAAAGCAGGCCCGCCGCATGACCGACACCCAGCCCACCACCCTCGACGGCGCCGAGCTGCTGGACGCCGTCGAGCACTTCCACCGGCGCTTCAACGCCTTCCCCACCGAAGCGGCCTACGTCGCCGTCACCCTGTGGGACGCCCACACGCACCTGCTGGACGCCTTCGACTCCACCCCGCGCATCGCCTTCCTCTCCCCCGAACCGGGCAGCGGAAAGACCCGCGCGCTGGAGGTGATCAGCACCCTCGTTCCGCACCCGATGCACGCGGTCAACGCCAGCCCCGCCGCCCTGTTCCGCGCGGTCGCCGACGAGAAGGGCAGGCCCGTGGTGCTGTTCGATGAGATCGATACCGTCTTCGGCCCCAAGGCCAAGGACAACGAGGACCTGCGCGGCCTGATCAACGCCGGGCACCGCCGGTCCGGTGTCTCCTACCGGTGCATCGGAGACGGCGGCACGCAGAGCGTGGTGGCCTTCCCCTCCTACTGCGCGGTGGCGATGGCCGGACTGGGGCACCTTCCCGACACCATCATGGCCCGCTCCGTCGTCATCCGGATGCGGCGCCGGGCACGGACGGAGAAGGTCGAGCCTTACCGCCACCGCATCCACGAGCCGCAGGGGAACGCGCTGCGCGATCGGCTCGCTTCCTGGGCAAAGGAGGTGCGGCCCCAAGTCGACGGAGTGTTCCCCGAGATGCCAGAGGGGATCACCGACCGGCCGGCCGACGTGTGGGAACCGCTGCTCGCCATCGCGGACGCCGCCGGAGGAACGTGGCCCGAGCGGGCCCGCACCGCGTGCGTGGAGCTGGTCAACGCCGTCAGCGAGGACGACCGCGCTTCCCTGGGCGTCAAACTCCTCACCGACCTGCGCGACCACGTCTTCCCCGGTGAAGTCGCCGTCTCCACCGTCGAGATCCTCCACCTGCTCAACTCCATGGAGGAGTCGCCCTGGGGCGACCTCGACGGGCAGCCCCTCAACTCGCGTCGGCTCTCCCGCATGCTTCGGGAGTACATGACCTCCAAGGGGAAGACCATCGCACCGCGCCCCCTGCGCATCGGAGGCCAGCCCACCAAGGGCTACCACCGCGACGACCTCACCGACGCCTGGAACCGCTACTGCCCGCCGCCTCCCGAGGCATCGGTTACATCGGTTACAACACCCGCCACACCCGCTGTGATCAGCGCGGACGCCGTAACCGAACCGGAGGCGCGTAACCGGTACGCCGCGGTTGCGGACGCGCCCGACCAGTTGCCCGTGTAGCCGCTCCATATCGGTTACACCCCGCGCATCGGTTACGCCGCACAAGGTCCTGACCTGCGGCGTAACCGATGTAACCGATGTAACCGGTCCTGGAGAAACCGCCCGCGGTTCTCCGGCATCCCCGCTCTCGCACCTACGAGGAGGCATCACCGGTGAGTACCCCTGCCGCACCCGTAGCCCGGCTCCTCTACAAGCCCGAGGAGGCCGCCGAGGCGCTGGCCGTCGGCCGTTCCACGGTCTACGAGCTGATGGCCGCCGGCTCCTTGGAGTACATCAAGCTGGGCCGCTGCCGCCGCATCCGGCGGGACGACCTCGAACGCTACGTGGCGAGCCTGACGCCTCAGCCCAACTGACCAGCCGCAGAACACAGCACACCGAAGCGGGCCGGGGCATCCTCCGGCCCGCTTCCGCATGGAGGCACACACTTGAGTCCCCGCAAGCCGAACATGGAGTCGTCCATCTACCTGGGCAGCGACGGGTGGTGGCACGGTCGCGTCACGATGGGCGTCAAGA
Organism: Streptomyces rubellus; assembly: GCF_036323805.1. Classification (NCBI taxonomy): domain Bacteria; kingdom Bacillati; phylum Actinomycetota; class Actinomycetes; order Kitasatosporales; family Streptomycetaceae; genus Streptomyces; species Streptomyces rubellus. The sequence continues at coordinate 48,472 of NZ_JAZDCX010000015.1, forward strand.
GCGACGGCAGTCCAGACCGGCGCCACCGCCGGGCGAAGACCGAGGCGGAGGTACGCCGGAAGGTCAGGGAGTTGGAGAAGCTGCGCGACGCCGGCCGGGTGCCCAAGGCGGGTCGCGTCCCGACCGTGGCGCAGTGGATGGACACGTACCTGAGTACGATCGCCGTGCACAAGCTCAAGCCGCGGTCGCTGGACGACTACTGGTCGAAGACCCGCAATGACATCGTGCCCGGTGTCGGCAGGCACCGGTTGGACCGGCTCCGGCCGGAGCACCTTGACCAGATGTACGCGGACATGCTGCGCGAGGGACACGCCCCGTCCCACGTGCTGAAGGTGCACCGCATCCTGTCCCGCGCGCTGAAAATCGCGCACCGTCGTGAGCTGGTCGGCCGCAACGTCGCCACCCTCGTGGATCCGCCCACGGTCGATGAGGGAGAGATCAACCCCTTCACCCAGGAAGAGGCGCGCGCCTTCCTCCGGGCCGCCACCCAGCGGCCGACCGCCCTGCGCTGGGCCATCGGCGTAGGGCTGGGCATCCGACAGGGTGAGGCGCTGGGGCTGCGCTGGTCGTACGTGGACCTGGAAGCCGGGCACCTGAAGACGTGGTGGCAGCTCCAGCGGCTCACGTGGCGGCACGGCTGTGAAGACCCGCACCGGTGCGGTGAGCGGCTGCACCGCTTCGAGCCCTGCCCGCCCGGCTGCACCGTGCACAAGCACTACAAGCGGGGCTGCCCGGCTCCCTGCCCGCCGAAGTGCACCCGGCACGCCAGCACGTGCCCGCAGCGGCGGGGCGGCGGGCTGGTCTTCACCCGGCCCAAGACCAAGAAGAGCCGCCGCATCGTGCCCATCCCGCCGCCGCTGATCCCGCTCCTGCTGGAGCACCGGGCCCGGCAGGAGGAGGCGCGGGCCGCGGCCGGGGAGCTCTGGGAGGAACACGACGTGGTGTTCGCCCGGCCGGACGGCCGTCCCATCGATCCGCGGCAGGACTGGCAGGAGTTCAAGGATCTACTGAAGGAGGCCGGCGTCCGCGACACCCGGCCGCACGACAGCCGCCACACCGCGGGCACGATCCTGAACGAGCTGGGGGTGGACATCCGGACCATCATGGAGATCCTCGGGCACTCTCAGCTCAGCGTGACCCGCCGCTACGTGCACGCCACGACGCCGCTCACCCAGGAGGCCGTACGGCGCGTGGGGAACGCTCTCTGGCCGCAGACTGAGACCAGAACTGAGACCAGCCCCACCAGGGCCGCCCGCGCCCGGCGCCGCCGCAGGATCACGTAACGCGGAAGGGCCCAGGTCACCGAGGTGACCTGGGCCCTTCCCAGAGTGAGCCGCCTAAGGGAATCGAACCCTTGACCTACGCATTACGAGTGCGTCGCTCTGGCCGACTGAGCTAAGGCGGCGAACGCTCGCGGCCGGGCCGCGGCGGGCTCAAGTCTACACAGTGCCCGGGGGTGCCTCGTACCGGGTTCACGCCGGGCGGCGGGGTGCGGGCGGGGCGGGGGCCCCGGGATCAGGCGCACTTCGTGCCCTTCTCCGGGACCTCGCCGCGCAGCAGGTATGCGTTGACCGCCGAGTCGACGCAGTCGCTGCCGCGCACGTACGCGGTGTGGCCGTCGCCGTCGTACGTCAGCAGGGTCGCCGAGGAGAGCTGCCCGGCCAGCCCCTCGGCCCACTTGTACGGTGTGGCCGGGTCCCGGGTGGTGCCCAGGACCAGGATCGGGGCGGCTCCCTCGGCCTCGATGCGATGGGGTTCGCCGGTGGGCTGCGGCTCCCAGTAGGCGCAGTTCAGGGCGGCCCAGGCGAAACTGCGGCCGAAGACCGGGGAGGCCTTCCGGAAGTCCGCCACGGCCCGTTTGGCCTCGGCCGGGCTGCTGAAGGGCGGCGGGAGGTCGATGCAGTTCACCGCGGCGTTGGCGTACATGATGTTGCCGTAGGAGCCGTCCGGGTCCCGCTCGTAGTAGTCGTCGGCCAGCGCCAGCAGTTCCGCGCCGTCGCCGTCCAGGGCGGAGGTGAGCGCCGAGCGCAGCTTCGGCCAGTAGTACTCGGTGTACATGGCGTTCAGCACGCCGATCGTGCCCAGCGACTCGGTCAGCTCGCGCTCCTGGCCGGTCTCCAGCGGCCGGCCGTCCAGGCGCTTCAGGAAGTCGCCCAGCTTCCGGCCCGCGTCCTCGGGGTCCTCGGTGCCCAGCGGGCAGTCCCGCCGCTTCACGCAGTCGGCCAGGAAGGCGGTGAGGGCGGTGTCGAAGCCCGCGGTCTGGTCGCGGTTGAGCTCCTCGGAGGTGAGCGAGGGGTCCATGGCGCCGTCCAGGACGAGGCGGCCGACCCGGGAGGGGAAGAGCCCGGCGTAGGTGGCGCCGAGGTAGGTGCCGTAGGAGGCGCCGACGTAGGTGAGCTTGTCGTCGCCGAGCGCCGCGCGCAGGACGTCCAGGTCGCGGGCGGCCTCGACGGTGGAGACATGGCCCAGCAGCTCGCCCGCGCGCTTCTCGCAGCCCTCGGCGAACTTCTCGAACGCCTCGACCAGTTCCTCGATCTCGCGCTGGTCGTCCGGTGTGACGTCGGTCTGCGTGTAGGCGTCCATCTCCTCGTCGGCCAGGCACTTGACGGGCTCGCTGCGCGCCACGCCGCGCGGGTCCATGCCGACGATGTCGTACCGGGCGCGCACCGGCGCCGGGTAGCCGACGCCCGCCGCGAGCTGGACGTAGTCGACGGCGGAGCCGCCGGGGCCGCCCGGGTTGACGTGCAGGGTGCCCAGGCGTTCGCCCGGGCCGGTGGCCTTCTTGCGGGTGACGGCCAGTTCCAGGTCCTCGTCCGCGTCCGGGGCCGCGTAGTCCAGGGGCACCCGCAGTTTCGCGCACTGGAAACCGGAGACCCCGCAGTCCTTCCAGTCCGGCTTCTGCCCGTAGTACGGCTCCAGGTCCGCCGGGATGCCCTCGGGCAGCGGCTCCAGCGGCGCGGCGGTCGGGGCCGCGCGGTCGTCGCCCGGGGACCGCGCGGGCGGTTCGGAGACGCCCGGACCGCGCCGTTCCTCCTCTCCGGGCTCCCCGGAGCCGTCGCCGTCCGAGCCGGAACAGCCCGACAGCAGCAGCGCGGCGGTCGCGAGTGCGACGCCGCCGGTACGGAGCAGACGCCTGGTGTCCATGCCCGGAGCGTATACGGGCCGGAGCGGCGCGGCAGGACGCCTCTCCGCCGGGCCGGCCGGTTCAGCCCGTCCGCAGGGCCACCGCCATCGCCTCCACGGCGAGCAGCGGCGCCACGTTGCGGTCGATGGCCCGGCGGCACTCCAGGACGGCCTCCATGCGGCGCAGCGTCTGCTCCGGCCGGGTGGTGGCGGCGATGCGCTCCACCGTGTCCCGGACGTCCTCGTTGGCGAGGGCGGCCGGAGAGCCGAACTGCCGGGTCAGGACGTCGCGGTAGAAGGAGGTGAGGTCGACCAGGGCGAGGTCGAGGGAGTCGCGCTGGGCCCGGGTGGCGCGGCGCTTCTGGCGGGTCTCCAGCTCCTTCATCACCCCCGCCGTGCCGCGCGGCAGCCGGCCGCCCTCCGACGCGCCGAGCGCGGCGCGCATCTCCTCCGTCTCCCGGGCGTCCACCTCCTCGACGGCCTCCCTGGCGTCCGCGCCGGCCGCGTCGATCAGCTCCTGGGCGGCCTTCAGGGCGTCACCGAGCTGCTCGATGCGGACGGGGAGCCGCAGCACGGCGGCGCGGCGGGCCCGGGCCCGTTCGTCGGTGGCCAGCCGGCGGGCCCGGTCGATGTGTCCCTGGGTGGCGCGGGCGGCGGTGGCGGCCGTCTCCGGCTCGATGCCGTCGCGGCGGATCAGCAGGTCGGCGACGGCGTCCACCGGCGGGGTGCGCAGCACCAGCAGACGGCAGCGGGAGCGGATCGTGGGCAGGACGTCGTCGACGGAGGACGCGCACAGCAGCCACACCGTGCGGGAGGCGGGCTCCTCGACGGCCTTGAGCAGGACGTTCCCCGCGCTCTCGGTGAGCCGGTCGGCCTCCTCCAGGACGACGACCTGCCAGCGGCCGCCCGACGGGGAGAGCTGGGTGCGGCGCACCAGCTCGCGGGTGGTGTCGGCGCCGATGCTGAGCTGGTCGGTGCGGACGACCTCGACGTCGGCGTGCGTACCGACCAGGGCCGTGTGGCAGCCGTCGCAGAAGCCGCAGCCGGGGGCGCCACCCAGCGCCCGGTCGGGGCTGACGCACTGCAGGGCGGCGGCGAAGGCGCGGGCGGCGGTGGCCCGGCCGGAGCCGGGCGGCCCGGTGAACAGCCAGGCGTGGGTCATCGCCGAGCCGGACAGCGCGGCGGGGTCCGTTCCGCCGGAGGCGGCGGCGGTGACGTACGCGTCGGCGTCGCGGGCGGCGGCGACGAGCTGCTCGGTGACCCTGTCCTGCCCGACGAGGTCCTCCCATACGGTCATGGCCCGGCGCCCCTCCTCCCGGTCTCCCGTCGTACCGGTGTCCTGTCGTCCCGTTGTCCGGGGCCGTCCCGGCGATCCGTCCCGGCCCGGCTCATTGTGCCGTGTCCGGCTGACGGACCGGTGCGGCGGACCGCGCCCGGCCGGCTCTCAGCCGCGGCGGCCCCGGCGCCCGCGGCGGCCGTCCTCACCCGCGGGGCCGTCCGGGTCCGCGGTGTCGTCCCCGGTCAGTCCCTGCTGGGGGCCGAGCAGTTCGTCGGCGAGGGTGGGCAGGTCGTCCAGCGGTGTCTCCTCCGCCCATTCGGGGCGGCGCCGGGGACGGCCCTCCTGGTCGACCTGGGGCAGCTCCTTCGTGCGCTCCACCTCGTCCGGCACGGGCGGCGCAGGCGGTGCGGGCGGCTGGACCTGGGGCAGTACGGCGGTCTCGTCCGCGTCGGGGTCACGGGCCGGCTGCCCGGGCCGGGCCTGCGGTATGACGACCGTCTCGTCCTCCGCCGGGACCTGCGGCAGCATCCTGGTCTCGGCATCGGGGTCGGCGCCCGCGCCGGGGGCACCGGCGGTACCCGCGGCGTCCGCCTCCTCGGTCGTGCGCAGCGAGTGTCCGGACTGTTCGGGCTGGGCGCGCCGCTGCTCCTCCTCGGCGCGGCGGCGGGCCTCCTCGGCGCGCAGCAGCGCCTCCTCGGCCTTGCGCTGCTTCTCCCGGCGGCGTTCCTCGGCCTCGGCCCGCAGCCGGGCCTCCTCCTCGGCCTGCCGGCGGCGGCGTTCCGCCTCCTCGCGGCGGGCCCGCTCCTCCGCCTCGCGACGCCTGCGCTCCTCCTCGGCCTGCCGGCGGGCCTCCTCGGCGCGGCGGCGGGCCTCCTCGGCCTGGCGCAGTTCCTCGCGGCGGCGGGCCTCCTCCTCCTCGCGCTTCCTGCGCTCCTCCTCCTCGGCGCGCAGCCGGGCCAGGCGCTCCTCCCGCTCACGCGCCAGGCGCTCCTCCTCGGCCTTGCGCGCCGCTTCCTCCTCCGCGCGCCTGCGGGCCTCCTCCTCGGCCTTGCGGCGGGCCTCCTCGCGGGCGGCGATCTCGGCCTCGGAGAGCGGCAGCATCTGGTCGAGCCGGTGCCGTACGACGGTGGTGACCGCCTCGGGCTCCCGGCCGGCGTCCACCACCAGGTAGCGCACCGGGTCGGCGGCGGCCAGCGCCAGGAAACCGGCCCGGACCTTCCGGTGGAACTCGGCGGACTCCGACTCCAGCCGGTCGGGCGCCTCGGTGAACCGCTCGCGGGCGGTCTCAGGCGAGACGTCCAGCAGCACCGTCAGGTGCGGGACGAGCCCGCCGGTGGCCCAGCGGGAGATCCGGGCGACCTCGGTGGGCGACAGGTCGCGGCCCGCGCCCTGGTAGGCCACGGAGGAGTCCACGTAGCGGTCGGAGATCACGACCGCACCGCGCTCCAGGGCGGGCCGGAGGACCGTCTCGACGTGCTCGGCCCGGTCGGCGGCGTACAGCAGGGCCTCGGCGCGGTGCGACAGACCGGTCGAGGAGACGTCCAGCAGGATCGCGCGCAGCCGCTTGCCGACCGGGGTGGCGCCCGGCTCGCGGGTGACCACCACCTCGTGGCCCTTGGCCCGGATCCACTCGGCCAGCGCCTCCACCTGGGTGGACTTGCCCGCTCCGTCGCCGCCCTCCACCGCGATGAAGAAGCCGTTCGGCGCGGGCGCCGGACGCGGCTCGGTGCCGCCGGTGAACGCGTCGCGCAGGTCGCGCCGCAGCGGTACGCCCTGCCGGTCGTCGAGACGGACCAGGACGAGCGCCGCCACCGGCAGCAGCAGCGCGCCCACCAGCATCAGGGTGAAGGCGGCACCGCCGTGCGCGAAGACGAAGTCGCCGCTGACCACCCGGTGCGGTCCTATGAGGGCGGCCAGCACGGGCGCGGCGAGGACGGCGAGCGCGATGCCGAGCCGTACGACCGCGTGGAGGTGGTCGGTCGTCCGGGCGCGGCGGGGCTCCTCGGTCTCCTCGTCCAGCAGGGTGTGCCCGGTGTTCGCGGCGACCCCGGCGGCCAGGCCCGCGAGCAGGGCCAGCAGCAGCACGGTCGTCAGGTCGGGGGTGAGCCCGGCGGCGAGCAGGGCCAGTCCGGTCAGGGCCGTGGCCAGGGCCAGCAGCCGGCGCCGGGACAGGGCGGGCAGGACGCGCGGCGCCCGGCGGACACCGGCGGCGGTGCCGCCGGTCAGCGCCAGGACGGACAGGCCGAAGGCGACCGGGCCGCCGCCGAGGTCGGCGGTGTGCAGGGCGGCCAGCGCCACGGCCGCGGCGATCGCGGCGGCGAGGGAGGCGCAGGCCAGGACGAGCAGCGGGACGGCACCGGTGCGGCCCTTCTCCACCGTCCCGGCGGCGCCCTTCTCCGCCGTCCCGTCCGCCCTGTCGGCCCTGCCGGTCCGGGGCGGGCGCAGGCCCTCCAGCGGGGAGCGGGGGCGCGGGGTGTCACCGGCCGGGAGGCGGAGGAAGTACAGCAGGCTCACCGAGGCGGCGAACAGCCCGGCGGCGGCGTACGACGCCAGCGCCGCCTGGTGGGTGCCGAACCAGTCGATGCCCGCGGCCAGCAGATTGCTCACCAGGGTGGCCGCCACCAGGACCGCGCCGGCCAGCGGCACGGCGACGAATCCCGTGCGCAGCCACAGCCGGCGCAGGGCGTCGTGGTGGTCCGGCAGGGGGCGTACGGCGGCGCCCTCGGGCGGCGGCGCGGGCAGCAGCGTGGGGGCCGCGCTGTCCTTGGCCACCGCGTGGAAGCGCTCGGCGACTCCCAGCAGGAAGGCGGTGACCAGCAGGAACGCGAAAGCCTGGTCGGGTGTCCAGTCGATCCACAGCGGTGCGACGATCATCAGCGCGAGCCGTACGCCGCCCGCGCCGATCATGGTCCAGCGGCGGTCGAGGGCGCCGGAGGAGTCCGCGGTCAGGGAGGACAGCGGGCCCAGCAGAACGGCGCCGAACAGCAGGGTGGCCAGCATCCGGGCGCCGAAAACGGCGGCGACGGCCAGGGCCGCCCCGCGGTAACCGCCGCCGAGGAGCGGCCCGCCGCCGCCGGCGGGCACCACGAAGGCCGCCTGGAGCACGAGGAGCACCAGGACCAGCAGGGCGAGGACGTCACCGATCCCGCTGGTGAGCTGTGCGCCCCACAGCCGCCTGAGCGGGGCATGGCCCAGCAGGGCCCGTACGGCGCGCTCGCGGGAATCGGCGGCCAGGGCGTCGGAGGTGGAGGTCACGACCGGTGGCTGCTCTGCTCGCGTCATCCCGCCAGCCTAGCGGGCCGCGGCGGCGGAGTGACGGTACGGCCGAACAGGTGGACGGTGTCGTTTAGGAGCCGCTGTGGGGCGGACGCGGCACGCGGTGTGCCGGGCCGTGTTCCGGGCGGCGCATCCGGCAGTGCCTCCGGGCGGTGGGCCGCCCCCTCGGGGTACGGCCCGCCGCCCGGATGTGCCGGTCACTCGCCGCCGTTGGCGCTCGCCGCGGTCCGCTTCGCCGCCGTCTTCTCGGCGGCGGTCTTCTTCGCGGTGGTCTTCGCCGCCGTCTTCTTGGCGGCCGCCTTCTTGGCCGGTGCCTTCTTGGCCGTCGTCTTCTTCGCCGGCGCCTTCTTCGCGGTCTTCTTCACCGGGCCCTTGGCACGCTTCTCGGCGAGGAGCTCGTAACCGCGCTCCGGCGAGATCGTCTCCACGTCGTCGTCGCGGCGCAGGGTGGCGTTGGTCTCGCCGTCGGTGACGTACGGGCCGAAGCGGCCGTCCTTGACCACCACCGGACGCCCGCTGACCGGGTCGGTGCCCAGTTCCTTCAGCGGCGGCTTGGCCGCGGCCCGGCCGCGCTGCTTGGGCTGGGCGTAGATCGCGAGGGCCTCGTCGAGGGTGATCGTGAAGAGCTGGTCCTCGCTCTGCAGCGACCGCGAGTCGGTGCCCTTCCTCAGGTACGGCCCGTAGCGGCCGTTCTGCGCGGTGATCTCCTCGCCGGTGGCCGGGTCGGTGCCGACCGTGCGCGGCAGGGAGAGCAGCTTCAGGGCGTCGTCCAGGGTGACGGTGTCCAGGGACATCGACTTGAACAGCGACGCGGTGCGCGGCTTGATCGCGTTCTTCCCCGTCTTCGGCGTGCCCTCGGGCAGCACCTCGGTGACGTACGGCCCGTAGCGCCCCGCCTTGGCGACGACGGTGCGGCCGGTGTCCGGGTCGGTGCCCAGTTCCACCTCGCCGCTGGGCTTCGCCAGCAGCTCCCTGGCGTACTCCACCGTCAGCTCGTCCGGCGGCAGGTCCTCGGGCACGTCGGCTCGGCGGCCGGGCGTGCCGTCCTCGCCCGCGGGCTCCTCGACGTAGGGGCCGTAGCGGCCGACCCTCAGCACGATGCCCTCGCCCACGGGGAAGGAGGACACCCCGCGGGCGTCGATCGCGCCGAGGTCGGAGACCAGTTCCTTCAGTCCGCCGAGGTGGTCGCCGTCGCCGTTCCCGGCGTCGGCCGCGGCGGCGTCGCCGGAGCCCGGGTCGTCGGCGCCGAAGTAGAAGCGGCGCAGCCACGGCACGGCCTCGGCCTGGCCCGCGGCGATGCGGTCGAGGTCGTCCTCCATCTTCGCGGTGAAGTCGTAGTCGACCAGCCGGCCGAAGTGCTTCTCCAGCAGGCCGACCACGGCGAAGGAGAGGAAGGAGGGGACGAGCGCGGTGCCCTTCTTGAAGACGTAGCCGCGGTCGAGGATGGTGCCGATGATCGACGCGTAGGTCGAGGGGCGCCCGATCTCGCGCTCCTCCAGCTCCTTGACCAGCGTGGCCTCGGTGTAGCGGGCCGGGGGCTTGGTGGCGTGGCCGTCCGCCGACATCACGGTGGCGGTCAGCGGGTCGCCCTCGGCGACCTGCGGCAGCCGGCGCTCGCGGTCGTCGAGGTCGGCGGCGGGGTCGTCGGAGCCCTCGACGTACGCCTTGAGGAAGCCGTGGAAGGTGATGATCTTGCCGGAGGCGCTGAACTCCACGTCCCGGCCGGCCCACTGTCCACCGTCGGCGGCGCACCGCCCGCCGACGCGGACGGTGACGGACCGGCCGGTGGCGTCCTTCATCTGGGAGGCCACCGTCCGCTTCCAGATCAGCTCGTACAGCCGGAACTGGTCGCCGGTCAGGCCCGTCTCGGCGGGGGTGCGGAAGCGGTCCCCGGAGGGGCGGATCGCCTCGTGCGCCTCCTGCGCGTTCTTGACCTTGTTCGCGTAGGTGCGGGGCCGGTCGGGCAGGTACTCGGCGCCGTAGAGCTGGGTGACCTGGGCGCGGGCGGCGTTGACCGCGGTGTCGGACAGCGTGGTGGAGTCCGTCCGCATGTAGGTGATGAAGCCGTTCTCGTACAGCTTCTGGGCCACCTGCATGGTCGCCTTCGCGCCGAGGCCCAGCTTGCGGCTGGCCTCCTGCTGGAGGGTGGTGGTGCGGAAGGGCGGGTACGGCGAGCGGCGGTACGGCTTGGACTCCACCGAGCGGACGGCGAAGCCGGTGTCCTCCAGCGCGGCGGCCAGCGCGCGGGCGGCGGTCTCGTCCAGGTGCAGGACGTCCGCGCCCTGCTGCTTGAGCCGCCCGTCGGGGCCGAAGTCGCGGCCCTGCGCGACCCGGCGGCCGTCCACGGTGGTCAGCCGGGCGGTGAACGAGGCGGGGTCGGCGGTGTCGTGCGGGCGGCCGGTGGCGAAGGTGCCGGTCAGGTCCCAGTACTCGGCGGAGCGGAACGCGATGCGCTCGCGTTCGCGCTCGACGACGAGACGGGTGGCGACGGACTGCACCCGGCCCGCCGAGAGCCGGGGCATGACCTTCTTCCACAGCACCGGGGAGACCTCGTAGCCGTAGAGCCGGTCGAGGATGCGGCGGGTCTCCTGGGCCTCGACCAGGCGCTGGTCCAGCTCCCGGGTGTTGGAGACGGCCGCCCGGATGGCGTCCTTGGTGATCTCGTTGAAGACCATCCGGCGGACCGGGACCTTGGGCTTGAGGACCTCCTGCAGGTGCCAGGCGATGGCCTCGCCCTCGCGGTCCTCATCGGTGGCCAGGAACAGCTCGTCGGACTCCGCCAGCAGTTGCTTGAGCTTCTTGACCTGGTCCTTCTTGTCGCTGTTGACGACGTACAGCGGCTCGAAGTCCTGGTCGACGTTGACGCCGAGCCGGGCCCAGGGCTCGCCCTTGTACTTGGCGGGGACCTCGGCGGCGCCGCTCGGCAGGTCCCGGATGTGCCCGACGCTGGCCTCGACCACATAGCCAGGACCGAGGTAGCCCTTGATCGTCTTGGCTTTGACCGACGACTCGACGATCACGAGTCGGCGCCCGCCGCTTGCGGCCTTGCTGGTCGGGGACAACTTCTTCTCGCTCTTCTCTCCGGTTCCCTGGGGCGTGGTCCCGGTCCGTGGTCGGCTCTGGGTCGCTTGCGCTCTCGCTGCGGAGTGTGACGGTACCTCCCGCCCCCGTGTCAAACGGTAAAAGTCCGCAACGCCACTCGAACGGTAACCCGAGTCCCAGCATTCCTGCCGCCTCGCGCCGACTGGCAAGATGTGGCCGGTCACGCGTTCCAGCCGACCGCCTGGGGGGTTCCTGCCATGTCGGGCCCTGTTCACGGGCCGGGCGACCGGGCGCGCACGGGCGCCGGGAGGTCCGTCCGGGCCGCCCGTACCGCCCGGCTCCTCCGTACCCTCCGCACCGCCCGTACCCATCCGGCCACCCCGCCGCTGACCGCGCTGGCAGCCGGACTGGGCGCGGCCGGCCATCTGTGGAACACCGACCCCCACCGGCCCGGGCAGTGGCTGCCGCGCTGCCCGTTCAACGTGCTCACCGGGCTGCTGTGTCCGGCGTGCGGCGGTACGCGGCTGGCGTACGACCTGCTGCACGGGGACCTCGTCGCCGCCTTCCACGACAACGCCCTGCTACTGGTGCTGGGCGTGCCGGCGGCGGCGTACCTGGGCGGGAGGTGGCTGGTGGCGGGGCTGCGCGGGCGCCGGTGGCGGCCGTCGGCCGGCCGGCGGGGCGTGCTGGGGGTGGCGGTGGTCGCCGCGGTGTGGACGCTGGCGCGGAACCTGGCCGGCTGACCTCCGCCCGGTGCCCGCGGCCGCTGCCGGGCGGGTCCGGCGAAGGGCTCGGAGCAGGGCTCGGCGAAGGGTGGTCAGAGCAGGGTGAAAAGCCAGGCGCCGGCGACCAGGAGGGCCACGCCGAACAGGGTGGTGACCGCGGCGGCCACGGTCTGGTCGACACCGTCGGCCACCGGCTCGCGCAGCCGTACGCGCACCGATGTCCACAGCAGCAGTCCGGCGCCGACCAGTGCGAAGGTCGCCCCGGCGAAGACGGCGGGTGCACTCTCCATGCGGAGCATGGTCGCGTCCCGGGGAGACCTGTGGGCGAACGGCGGATGAACACTGGCGGAGTGGCCGGATTCCGACCCCCTGGCCTCTCCTCTTCTTCCGCTCTTCCTCCGTTCTCCCGTGCCCCGGCTCGTTCTCCGGTGTGCTCCGGTGTGCTCCGGGCTCTGCTCCCGGTGCCCTCAGTCCGCCGCGCCCCCGTGCCCCTCCAGAGGCAGCAGGAAGCCCTGCTCCACCAGCAGCCGGATCGCCTCCGGAGTGCGGTCGCGCAGCCCCACCGGGTCCTCGCCGAGGAGTTGGGCGATGGCGTCGAGGATCCGGCCCGCCGGGAGCGAGCCGTCGCACACGCCCGCGAAGCCGGCACCGACCGTGTCCACCCGCGTCGCCCGCCGCATACCGCGGTTCTGCCGCAGCACGACGTACTCCGGGTCGTCCGCGCCGGGCTTGCCGATCTGCTCCTGCACCACCTCGTCGGCGAGGACGAACCGGGTGGCGAGCAGGGCCGCGTCGTCCGTGGCGCGCAGGAAGTCCCGGCGCTCGAAGTGGGCGCGCACCTCCCCGCCGAGCGGCTGCTCGACGGGGTGCGGCCACTCCTCGACGGTGACCGACGGGTGCTCGGCGCCCGACTTGCGCAGGGTGATCCAGCCGAAACCGACGGCCGTGGTGCCGCGCGCCTCGAACTCCGCCAGCCAGGCGTCGTACCGCGCGGCGTACACCGCGGGGTCGCCCAGGTGGTCGCCGCCGTCGCGCAGCCACAGCTCGGCGTACTGGGCGACGTCCTGCGCCTCGCGCTGCACGATCCAGGCGTCGCAGCCGGGCGGCACCCAGGAGGCGAGCCGTTCGCGCCAGTCCTGGCCGTCCACGTGCTGCCAGTTGGCCAGCAGCTGGCACCAGCCGCCGTCGGCGAGGTGGTCGGCGGAGTTCCGCACGAGGGTGCGGCACAGGTCGTCGCCGCCCATGCCGCCGTCCCGGTAGGTGAGCCGGGTCCCGCCGGGGGTGCCCGCCGCGGCGCGGGGAGAGATGACGAAGGGCGGGTTGGAGACGATCAGGTCGTACGGGGCCTCGCCCTCGACCGGCTCGAAGAGCGAGCCCTCGCGCAGGTCGGCCTCGGGGGCGCCGGACAGCGCCAGGGTGAGGGCCGTCAGCCGCAGGGCGCGGGGGTTGAGGTCGGTGGCGGTGACCCGGTCGGCGTGCTGGGCGGCGTGCAGCGCCTGGATGCCCGAACCGCAGCCGAGGTCCAGGGCGCGGGCCACGGGTGTGCGCACCGTGATGCCCGCCAGGGTGGTGGAGGCGCCGCCGACCCCGAGGACGAGCCGGGCGCGCGGGTCCGGGTCCGTACCCGCCGTACCCGTGCCCCCGGGGTCCGTGCCCGGATCCGCCGGGTCCGGTCCCGCCACCGTGCCGGTGTCCCCGGCGGTGCGGATGCCGCCGGCGCCGCCGACGGCGCAGCCGAGATCGGAGACGATCCACCAGTTCTGCCCCGCCGGACCGCCGTACGGCCGGATGTCCACGACGGCCCGTACGGCGTCCGCGCCGTCGGCGGCGGCGCGGCGCAGCCAGCCGTCGGCGAGTGCGTCGTCCGCCGGGAGCGCGGCGCGGGCCCGTTCGTACGGCACCGGCCGCTGGAGCAGGAACAGCCGCACCAGCGTCGCCAGCGGCCCGCCGTCGCGGGTGGCGCGCAGCGCGGGGACGGTCTCGCTGCGGGCCAGCGCGGCGTAGGCGGTGGCACCGAGCAGTTCCAGCAGGCCGTCGGGGGTGAAGTCGGCGGTGCGGAAGGCGTCGCGCAGCCGGGGCAGGGCGGGGCCGGGGGCGGGGAGGTGGTCCGTACTCACCGCCCCATTGTGGCGTGGAACCGTCCCGGGCACCGGACGTGCCCGCCGTGTACCGGACACCTCCGGCACGCGGCCGTGCCGACCGCGCCGGCCCGTGTCGACCACGCCGCCTACGCCGACGAAGCGGAGGGGCTCGGCGACGGCTTGCGGCAGCCCTTCTGCTCGGCCATGGCCTTGCCGAGCTCGCCCTTCTGGAGTTTCTCCAGCGCCTGGTCACCACCCTCGTTGAGCCGGCCCAGCCCGTCGGCTATCTCCTTGAGCCCGTCGGCGAACTCCGCCTGGTCCTCGGTGTTCAGGGCGTCGGCCTGCTCCTTGAGGTCGGCGTACTTGCGGGACATGCCGTCGAGCTGCCGGACCGCGTCCTTCTCCAGCGCGGCACCGTCCTCGACCGGCGGGGTGCCCGCCCCCTTCACGGCCTTGGCCAGGGCGGCGTAGGCCTGGGAGATGTCCGAGAAGGCCTGCGCGTCGGTCGTCTTGATCTCCTCCGGTGACTTCTCCCCCTCGGTGGCCTGGGTGATGGAGGTGTTGGCCTGCTGGATTCTCTTCACCTGGGGCTGCACCTGGTCGCAGAACTTCTGGGCCCACGCGGCGGTCTTGTCCTCACCGTCACCGCCGCACCCGCTGAGCGCGAGTACCAGTGCCGTGCCGCCGGTCAGCGCGATCGCACGTTTCTTGTTCACTCCGGATCGGTCCCTTCGTGGCTGTCCGGCCCGGAACATACACGCACACGGCCCAACGGCCGGTTACGGCACACGGCTTATGCATGGTTTGGGGTCGGTATGGACGCACCGGAGGCATGCGCATCTCACACGGATCCGTCCGGGGCCGGACGCCCGGAGAACACGGTGGGGCGGGCGCCCGGGATCCCGGGTGCCCGCCCCACCGTCGACTGTGCCTTTCCGCGGCTGTCCGGCCCTTCCGGCCCTTCCCGGGCCGTTGTCCGGACCGCGCTACGGGGTCGTCACCGGGGCCCCGGACTCCGCGGAGCCGGACGGCGTGCCGCCGGGCGTCCCGCCGTCCGTGCCGGTGTCCGCGTCCGCGTCGCCCACCGCGATGCCGCGCCGCTTGGAGACGTAGACCGCGCCGACGATGACGACGAGGGCGAGGACCGCGATGAGGGCCCGTAGCCAGGGGCTGGTGTCGTCGCCGTAGCTGAACTGCACCACCGCGGGCGCGATCAGCAGTGCCACCAGGTTCATCACCTTCAGCAGCGGGTTGATCGCCGGACCGGCGGTGTCCTTGAACGGGTCACCGACGGTGTCGCCGATGACGGTCGCGGCGTGCGCCTCACTGCCCTTGCCGCCGTGGTGGCCGTCCTCGACGAGCTTCTTGGCGTTGTCCCAGGCACCGCCGGAGTTGGCGAGGAAGACCGCCATCAGGAGGCCCGCGCCGATCGCCCCCGCCAGGAAGGAGCCGAGCGCGCCGACGCCGAGGGTGAAGCCGACGGCGATGGGTGCCATGACGGCGAGCAGGCCGGGGGTGGCCAGCTCGCGCAGCGCGTCCTTGGTGCAGATGTCCACGACCCGGCCGTAGTCGGGCTTCTCGGTGTAGTCCATGATCCCGGGCTTCTCCCGGAACTGGCGCCGCACCTCGAAGACCACCGCGCCCGCCGACCGGGACACCGCGTTGATCGCCAGCCCGGAGAACAGGAAGACGACCGAGGCGCCGAGGATGAGACCGACCAGGTTGTTCGGCTGGGAGATGTCCAGGCTCAGGTTCATCTCGCCCGCCCGGGCGCCCACGTCCGCCACGGCGGTGGCGATCGCGTCCCGGTAGGAGCCGAAGAGCGCGGCGGCGGCCAGCACCGCGGTGGCGATGGCGATGCCCTTGGTGATGGCCTTGGTGGTGTTGCCGACGGCGTCGAGGTCGGTGAGCACCTGGGCGCCGGCGCCCTCCACGTCGCCGGACATCTCGGCGATGCCCTGGGCGTTGTCGGAGACCGGACCGAAGGTGTCCATCGCGACGATGACGCCGACGGTGGTCAGCAGACCGGTGCCCGCCAGCGCCACGGCGAACAGGGCCAGCATGATGGAGGTGCCGCCCAGCAGGAAGGCGCCGTAGACGCCGAGGGCGATCAGCAGCGCCGTGTAGACCGCGGACTCCAGGCCGATGGAGATGCCGGCCAGGACCACGGTGGCCGGGCCGGTCAGCGAGGTCTTGCCGATGTCGCGCACCGGCCGCCGGCCGGGCTCGGTGAAGTAGCCGGTGAGTTGCTGGATCAGCGCGGCGAGCACGATGCCGATGGCGACCGCGACCAGTGCGAACACCCGCGGGTCACCGTCGTGGCCGAGGATGCCGGGGTCGGTGACGCCGTCCAGTTCGGCGAAGGTGGACGGCAGGTAGACGAACGCCGCGACGGCGACGAGGGCCAGCGAGATCACCGCGGAGATGAAGAAGCCGCGGTTGATGGCGGTCATGCCGCTGCGGTCGGCGCGGCGCGGGGCGACCGCGAAGACGCCGATCACGGCCGTGACGACGCCGATCGCGGGGACGAGCAGCGGGAAGGCCAGACCGGCGTCGCCGAAGGCGACGGTGCCCAGGATGAGCGCGGCCACCAGGGTGACGGCGTAGGACTCGAAGAGGTCGGCGGCCATGCCCGCGCAGTCGCCGACGTTGTCGCCGACGTTGTCCGCGATGGTGGCGGCGTTGCGCGGGTCGTCCTCGGGGATGCCCTGCTCGACCTTGCCGACGAGGTCGGCGCCCACGTCGGCGGCCTTGGTGAAGATGCCGCCGCCCACCCGCATGAACATGGCGATCAGCGCGGCGCCCAGACCGAAGCCCTCCAGGACCTTGGGGGCGTCGGCGGCGTAGACGAGCACCACGACGGCGGCGCCGAGAAGGCCCAGACCGACGGTGAACATTCCGACGACACCGCCGGTGCGGAAAGCGATCTTCATCGCCCGGTGGGAGACGTCGGTCAGATCCCTGGCGGGTTCTCCCGCACCGGGAGTCGCCTCTCGCGCGGCGGCGGCGACCCGTACGTTGCTGCGTACCGCGAGCCACATGCCGATATAACCGGTGGCCGCCGAGAAACCGGCGCCGACCAGGAAGAACAATGAGCGGCCGATTCGCTGGCCCATGTCGTCGGCCGGGAGCAACATCAAAAGGAAGAAGACCACGACGGCGAACACGCCGAGAGTGCGCAACTGCCGCGCGAGGTAGGCGTTCGCGCCTTCCTGTACGGCGGCGGCGATCTTCTTCATGCTGTCGGTGCCCTCACCTGCCGCGAGCACCTGGCGTACCAGCATCACGGCGACCACCAGGGCCGCCGCCGCGATCAGTGCGATCACCAGTACCAGACCGCGGTTGCCGCTGGTGAGAACCGCTTCGGCCAGATGGAGCCGGTTCTGGGAGGGGATGTGGTGCGCGGCCATTCGTCCTCCTTGACGTTTGGCACATGGGCGCGCGCAAGCACGCTCAGGCGTCCTGCTGCAAAGATGTGGACGGATTGTAGGAGCCGCTCCGGGTCACAACCAGAGTGCGCTATTCACCGCAGATCCGCACCTTCGAAGATCGAATAGCAGGCACCGAGACGATTCCCTCAAACGGGCGGATGTATTCCCCTGGGACACCGTCATCTCACTGGGACGACAGCTGTTTGAGACACCTTTGAAGTGCCATTCGGGTGATTTCCGGAGAAAGGCCCCAGGGAAGATCCGGAAACACTCGAGCGGCGTCGGCCGGAGTCCCCGCAGCGACGGCACGCAGGTTTTTCCCTACGGAATTCCCGCAGCGGGACCGTGCGCGGTGGAGTGGTCCGGCGCCCGGGACCCCGGACGGGCTCGCCCGTCCCGGCCGGGCCGGACAGGAGGGGCTGGGCCGGGCAGGAGGGACAGGAGGGACAGGAGGGATCCGGCCGAGAGGGCCGGCGCGGCGGCCGGTGGGGGGAGATCCGGTGCGGGGCCGTCGTGCGGGGAGGACCCGGCTGGGAAGGGCCCGGCTACGCGAGGGAGGCCGGGGTTATCGGCCAGCTCATCCGGATGAGGCCGCCGTGCTCGTCGGCGGTCACCTCGAAGTCGTCCACCAGTCCGCTGATCACCGCGAGCCCCAGATCGCTCTCGTCGTCGCCCTCGGCGCCGTCCTCGTTGCCGGAGCCGTAGCCCGGACCCCGCACCGCGGGGACGTCGTCCCCGACCTCGATGCGGAACGCCTTCTCGCCCTCGGTCAGCCTCACCCGGACGGGTGTGTCGAGGCCGTGGCCGACATGGAGACCGACGGCCCGGCTGCACGCCTCGCCCACCGCGAGCCGCACCTCGTCGAGCGCGGTCTCGTCGACGCCGGACCGGCGCGCGACGGCGGCCGCCACCAGCCGCGCCGTCCTCACATGCTCGGGCAGCGCGCTGAAGAGCAGTTCGACGGTGGCCATAGCCATCCCCCTCGGTAGTACGTGCGGACCTTCGCGATCACCGGCCGGGAGATCACCGGCCCGGCAGCCCGGTCGATGCCTGGATCCGGCGGTCAGCGGTCAGCGGTCGGCAAGGGGGTACCGGGCCGACACACGTGTGGACCCGGTACCCCTGGCGCCGCCTTGTGCGGGCTGTACGGCCCCGGCTTCTCAGTCGGTGGCCGCCACGGCCTCGTCGACCGAGGTGTGGATGGGAAACACCTTGGTCAGACCGGTGATACGGAAGATCTTGAGAATGCGCTCCTGGTTGCAGACCAGGCGCAGTGATCCCTCGTGCGCGCGCACTCGCTTGAGTCCGCCGACGAGCACACCGAGGCCGGTGGAGTCGAGGAAGTCAACACCCTCCATGTCCACGACCAGGTGGTAGCTGCCGTCGTTCACCAGCTCCACCAGTTGCTCACGCAACTTGGGCGCGGTGTATACATCGATCTCGCCACCCACCGAGACGATCGTGCGATCGCCGACGGTACGGGTCGACAGGGACAGGTCCACGGATCCTCCAGCACCTTGCTATCGAGCGGTCCGCCCCCTGGGATGTACCCCACCGGGAGCGGAGAGGGGTCCCTTCTACCGGAAGCGGGGAGGGGGTCCTCCCACCGGGGGGCGAGAGAGTCTCCCGCCGAAGGCAGAGGTGAAACCTCCCCACCGAAGGTAGGGGACGGATCGGCAGCCGCAGAAGCATTCAATCACTTACCCGGGGCATGCACGACGCCTTGCGACCATTGTCCGTCGTGCCGGTGACACACTCGAATCCGATGGCCACCAACCACCGCGCGGCGTCGGCAGACGCGCGACCCCCGTCCCCGTCCCCCCGGGCAGTCCTCGAAGGCCTCACCGCGGGGGCGGACCGGGCCGTGCGCATCACCCATACGGAGCACCTGCCCCCACGGATCGGTCGTCATGCGGACTGGCCTGGACGGATTCGGCCGGAAGTGATCGACGCGATCCGCGCGGCGGGCATCGACCGTCCCTGGGAGCACCAGGCCCGTACCGCCCGGCACGCGCTGCGCGGCGAGTCGGTGGTCGTCGCCACCGGAACGGCCTCGGGCAAGTCCCTGGCCTATCTAGCCCCGGTGCTCAGCACCCTGCTGGACGGCTCCGAGGCCCCGGGCGGGCGCGGCGCCACCGCCCTCTACCTCGCCCCGACCAAGGCCCTCGCCGCCGACCAGCGGCGGGCCGTGGGCACACTGGCCGCCCCGCTGGGCAGCGCGGTCCGTCCCGCGGTCTTCGACGGCGACACGCCGGCCGAGGAACGCGACTGGGCGCGGCAGTACGCCAACCTGCTGCTCACCAACCCCGACATGCTGCACCGCGGGCTGCTCCCGGGCCATGCCCGCTGGTCCTCCTTCCTGCGCGCGCTGCGGTACGTGGTCGTCGACGAGTGCCACACCTACCGGGGCGTGTTCGGCTCCCATGTCGCCCAGGTGCTGCGGCGGCTGCGGCGGGTGTGCGCCCGCTACGGCGGCGCGCCGGTGTTCCTGCTGGCCTCCGCCACCGCCGCCGAGCCGGGCAGGGCGGCGACCCGGCTCACCGGCCTGCCCGTGACCGAGATCACCGAGGACGCCTCCCCGCGCGGCGAGGTGGTCTTCGCCCTGTGGGAGCCCCCGCTGACGGAGCTGCACGGCGAGCGCGGCGCCCCGGTGCGGCGCACCGCCACCGCCGAGACCGCCGACCTGCTCACCGACCTCGCCGTCCGGGGGGTGCGGACCGTCGCCTTCGTCCGCTCCCGGCGCGGCGCCGAGCTGATCTCGGTGATCGCCCGGGAGCGGCTGGCCGAGGTGGACCGCGACCTGGCCGGACGGGTGGCCGCCTACCGCGGCGGCTATCTGCCCGAGGAACGCCGCGCCCTGGAGCGGGCGCTGCACTCCGGTGAGCTCCTCGGTCTGGCCGCCACCAACGCCCTGGAACTGGGCATCGACGTCTCCGGGCTCGACGCCGTCCTGCTGACCGGGTATCCCGGCACCCGGGCCTCGCTGTGGCAGCAGGCCGGGCGGGCCGGCCGGGCGGGCCAGGGGGCACTGGCCGTCCTCGTCGCCCGGGACGACCCGCTGGACACCTATCTCGTCCACCACCCCGACGCCATCTTCCGACGCCCCGTGGAGTCCACCGTCCTGGACCCGGACAACCCCTATGTCCTCACCCCCCATCTGTGCGCGGCCGCGGCGGAACTCCCCCTGACCGAGGACGACTTCGAGCTGTTCGGCCCGGCGGTGCCCGGGCTGGTGCCGGTGCTGGAGCGACGCGGACTGCTGCGCCGCCGGGGAACGGGCTGGTACTGGACCCGCCGCGAGCGGGCCTGCGACCTCGCCGACATCCGCGGCCGGGGCGGCCGGCCGGTACAGGTGGTGGAGGCCGCCACCGGACGGCTGCTGGGCACGGTCGACGCCGCGGCCGCCCACACCACCGTCCACGACGGCGCGGTCCATCTCCACCAGGGCCGCACCTATGTGGTCCGGCGGCTCGACCTGGACGACTCGGTCGCCCTGGTCGAGCAGGCCGATCCGCCCTGGACGACGATGGCCCGGGACACCACCGCGATCTCCGTCCTGGAGACCACCGCCGAGGTCCCCTGGGGCGGGGCCCGGCTGTGCTTCGGCTCGGTGGAGGTCACCAACCAGGTCGTCTCCTATCTGCGCCGCAGGCTCGTCACCGGCGAGGTGCTCGGCGAGACGAGACTGGACCTGCCGCCGCGCACCCTGCGCACCCGCGCGGTGTGGTGGACGGTCACCGAGGACCAGCTCGACGCCGCCCGGGTGGGCCCGGAGGTGCTGCCCGGGGCCCTGCACGCCGCCGAGCACGCCTCGATCGGGATGCTGCCGCTGTTCGCCACCTGCGACCGCTGGGACATCGGCGGTGTCTCCGTACCGCTCCACCCCGACACCCTGCTGCCGACGGTGTTCGTCTACGACGGGCACCCCGGCGGTGCCGGCTTCGCCGAGCGCGCCTTCCACACCGCCCGCGAGTGGCTGACCGCGACCCGCCAGGCCATCGCGGCGTGCGAGTGCGACAGCGGCTGCCCGTCGTGCATACAGTCGCCCAAGTGCGGCAACGGCAACGACCCCCTGCACAAGCGCGGTGCCGTCCGGCTCCTCACCGAACTGCTGCGGCAGGCCCCGCCCGGGCCCGCACCCCGGCGGCATACGGACCCGCCCGCACCCGCACCGTGAGATCGGCGACCGTGCCCCGCACCCGGCAGCGCACCACACCCGCCCGCTGGGCGGCGGCCACCTCCCTGGCCACGGCACACGCCCGTGTACCGCCCCACAGGGCGTGGTCGGCTGCCGCGAGGGCCGCCGCGTCCGCCGCGGCACCCGCCCGGTGGCGGACCACGACGGCCTGACCCAGGCTCAGCACGGCCGCCGCCAGCACACACAGCGCGACCCCGCACACCGCGGCCCACACCGTGGCCGAGCCCCCGTCCCCGCCTCCCGGCGGCCGGGCCGCCTGCCGGTCCGGCGGGCCGCCCGGCACACTGCCGGGCAGGCGCCCGCTTCGCCGGTCAGCCCGGCTCCGCATACGCCACCGCCTCCGCTCCCAGTTCCACGGCCAGCGGTCCCGGACCGGCCGCCCTCGCGATCACCCGCACCCGCACCAGCTCCCCCTCCCGCGCCATCTCCAGCGCCGCACCGCGCGGCGCCACCGCGCGTACGGCCCGCCGCACCCGCTCCGGCGGCTCGTCCCGGGCCACCGCCCGTGCGCCGGCGCCCGCCGCGTCCACGCATCGGATCTGCGCGGCCACCGCCGCCACCCCCCACAGCACCATTCCGAGCAGGGCCACCAGGGAAGGCACCACCACGGCGGTCTCCGCGGTGACATAGCCCTGCTCCCGCCCCGCCCCCGTCCGGAGGGCCCGCACCCGTGGGGTCCGCCTCCGGCAGGCCACCGGACGGGGAGCCGGGCCCCGGGGAGCCGGCGTCCGTCCCGGCCGGCCCGTACCGCCGTTCGCCTCTGTCCCGCCGGACGGGCGCGGCCCGCCGGACGCGACCGTCCCGGCCCCGTCAGAAGCCCGCATCGAGCGCCCGCTCGATCAACTGCTGCATCGCGCCACTGACCGGCCCACTGGTGACGATCTTGTACAGGACCGCCGCGAAGCCCGCCGCGGCGATCGTGCCCACCGCGTACTCCGCCGTACTCATCCCCGCCTGGGTGTCCCCGGACCGCACCCTGCGCGCGATCCCGCCGCTCCACTCCCGCGTCCGTCCCCGCATGGTTGTCTCCCTCTCTCCTCTTCCGGCTCTTCGTCCGGTTCTTCGTCCGATTCTTCATCCGGGTGTTCTCCTCTCGGTCGCCGTGCGGCGACCGGCTCACAGCAGGGACCGCGCCAGACCGATGACCACCGGCACCACTCCCGCCAGCAGGAAGGCGGGCAGGAAGCACAGCCCCAGCGGCCCCGTGACCAGGACCGCGGCCCGGCGGGCCCGCCCCGTCGCCGCCCGCGTCCGGGCGGCCCGGCACTCGGCCGCCAGCCGGCCCACCGGTTCCACGGCGGGCACTCCGGTCGTCCCCGCCCGCTCCAGGCACCGCGCCAGCCCGGCCGCCTCCGGCAACTCGCCCAGCCGCTCCCACACGGCCACCGGATCACCCCCCAGCCGCAGCTCGGCCGAGGCCCGCACCAGGCGCTCGCCGAGCGGCCCGCCCACCGAGGCGCCCACCGCCCCGGCCGCCTCGCACGGCCCCGAACCCGCCGCCAGGCAGGCGGCCAGCAGCTCCGCGGTGACCGGCAGCCGCTCGTCCACCCGCGCCCCGAGGTCCGTCTCCCCTCGTGCGGACCGTCCGGCGGCACGGGAACGACCGGCGCGCTCCGTCCGGCTGCCGCGTCCGCGCGACAGTCGCCCGAGGCTCCACGCCGCGGCGGCCCCGAGTGCCCAGCCGGCCGGACCTCCGACCAGCACCGCTCCCAGCGCCAGGGCACCGAGCGGCGCCGCGGCGGCCCGCAGCGGTGGCAGCCGCCGCCGTACCCGGGCGACGCACGGTGGTGTCCGCCCACCCGGCCGGCCGGCCAGCAGCGAGGTCAGCCGCCGCCGGTGCCGGCGTGTCCGTCCCATCGCGGACACCGTCCCCAGCAGGCAGACGGCGACCGCCGGGGCGGCGAGCCCGGGCAGCCCGGCCGCTCCGGGGAAGCCGGGGAACTCGAACAGGCCGGAGGACCCGGGGAGCGCCGCCCACAGCCTGTGGACGGTCCCGCCGGTCACTTCCGGCCGCCCTTCTCCGCCGTACGGATGATCCGGGCGACCCAGGCCAGACCGGCCCACTCCAGTGCCCCGGCCCCGGCCAGACAGGCCCATCCGGCCGGACTGTGCAGCAGTACGTGCAGCGGCCGCGCTCCCATGGCGGTGCCCAGCAGCAACCCGAACACCGGCAGCAGTGCCAGCACCAGCGCCGTGGCGCGCGGGCCCGCCAGCTGGGCACGCAACTCCTCCCGCTGGTCGCGTTCCGCGCGCAGCGCCCCGGCCACCCGGTCCAGCCCGTCCGCCAGCCCCGCACCCTCGTCCACCGCCACCTGCCAGCACGCGGCCACTCCGGCCAGTCCGCCCGCGCCCTCCTGCCGGGCCGCCTGCCGCAGCGCCTCCGGTACGTCCCCGCCGAAGCGCGCCGCCGCCAGTGCCGCCGCGCCACCGTCCCCGAACCCGGGCATGCCCACCGCCAGCAGGGCGCGCTCCGGGGTGCGGCCGGCCCGCAGCTCACCGACGAGTGCCGAGCACAGTTCGACGACGGCCGCCTCCCGTGCCTCTCCCGCACGCCGCCGTTCCCGCCGCCGCAGCCCGCGCCCCAGCAGGGGCACCGCCAGCGCCCCGGCCAGCAGCGGCAGTACCGAATCCCCCAGCAGCGCCGCCACCGCGCCACCCGCCAGGCACCAGCCCGCGAGCCCGGCCCGGCCACCGCGGAAGGCCCCGGCCCGGCCGCCGGGCAGACGTGCCGGCCGGGCGGCGATCCGCGCCACCGGCCCCGGGACGGCCCACCACGGGGGAACCGGCCCGGTATCGCCCGCGCACAGCGACCGGGCCCGCCGCGCGCCTTCCCCCGGCCCGTTCAGCAGCCAGGTCAGCGCTCCGGCGCACACCATCACCGCGCACACCGATCCCACGTACGCCATGACCGGCCGCACCTCCACCAGGCCCGCCGCTCCCGTCAGCCCGGCCGTCCCGGTCGCCGTCACAGCGCACCACCGCCCCGCGCGCACAGCCGCTCCAGCCGCGGCCAGCCCCGTTCCCGCACGAAGCCGCCCGGGCTCCAGACGGCGGCGGGTACGGTCACCACCAGGCCGTACCGGTCCTGCTCCAGTACGTGGACCTCCGCGACGCGCCGCCGCCCGCGGCGGTCCCGTGCCAGATGGAGCACCACCGACAGCGCCGCCGCGAGCTGGCTGTGCAGCGCGGTCCGGTCGAGCCCCGCGGTGGTGCCCAGCGCCTCCAGCCGGGCGGGTACGTCGGCCGCCGCGTTGGCGTGGACGGTGCCGCACCCGCCCTCGTGGCCGGTGTTCAGGGCGGCCAGGAGATCCGTCACCTCCGGTCCTCTCACCTCGCCGACCACCAGCCGGTCCGGCCGCATCCGCAGGGCCTGCCGCACCAGGTCCCGCAGGGTGACCCGGCCCGCTCCCTCCTGGTTGGCGGGCCGGGTCTCCAGCCGCACCACATGGGGGTGGTCGGGGCGCAGTTCGGCGGAGTCCTCGGCCAGGACGATCCGCTCCCGCGGCCCCACCAGTCCCAGCAGACACGACAGCAGGGTCGTCTTCCCCGACCCCGTCCCGCCGCTGACCAGGAACGACAGCCGGGAGTCCAGCACCGCCCGCAGCAGCCGGTCACCACCCGGCGGCACCGTACCGGCCGCCGTCAGCTCCGGCAGGGCGAAGGCCCTCGGCCGCACCACCCGCAGGGACAGACAGGCGCAGCCGACCGCCACCGGCGGCAGTACCGCGTGCAGCCGGGTGCCGTCCGGGAGCCGGGCGTCCACCCACGGGCGGGCGTCGTCCAGCCGCCGGCCCGCCGAGGTGGCCAGCCGCTGGGCCAGCCGGCGAACGGCGGCCGCGTCCGGGAAGCGGACCGCGGTGCGCTCCACTCCGTCGCCCCGGTCCACCCAGACCTCGTCCGGCCCGGTCACCAGTACGTCCGTCACCTCCGGCTCGGCCAGCAGCGGCTCCAGCGGCCCGGCTCCGACCATCTCCGACCGCAGGGCCTCCACCACGCCCAGCACCGCGCTGTCCCCCAGCAGCCGCCCCTGGGCCCGCAGCGCCGCCGCGACCCGGGCGGGGGTGGGTTCGGCACCCGCCTCCGCGAGCCGCAGGCGCACCGCGTCCACCAGCGCCCGCGGCGCCTCCGGCCCGGCGGGCACGGCCGCTCCCACCGGATCCGCCCCCTGCCCCGTGCGGGGGCCCGTACGGGCGCTCACGCGGCCACGCTCCCCGGACCGCCGACCGGCGGCGCCCCACCGCCCTCCGGCATCGCGCGGGCCCAGAAGCCGGCGCAGAACTGGGCCAGTGGGCTCCGGGCATCCGTCCCGGGCGGCCGTCCGGCGTCCACCGCCGCCGACAGCCCCGCCTCGGTGGGAACCTCGCCGGCGAGCCGCAGTCCGAGCAGCCGGGCGATCTCTCCGCCCGCCAGCCCCGATCCGGTGCAGCCGCGCACCACCGTCCGCAGATCCCGCAGCACCATGCCCGTACGGGAGGCCACCCGGTGCGCCGCGGCGACGGCCCGCAGTTCGGCGGGGACGACCAGCAACCCCAGGTCGAGCTGGGACAGCGCCTCCGCGACCGACTCGTCCAGCCACCGCGGCAGATCCACCACGACCACCCCGCCACGGCGTCTGGCCGCGCCCAGGACGGCGCGCACCGCCTCCGACGGAACGGCCACGCTGTCCCCGCGGTCCCAGCTGAGCACCCGCAGGCCGTGCAGCACCGGCAGGGACTCCTCCAGCGCCACCCCGCCGACCCGGCCGCGCGACTCGGCGAGCGCGGGCCAGCGCAGGCCCTCCGCCCGCTCCCCGCCCAGCGGGACGTCCAGCCCGCCGCCGAGCGGATCGGCGTCGACCAGCATCGTGCGGTGCCCGGCACGTGCCGCCGTGACCGCCAGCGCGCAGGCCAGGGTCGAGGCGCCGGCTCCGCCGCAGCCGCCCAGCACCCCGACCGTCAGCGCCTGCCGTCCCACGCCCTCGGCCGCGTCGGCGATCCGCCCGGTGAGCCAGGGCTCGCCGTCCGGCAGGAGCACCACATGCTCGGCGCCGATCCCCATGCCGCGCTGCCAGACCCCGGGGTCGTCCATATCCCGGGAGACGAGCAGCACCCCGGCCCGGCGTACGGACACGCGCGCCGAACGGGAGAGCGGACCGGCCCGGTCGTCGCCGACCAGCACCAGTGGGGCGCCCTCCCAGACGCCCGGCCCCGGCGGCGCCCCGTGCGCCACCTCCGCCTCGGCACCGGCCGCGGCGCACAGCCGCAGCAGGTCGTCCAGCAGTTTCTCGTCCTCCGTGACGATCAGGATGCTTCCGGCCACTGTCCGTCCCCTTCCGGATTCGCACTCTCCAGTTCGCGAAGATCCGCGAACGCCGTGCTCAATCACCGTGCCGGGGAACGGAGAAAATCGATGATCTTGGTCCAAAAGCGTGGACAACTCGGCAGTTGTGAATAACTCGCTCACTCAAACGAGTAGCCTCCGCGCGCACCTTGACCGCTACGCAGAGTGACGACGCGGGGAGGGGTGGCGCTCGGCGCCCAGAAAGACCAAAGATGCAACATAAAGGGGTTTGGCAACCCGACATGCCCCCGGACATGCGACGACCCCCGCCGGGGGGGAGAGCGGGGGTCGTCTCCACGGCCGACTCGGGGGGGGAGGAGCCGGACCGGGGTAGCACGGTCGCGAACGATCCGTGACTTCCATGGTGTACCCGAGAGCCTTCTCAGGCAAACCCACACGCCCCACCTTACGCCGAATGGCGGGCGCCTATGCTCACCCTCGTGGAAAACCACTCGCTGCCGCGCACCGCCGCCTTCTTCGACCTGGACAAGACGGTCATTGCGAAGTCGAGCGCGCTCACCTTCGGGAAGTCCTTCTACCAGGGTGGCCTGATCAATCGCCGTGCCGCACTGCGCACCGCGTACACCCAGTTCGTGTACCTGGTGGGGGGCGCCGACCACGCCCAGATGGAGCGCATGCGCGCCTACCTGTCCGCGCTGTGCCGCGGCTGGAACGTCCAGCAGGTCAAGGAGATCGTCGCCGAGACGCTCCACGACCTGATCGACCCGATCATCTACGACGAGGCCGCGTCCCTCATAGAGGAACACCACCTGGCCGGACGGGACGTCGTGATCGTGAGCACCTCCGGCGCCGAGGTGGTCGAGCCGATCGGTGAGCTGCTCGGCGCGGACCGCGTCGTGGCCACCCGCATGGTCGTCGAGGACGGCCGCTTCACCGGCGAGGTGGAGTACTACGCGTACGGCCCCACCAAGGCGGAGGCGGTGCGCGAGCTGGCCGAGTCCGAGGGGTACGACCTCTCCCGCTGCTACGCCTACAGCGACTCGGTCACCGACGTCCCGATGCTGGAGGCGGTCGGCCGTCCGCACGCCGTCAACCCCGACCGGGCGCTGCGCCGCGAGGCGGCGGCCCGGGACTGGCCGATCCTCACCTTCCAGCGCCCGGTCCGCCTCAAGCAGCGGTTCTCCGGCTTCGCGATGCCCCAGCGGCCCGCGCTGGCGGCGGCGGTGGCGGTCGGCACGGCCGCGCTCACCGCCGGTCTGGTGTGGTACGCAAGCAGACGGCGGGCCCGGCCCGGCACCGCCTGAGCACGCCGCACGCATCCCTTTCGATCCTTTTCGATCGCTTTCAACAACGTTTGAAGGTGAAAGAAAAGATCGGTGGGCAAGGGTTCCGATTCGTCCCGACATGGAGTACAAAGAAAACAACGGCCCGCGAGACCTGAACCGAATCGCATCCGAGAGGAAGTCCGGTACAGACAAAGGCCCCACGGACCGAGCATGGAAGCCGGGAACCCACGCGCAGCCGACCCGCGATAGGGCCAGCCGCACCAGGACCGGGCGAGGTGCCCGCCTGATGTCGGCAGATCTCGTGCACGCCTGGTACCCCGGCGGACGTGCCAGCGACGGTGCCGACTCAACGCCGGTGCCGTCGCACCTCTGTGTCCGCCCCGCCCGCGCCGTTCACGCCGCCCCGCGCTGCAGCGCCTCGCAGACCGCCGTACTCTCCCGCGCCCCCAGCTCCACCGCCCGGCCGCAGTGGGCGATCCACTCCGCCATGCCCTCCGGGGTGCCCGAGACATAGCCCGCCAGGGCGCGGACGTACGCCTTGCCGCCCTGCTCGGCGTGGCCGAGCTCCGCCGGGCAGACGGACTTCGGATCCAGCCCGGAGGCGATCAGCACCAGCCGTTCCGCCGCCCGGGCGACCAGGCCGTTGTACTCGGTGAAGGGCCGTACGGCCAGCAGTTCGCCGTGCACCACCGCCGCCGTCACCAGCGCGGGCGCGGCGGTGCCCGCCACGATCAGCCCGGCCAGTCCGTCCAGCCGGGCGGTGACCTCGTCGGCGTCCAGCAGTGGGAAGCCGTCGAGCAGCGGCTCCGTCACCGGCTCGCCCGCCAGCCGCGGCCGCCCCACCGGATCGCCGCCGGACCGGGCCGTCTCCGGGTCCCGTACTCCGCCGCCCGCCGCCACAAGGTGCAGCCGGGCCAGGACCCGCAGCGGCGACTGCCGCCACACGTCCAGCAGTTGACCGGCCTCCGCCGTCACCCGCAGGGCCGCGCCGACCGTACGGGCCTCGGCGTCCGCCCCGAAGTCGCTGCGCCGGCGCACCTCCTCCAGCGGCCAGTCGGCGCCGCCGAGCGCCGCGGAGGCCCGTGCGCCGCGCAGCGCCGCCTCGGCGGTGATCTCGCCGCTGCGGCGCCGCATCACCCGGTGTCCGTACACCCGGTCCACGGCTCCGCGTACCGCCGAGACGGAGTCGGGGACACCGGGCAGCCCGCCCAGCGCGGCGAGGGGATCAGCAGTCGTAGACATGCCCCCGACCCTACGCAGCCGCGCCCGGCCGCCACGCCCCACGTTCGAGTGGTCTTGTTCACCCGGTCCCGCTCCCCGTCCCCGGCGCCCCGCGGACCTCACTACGCTATCGGTTATGAAAATCGCTTTCGTAGGAAAGGGCGGCAGCGGCAAGACGACGCTGTCCTCGCTGTTCGTCCGCCACCTCGCCGCCCGTCGCGTCCCCGTGCTGGCCGTGGACGCCGACATCAACCAGCATCTGGGCACCGCGCTGGGGCTGCCGGAGGAGGAGGCCGCCGCCCTGCCCGCGATGGGTGCCCGGCTGCCGCTGATCAAGGAGTACCTGCGCGGCACCAACCCGCGGATCGCCTCCACCGAGGCGATGATCAAGACGACTCCGCCGGGCACGGGCTCCCGGCTGCTGCGGATCACCGAGGACAACCCCGTACACGACGCCTGCGCCCGCAGCGTCCGGCTCGATCCCGGCGACGCCCCCGGGCACGCTCCCGCCGGGGCAACCGGGGCAACCGGGGCAACCGGGGCAACCGGGGCAACCGGCGGAACCCCCGACGGCACGGTCCGGCTGATGGTCACCGGCCCCTTCACCGAGACGGACCTGGGCGTGGCCTGCTACCACTCCAAGGTCGGTGCCGTGGAGCTGTATCTGAACCACCTGGTCGACGGGCGCGACGAGTACGTCGTCGTCGACATGACGGCGGGCTCGGACTCCTTCGCCTCCGGCATGTTCACCCGCTTCGACATGACGTTCCTGGTGGCCGAGCCGACCCGCAAGGGGGTGGCGGTCTACCGGCAGTACAAGGAGTACGCCCGCGACTGGGGCGTCGCGCTGCGCGTGATCGGCAACAAGGTGCAGGGCCCGGAGGACCTGGACTTCCTGCGCGCCGAGACCGGTGACGACCTGCTGGTGACCGTCGGGCACTCCGACTGGGTGCGCGCCCTGGAGAAGGGCCGTCCCAGGCCGTTCGCGGAGCTGGCGGAGGCCGACCGGGAGGCGCTGCGGGTGATGTACGCGGCGGCCGACGCGTCGTACGGACGGCGCGACTGGGAGCGCTACACCCGGCAGATGGTCCACTTCCACCTGCGGAACGCGGAGAGCTGGGGCAACGCGCGGACGGGCACCGACCTGGCCGCGCAGGTCGACCCGTCCTTCGTACTGGGGGAGACGGCGGCCCGGGCGCCCCAGCCCGCCTGACGGCCCGTCTGGTGGCCCGCCCGCGGTGGTGCCGGAGTCCGGCTCCGTCACCACCGCGGCGCCGCGGTGCCGTGTCCGTCAGCCGTGCGTCATCCGCGCGGCCTTCCGGAGCCGGGAGGGCCGGAGGGCGGGGATGCGCCGGCGGCCGTCGCCGGGG
Source organism: Streptomyces rubellus (assembly GCF_036323805.1). NCBI lineage: Bacteria > Bacillati > Actinomycetota > Actinomycetes > Kitasatosporales > Streptomycetaceae > Streptomyces > Streptomyces rubellus. The sequence continues at coordinate 78,784 of NZ_JAZDCX010000015.1, forward strand.
CGGCCAGGAAGCTCTCCCAGCCGTCCTCGGGGGCCTCTCCGACGCCCAGGGTGCGCAGCTTCTCCAGGACCGCCGGGTCCTGCTCGTCGAGCCAGTCGACGAGCTGCCGGAAGGAGACGCAGTGCACGTCCGCCTTGGGGCAGATCTCTTTGATGACGTCCTCGACGGCCTTCATGTAGACGCCGCCGTTCCAGCCCTCGAAGTGGTTCCCGATGATCATCGGTGCCCGGTTGCCGTCGTAGGCCCGGTCGAAGCCCGCCAGCAGGCCGTCCCGCATCTGGCGCCCCCACCGCTCGCGCATCGCCGGGTCGCCGTCGACCGTTCCCGACTGGTTGGCGAGGAAGTTGTAGTCCATCGAGAGCGTCTCGAAGGAGCGGCCGGGCATCGGCACCTGCTGGAGCGGCAGGTCCCACAGACCGCCCTCCTTGTCGGGCCAGACCTGGGTGCCGTTGCCCGAGGAGTCGTAGCGGAAGCTCATCTCCCGCGCGGCCGGCAGCAGATTGTCGCGACCCTCCAGACAGGGGGTGCGCCCGCCGACCAGTTCCCTGTCGTAGTCGAAGGGGAGGGGCTCCAGGTCGTTCCAGCCGGTGGCGGTCTTCCAGTTCGACACGAACCACTTGGCCTGTTCTATCTCGCTCTTCCACTGCTCGGACGACCAGTCGCCGACGCCTCCCGGCCCGCAGAAGTGGCCGTTGAAGTGGGTGCCTATCTCGCTGCCGTCCAGCCAGGCACCGCGGAGCTGCTCCAGGGTGGCCCGTATGTTCTCGTCCTTGAGATAGCCGATGTCGGAGGCGCCGCGGCCGCGGCCGGGCGGCCGGTAACGGTCGGCCTCCGACTCGGGGAGAAGGTATATCCCGCTGAGGAAGTACGTCATGTGCGCGTCGTACTTCCGGCCCACCTGCCGGAAGTGGGAGAAGAGCTTCTTGCTGTCCTCGCCGGCGCCGTCCCAGGAGAAGACGACGAACTGCGGGGGCTTCCGTCCGGGCTCGAGCCTGCCGAACCGGGGCTGGTTCGGCTGCGGGCCTATGTACGCGGTGGAGCCGTCGCCTATCAGCTTCACCTCGGCCGTCTTCTCCGGCCGGACCTCCTTGTTCGCGCGCTCCTCCCGTTCGTCCTTGCCGTCCTCCGGCGCCTCCGGGGCCCCCGAGCACCCGACCGCCAGCACGGCCAGCGCGGCCGCTCCCGCGGCGCCCCTGACCAACCTCCCCGCAGTTCCCATCAGTTCCACCTCGCCGTTCATGTGTGCCTGCGACCGACGCGCTCGGCCTGCGAACAACCTCACACGCCCTCTGAGAGGCGCAACCGGCGCCGACGGTTCCCGGGCTCTTTTCACTCCGAGGCGTGAAGAACGGACCTGATTGCCCGGATCCCCTTCCTTGATCCTTTACGCGACATTACGATTCGTTTACCGAAACTTTTAGTAGCTACGCCCATACGGACCGCGACGAGACTCCGGACGGAGACGGTAATGTCCGCCTGCGCCCCTACTCACTCCTCCGACGCCGACCCGCCCGGCCGGACCACCCGGTCCGGCCCGCCGGCCTCCTCGACAAGTCCCCCGCCCCAGCCGGGCCCTCCCGCCCCTTCCTCCGGCACCTCTTCCAGTACCTCCGCCGGCGCCTCCCCCCGCACTGCCCGGCCGTACCGGCTGCGGGGCCTGCTGCCCCGCCCCCGGCGCGGGGGCGCACCGGGCGGCGCGCTGGCCGCCGACCTCTCGGCCTCCGTGTCCGTCTTCCTCATCGCCCTGCCGCTCTCCCTGGGCATCGCCCTGGCCACCGGGGCGCCCCTGCAGTCCGGCCTGGTCGCCGCGGCCGTCGGGGGCATCGTCGCCGGGCGGTTCGGCGGCTCCCCCCTCCAGGTCAGCGGACCGGCCGCGGGGCTGACGGTGGTCGTCGCCGAGCTGATCCAGCTCTACGGCTGGCGCACCACGTGCGCCGTCACGGTGCTCGCCGGGCTCGCCCAGCTCGGTCTGTCGGCGCTGCGCACCGCCCGCTCGGCACTGCTGATCAGCCCGGCGGTGGTGCACGGCATGATCGCGGGCATCGGGGTGACGATCGCCCTCGCCCAGCTGCACATCGTGCTCGGCGGGAGCCCGGAGAGCTCCGCCGTCGCCAACGCGCTGGCCCTGCCCGGCGGGCTGGCCGACGTGCGTCCCGCCGCGCTGTCGGTCGGCGCCGTCACGGTGGCCGTCCTCCTGCTGTGGCCCCGACTGCCCGGCCGGCCGGGTGAACTGACGCGCCGGATGCTTCCCGCCGCGCTGGCCGCGGTGGTGCTGGCGACGGCGGTGACGGTGCTCGGCGGTCTGCGGCTGCCGAGCGTGGACCTGCCCTCCTGGCGCAGCCACGCCCTCCCGGGACTTCCCGAGGGACCGGTGCTCGGACTGCTCGCCGCCGTGCTCACCGTCACCCTGGTCGCCTCCGTGGAGTCGCTGCTGACCGCGCTGGCCGCCGACAAGCTGGCCGCCGCCCGCACCCTCCCGGCGCACCTGTCGGCGGTCCGGATCCCGCGCGCCGACCTGGACCGGGAGCTGCGCGGCCAGGGGCTGGCCAACACGGTCTCCGGCGCCCTGGGCGGGCTTCCGGTCACCGGGGTGGCGGTACGCACCTCGGCGAACGTGCAGGCCGGCGCGGTCAGCCGCAACTCCGCCGTCCTGCACGGGGTGTGGGTGCTGCTCGCCGCCGGGCTGCTGGCCGGCCTGCTGGAGCTGATCCCGCTGGCCGCGCTCGCCGCACTGGTGATGGTGGTCGGGGTGCAGATGGTCAAGATCGTCCACATCCGCAGCGTCACCCGGCACCGCGAGGTGCCGGTGTACGTCGCGACGACGGCGGGTGTGGTGCTGTTCGGCGTGCTCCACGGGGTGGGGATCGGGGTCGCCGCCGCCCTCGCCGTCGCCCTGCACCGGCTGGCCCGCACCCGGATCGGCTGCGAGCGCGACCGGGACGGCGGGACCTACCGGGTACGGGTGCGCGGGCAGCTGACGTTCCTCGCGGTGCCGCGGCTGAGCCGGGTCCTGAGCGGCCTTCCCGAGGGCAGCCGGGTGGTGGTGGAGCTGGGCGGCTCCTTCATGGACCACGCGGCCTACGAGACCCTGCGGGACTGGGAGATCTCCCACACCGCGCACGGCGGCCGGGTGGAGGTCACCGGCCGCTCCGCGCCCTGCGTGCGGGAGCCGTCCGGCGCGCACGGCTGCACCCCCTGGACGCCCTGGCGCAACCACCAGTGCACCTGGCCGCGCCCCGGCGGATCGCCGCACGGGGACTCCGCCGACGCGCCTGCCCGGGAGCCCGTCCGGGACCGGCTCCTGGGCGGGGTGAGCAACTTCCAGCGCACCACCGCGCCGCTGGTCCGCGAGGAGCTGGCCCGGCTGGCGAGGGAGGGGCAGCGGCCCTCCCAGCTCTTCCTGACCTGTGCCGACTCACGGCTGGTCACCAGCATGATCACCTCCAGCGGCCCGGGGGATCTCTTCACCGTGCGCAATGTCGGCAATCTGGTGCCGCCGCCCGGTGCCGAGGCCGGTGACGACTCGGTGGCGGCGGCGATCGAGTACGCCGTCGAGGTGCTGCGCGTGGAGTCGGTCACCGTCTGCGGGCACTCGGGCTGTGGCGCGATGCAGGCCCTGTACGGCTCCGGCGCGGAGGCACCGGGAGCCGCCTCCGCGCCGGGCCGTTCCCTGGCCCGCTGGCTCGGCCACGGCCGCCCCAGCCTGGAGCGGCTGACGGGACGGGGCGGGCCCGTCCCGCGCATCGTGGCACCGGGCCCGGTGCCACGCGAGTCCGACGAGCTGGAGGCACTGTGCCTGGCCAATGTGGTGCAGCAGCTCGACCACCTGCGGGCCCACCCCTGTGTGGCCCGGCGGCTGGCCGAGGGATCGCTGCGGCTGCACGGGATGTACTTCCACGTCGGCGAGGCGCAGGCGTACGTACTGGACGGGTCACCGGTCCGCTCCCCGGAACGGCCGCTGCTCCGGCCGGGCACCCCGGACGCAACCGACAACCCGGACATTCCGGACGGAGGAGAGGCGCCGGTCTTCACCCCCGTACGACCCGATGTACCGGCCGTCTGAAGGGTGGCGGAGGCGACGGACGGCGAGGGCGGCGACGATGGACGAGAGGCCCGGAAACACACCGTTCGACCGTTCACCGACCGCTCGCAGACGACCGCGCACCCCTGGCCGCAAGAGGTCTATACCACTTGGGGTGAAAGTCTTGTCAGGCAGCACACAGGCTGGTGAGCTAGGGCCTGGGACACACCGGACAACCCTGGGAAAGGGAGATGTCGTGAGCAACGAGAGCCTGGCCAACCTGCTCAAGGAGGAACGGAGGTTCGCACCGCCCGCCGAGCTGGCAGCGAACGCCAATGTCACCGCTGAGGCGTACGAACGGGCGAAAGCGGACCGGCTGGGCTTCTGGGCCGAGCAGGCCCGCCGACTGAGCTGGGAGACCGAACCGACCGAGACGCTGGACTGGTCCAACCCGCCGTTCGCCAAGTGGTTCCAGGACGGCCGGCTCAACGTGGCCTACAACTGCGTCGACCGCCATGTGGAGGCCGGCCTCGGCGAGCGGGTCGCCATCCACTTCGAGGGCGAGCCCGGTGACACCCGCGCGATCACCTACGCGGATCTGCAGCGCGACGTCTGCAAGGCCGCCAACGCCCTCACCGAACTGGGTGTGCAGGCCGGCGACCGGGTCGCCATCTACCTGCCGATGATCCCCGAGACCGTCGTGGCGATGCTGGCCTGCGCCCGTATCGGCGCCCCGCACTCCCTGGTCTTCGGCGGCTTCTCCTCCGACGCCCTGGCCACCCGCATCCAGGACGCCGACGCCCGGGTCGTCATCACCGCCGACGGCGGCTACCGCCGCGGCAAGCCCAGCGCCCTCAAGCCCGCGGTGGACGAGGCCCTCAGCCGTCCCGGCACCGAGAACGTGCGCAACGTCGTGGTCGTCCGCCGCACCGGCGAGGAGACCGCCTGGACCGAGGACCGCGACATCTGGTGGCACGACCTGGTGGAGCGCCAGTCCGAGGACCACACCCCGCAGGCGTTCGAGGCCGAGCACCCGCTGTTCATCCTCTACACCTCCGGCACCACCGGCAAGCCCAAGGGCATCCTGCACACCTCCGGCGGCTACCTCACCCAGACGGCCTACACCCACCACGCCGTCTTCGACCTCAAGCCGGAGACGGACGTCTACTGGTGCACGGCCGACGTCGGCTGGGTCACCGGTCACTCGTACATCGTCTACGGACCGCTGGCCAACGGCGCCACCCAGGTGATGTACGAGGGCACCCCCGACACCCCGCACAAGGGCCGCTGGTGGGAGATCGTCCAGAAGTACAAGGTCACGATCCTCTACACCGCCCCGACCGCCATCCGCACCTGCATGAAGTGGGGCGACGACATCCCGGCGAAGTTCGACCTGTCCTCGCTGCGCGTGCTGGGCTCGGTCGGCGAGCCGATCAACCCCGAGGCGTGGATCTGGTACCGCCACAACATCGGCGGTGACCGCACCCCGGTGGTGGACACCTGGTGGCAGACCGAGACCGGCGCCATCATGGTCAGCCCGCTGCCGGGCGTCACCAGCACCAAGCCCGGTTCGGCGCAGGTCCCGCTGCCCGGCATCGCCGCGACCGTGGTGGACGACGAGGCCAACGAGGTCCCCGACGGCTCCGGCGGCTACCTCGTCCTGACCGAGCCGTGGCCGTCCATGCTGCGGACGATCTGGGGCGACGACCAGCGTTACCTGGACACCTACTGGTCGCGCTTCAAGGACCGCTACTTCGCGGGCGACGGCGCCAAGAAGGACGACGACGGCGACATCTGGCTGCTGGGCCGGGTGGACGACGTGATGCTGGTCTCCGGGCACAACATCTCCACCACCGAGGTCGAGTCCGCGCTCGTCTCCCACCCGAAGGTCGCCGAGGCGGCGGTCGTCGGCGCCACCGACCCGCAGACCACCCAGGCGATCTGCGCCTTCGTCATCCTGCGCGGCACCGCCGCGGAGGACGAGGGCCTGGTCGACGAGCTGCGCAACCACGTCGCCAAGCACCTCGGCCCGATCGCCAAGCCCAAGCGCATCCTGCCGGTCGACGAGCTGCCCAAGACCCGCTCCGGCAAGATCATGCGGCGTCTGCTCCGCGACGTCGCCGAGAACCGGACGCTGGGCGACGTCACCACCCTCACCGACTCCACGGTGATGGACCTGATCCAGGCCAAGCTGCCGGGCGCCTCGGCCGGCGAGGACTGACCGCCCGGTCCTGCCGGCAGCACACCGGCAGCACAACGGGCGCCCCTGTCCCGTGCCGACGGGGCCGGCGGCGGAGCACACCGGGCACCGCCCGCGCGTCGCCCGGGCACCACGGGGCGGGGTGAGATACGCCTCGCCCGGAAGCCGACGGCCCGCCGCCGCGACGCCGGGGGCCACGTTCCGGCATGATTGCTGACCCACCGGCAGTGGGCCCGGCGGCCCGCGAGCGGCGGGCCACGAGCAGCTGACGGCACGCGGCGGACGACAAGCAGCGAACGGCAGACAGCGGACGACGAGAGGAAACAACCGATGAGCGCAGCCGACGACGGCCGCAGCGTCGGGCAGCTGGTGGCGGCGGCCACCGCCGAGCTGTCCGCGCTGGTGCACGAGGAGATCGCGCTGGCCAAGGCCGAGCTGCGGCAGGACGTCAAACGGGGTGCGATCGGCAGCGGCGCGGCCGTCGCGGCAGGGGTGCTGCTGCTCTTCTCACTGCCCGTGTTCAGCTTCGCCGCGGTGTACGGCATCCACAACCTGGGGCTCGGGCTCGCCTGGTCCTTCACCGTCGTGGGCGGGGTGTACGTGCTGCTCGCGGCCGTCCTCCTGCTGCTGGCCAAGAGCAAGCTCTCCAAGGTCAAGCCGCCCCAGCGCTCGATCTCCTCGGCCAAGGAGTCGGCGGCCCTGCTGTCGAACGTCAAACCGCACCCCCGGCCCGTACCGAAGGTGAGGGAGGAACCCAGGGCCGTCGAGCACGTGTCACGATCTTCCGCATGACCGACATGACGGGCCCGAGACGCATGGCAGACACTCCGGACACACCCTCCTCCCCCGCATCCCCCGCCTCACCTGCCTCCGTCGCCCGGATGGACGGCCCGTGGACGCACCGGGACGTCGCCGCCAACGGCGCGCGCTTCCACATCGCCGAGCTGGGCGAGGGCCCGCTGGTGCTGCTGCTGCACGGCTTCCCCCAGTTCTGGTGGACCTGGCGGCACCAGCTGCCCGCCCTCGCCGAGGCGGGGTACCGCGCGGTCGCGATGGACCTGCGCGGCGTGGGCGGCAGCGACCGTACGCCCCGGGGCTACGACCCGGCGAACCTCGCACTCGACGTCACCGGTGTGATCCGCTCCCTGGGCGAGCCCGACGCGACCCTGGTCGGCCATGATCTGGGGGGCTATCTCGCGTGGACGGCGGCGGTGATGCGGCCGAAGCTGGTCCGGCGCCTGGCCGTGGCCTCGATGCCGCATCCGCGCCGCTGGCGCGCGGCGATGCTGGGTGATCCGCGGCAGACGGCGGCCGGCTCGTACATCTGGGGCTTCCAGAGCCCCCTGCTCCCCGAGCGGCGGCTGACGGCGGACGGCGGCGCACTGGTCGGCCGGCTGCTGCGGGAGTGGTCCGGGCCGCAGGCCCCGGAGGAGGACGTGGTGGAGGTCTACCGGCGGGCGATGTGCATCCCCTCCACCGCGCACTGCTCGGTCGAGCCGTACCGCTGGCTGATCCGGTCGCTGGCACGGCTGGACGGCTTCCAGTTCAACCGCCGCATGAAGCGCCCGGTCCGGGTGCCGACCCTCCATCTGCACGGCTCCCTGGACCCGGTGCTGCGCGCCCGCAGCGCGGCGGGCTCGGGCGAGTACGTCGTGGAGGCCCCCTACCGCTGGCGGCTGTTCGACGGTCTCGGCCACTTCCCCCACGAGGAGGACCCGAAGGGGTTCACCGGCGAGCTGCTCGACTGGCTCAGGGACCCCGGGCCGGACCGCTAGGGCCGGCGGCGAGCCGCCCCGCCCGGGCCGGGATCCGCCGGACCGGGCCGGCGGCGTGGGCACGTGACGCGCGCATACGCCGATTGACGGACCATTGGGCGATTACCGACCTTGGGGCAGGGGCAGAGTCCGGGGTATGGGTTGGACGCACGACTACCGTGACGTGTCACGCGACATCCGGGAACAGAACAGCGCGCGGGGGTTCTCCCCGCGTCCTCCGCGGGAGCATCGCGAACTCCGCGATCCCCGTGATCCCCAGCTCGGCATCCCGCACATCCTGCGCCGTCGCGCCCGCTGGGTCGGTGCGCGACTGCGGCACACCCGCGGCTGACAGCACCGCCGGGCCGGCGGGACCGGCACACAGCCGGCCGGACCGGCAGGACCAGCGGGAACGACGGCCCCGGCGCGGCCTTCGGCACACCCCGGTGCGGTGCCGGCGGTCCGGCCGGATCCCCGGCACCGCACCGGCACCGCGCCTCCGTCACATCGCGCAGCCCTGGCTGTCCACCGGTCCCCGGGCGGCGAGCCCCTGTTCGATGTCCGGCCGCACCTCGTCGTAGGTGAGCGCGTAGCCGGTGCTGTCGTCCTCCAGGGACTTGGCGAAGATGACGCCGTACACCCTGCCGTCGGGGGAGAGCAGCGGGCCCCCGGAGTTGCCCTGCCGCACCAGCGCGTGCAGGGAGTAGACGTCGCGGTTCACCGTGCCGCGGTGGTAGATGTCCGGTCCGGTGGCCTGGATGCGTCCGCGCACCCGGGCGGAGCGCACGTCGAAGCCGCCGTTCTCGGGGAAGCCCGCGACGATCGCGTCGTCACCGGTCTCCGCGCCGTCCGTCACGAACCGCAGGGCGGGCGCGTCCAGTGACGGCACGTCGAGCACGGCTATGTCGCGCTCCCAGTCGTAGAGGACGACCCTGGCGTCGTACAGCCTGCCCTCGCCGCCCACCTGCACGGTCGGCTCGTCGACCCCGCCGACCACGTGCGCGTTGGTCATCACCCGCCCGTCGGCGAAGACGAAGCCCGTGCCCTCCAGCACCTTGCCGCAGCTCGGGGCCGTGCCCACCACCTTGACGACGGACCGCTTGGCGCGGGCGACGGCCGGACTGTTCACCAGCGCCGGGTCCGGGGGCTCCACGGAGGTGATCGGCTCGTTGGCGAACGGCGAGAAGACCTGCGGGAAGCCGTTCTGCGCCAGCACCGAGGTGAAGTCCGCGAACCAGGTGTTCGCCCCCTCCGGCAGCGTCTTCGAGACGCCCTGCAGCACCGCCGAGCCGCGGACCTCGCGGGCGAGGGTGGGCAGGGTGGTGCTCGCCAGGGCCGAGCCGATCATCCAGGCGACCAGCAGCATGGCCACGACGTTCACCAGCGCGCCGCCGGTCGCGTCCAGGGCCCGCGCCGGCGACCAGGTGATGTACTGCCGGAGCCGGTTGCCCAGATGGGTGGTGAGCGCCTGGCCGACCGAGGCGCACACGATCACCACGACCACCGCGCCGACCACGCCCGCCGTCCCGGGCGACGCCCCGTCGGTGATCTCGCTCCAGATCACCGGCAGCAGATAGACCGCGACGAGCCCGCCGCCGAGGAAGCCGATCACCGACAGCACGCCCACCACGAAACCCTGGCGGTAACCGACGATCGCGAACCACACGGCGGCGAGCAGCAGCAGTACGTCCAGCACGTTCACGTCGCCCACCGTCTCATGCGCGCCAGTCGAGGGGGACACACCGGTCGGTGTCCCACGGCCGTTCCCAGCCGGCGAAGTGCAGGACCCGGTCGATGATCCCGGCCGTGAAGCCCCAGACCAGCGCGCCGCCGACGAGGAAGCACGGGCCGCGGAAACCGCTGGGGTGCACCGCGGTGGCCCGGTTGGCCGGGTCCACCAGGTCGGCCACGGGCACGGTGAACACCCGGGCCGTCTCGGCCGGGTCCACCGGCGCCACCGGACTCGGCTCCCTCCACCACCCCAGTACGGGTGTGACGACGAATCCGCTCACGGGGATGTAGACGCGCGGCAGCCGGCCGAAGACCTGCACCCCGGCCGGGTCGAGCCCGGTCTCCTCCTCGGCCTCCCGCAGCGCGGCCCGCAGCGGCCCGTCGCCCTCCGGGTCGCCGTCCTCCGGGTCCAGGGCGCCGCCGGGGAAGGACGGCTGCCCGGCGTGCGAGCGCAGACTGGAGGCCCGCTCGATCAGCAGCAGTTCAGGGGCGCCGCCATCGCCGCTCCCGCCGCTCCCGCCGCTCTCGCCGAAGAGCATCAGGACGGCCGACTGCCGCCCGCGCCCGTCCGGCGGCGGCAGGAAGCGGCTCAGCTGTCCGGGCCGTACGGTCGCCGCCGTCTCGGCCACCGGGCGCAGCCAGTGCGGCAGTCCCCGGTCGGTCACGGGAACGGGCCTGGGCCCGTTCCCGGGCCCGGAAACAGCGGCGGAGCAGTGGCGCGCCCCCCGGGTGTCCCTCATGCCCGCCTCACTCCGCGCCGAGCGGCGGCGCGGGCCGCCCGGGGTAGTCCGCCGGTGGCTTCAGCCGCTGGCCGGGCATGCCGCCCATCTCGTACTTCAGCAGCTTCCGCGCCTTCTCCGGGTCCGTCTCGCCCTCCCCGTAGGAGGGACACAGCGCGGCGATCGGACAGGCACCGCAGGCGGGCCTGCGGGAGTGGCAGATCCGGCGGCCGTGGAAGATCACCCGGTGCGAGAACATCGTCCACTCCTTCTTGGGGATGATCTCGCCGATCTCGGCCTCGACCTTGTCGGGATCGGTCTGCTCGGTCAGCCGCCAGCGGCGCACCAGCCGCCCGAAGTGGGTGTCCACGGTGATGCCGGGCCTGCCGAACGCGTTGCCCAGCACCACATGGGCCGTCTTGCGGCCGACGCCGGGCAGGGAGACCAGGTCCTCCAGCCTGCCCGGCACCTCACCGCCGAAGCGGTCGCGCAGCGCCGCCGAGAGCCCGAGCAGCGACCTGGCCTTGTTGCGGAAGAAGCCGGTGGGCCGGATCAGCTGCTCCAGCCGCTCCGGGTCGGCCGCGGCCATCTCCTCCGGGGTGGGGTAGGCGGCGAAGAGGGCGGGGGTGGTCTGGTTCACCCGCAGATCGGTGGTCTGGGCGGACAGGACGGTGGCGACCAGCAGCTGGAAGGGGTTCTCGAAGTCCAGTTCGGGGTGGGCGTAGTAGTACACCTCGGCGAGCTCGCGGTTGATGCGCCGGGCCCGGCGGACCATGGCGAGCCTCGACTCCGGCCTGCTGCCGCCGCCCGCCGCCTTCGGCGCCGTCCCCCGTCCGGCCGACGCCTGTTCGCCCTCGGCGGAATCGTGGGATGAGCCACGGGACACCGTCACCCGCACGCCCCTTTCCTTCCGTCGTCCTGCCGTCTTCCAGCAGCCGTCCTGCCGTGTCCCGCCCCGGCACAGCGGGGCGTCGACCACCCGGCCAGCGTACGGGGGAGCACCGGCCTCCGCCCCGCCCTCCACCGATTCGGAGGCCAAACGGCCCCCTGAGGCACGTGCTCGGGCACCGGTGCGTCAAACTTGTGACTGATCGCACTGTTCTACCGTCCGGCATCATGGGGGCGACAGTCCCCAGGGCAGGTCGACAAGGAGAGAACTCGTGGACGACGTTCTGCGGCGCGCCCCGCTCTTCGCGGCGCTCGACGACGAGCAGGCAGCCGAGCTGCGTGCCTCCATGGCGGAGACGACGCTGGCACGCGGTGAGGCCCTGTTCCACGAGGGCGAGCCCGGCGACCGGCTGTACGTGGTGATCGACGGCAAGGTCAAGCTGCACCGCACCTCCCCCGACGGCCGCGAGAACATGCTGGCCGTCCTCGGCCCCGGCGAGCTGATCGGCGAGCTGTCCCTGTTCGACCCGGGCCCGCGTACGGCCACGGCCACCGCGCTGACCGAGGTCAAGCTGCTCGGCCTGGGCCACGGCGACCTCCAGCCCTGGCTGAACGCCCGCCCCGAGGTCGCCTCCGCGCTGCTGCGTGCCGTCGCCCGGCGGCTGCGCCGCACCAACGACTCGATGTCCGACCTGGTCTTCTCCGACGTCCCCGGCCGGGTCGCCAAGGCCCTGCTGGACCTCTCCCGCCGCTTCGGCGTGCAGTCGGAGGAGGGCATCCACGTGGTGCACGACCTCACCCAGGAGGAGCTGGCCCAGCTCGTCGGCGCCTCCCGCGAGACGGTCAACAAGGCCCTGGCCGACTTCGCCAGCCGCGGCTGGCTGCGGCTGGAGGCGCGCGCGGTCATCCTGCTGGACGTGGAGCGGCTGGCGAAGCGCTCCCGCTGACCCCGGTACCGGGCGCCCGGTACCGGGCCCGGCGCCGTCCGTCCGGCCCGCCGGGTCCGCCGCCGTCACACCAGGCCGTGCTCCTCCAGATACTCCAGCTGTGCCCGTACCGACAGCTCGGCGGCGGGCCACAGCGCACGGTCCACGTCCGCGTAGACGTGTGCCACGACCTCCTCCGCCGTGCGGTGGCCGTTCTCCACCGCCGTCTCCACCTGCGCGAGCCGGTTCGCCCGGTGGGCCAGGTAGTACTCGACGGCCCCCTGCGCGTCGTCCAGCACCGGTCCGTGCCCCGGCAGGACGGTGCGCACCCTGTCGTCGGTGGCGGCCACGGTCAGTGAGCGCAGCCGCCGCAGCGAGTCCAGGTACTCCCCCAGCCGCCCGTCGGGGTGGGCGACCATCGTCGTGCCCCGGCCCAGGACCGTGTCGCCGGTGAGCACCGCGCCGTCGGCGGGCAGCTGGAAGCTGAGCGAGTCCGCGGTGTGCCCCGGGGTCGGCACCACCCGCAGCTCCAGCCCACCGGTGGTGATCACGTCCCCGGCCCGCAGTCCCTCCTCCCCCAGCCGCAGCGCCGGGTCGAGCGCGCGTACGGCCGAGCCCGTCAGCACCGCGAAACGGGCGGCGCCCCCGGCGTGGTCCGCGTGGCCGTGGGTCAGCAGCGTCAGCCCCACCCGCCGCCCGGACCGCTCGACGGTGTCGGCCACCCGGCGCAGATGGCCCTCGTCCGGCGGGCCGGGGTCGATGACGACCGCCAGTGGCGAGCCGGGCTCGGCGACGATCCAGGTGTTGGTGCCGTCCAGCGTCATCGGCGAGGGGTTGGGCGCGAGCACGCACACCGCGCGGGCGGTGCCCGTGCCGTCGATCGCGCCGCCGCGCGGCCGGCCGGGCGGGGTGGCGGCGTCGGTCATCGTGCCTCTCCCCCGTTCGCTGCCTCGTCCCGGGCTCCGGGCGGCTCCGCCGGCACCGGCACGTGCCGGGTGAACTCCTCGTGCCCCGGCCAGCGCAGCACCACCCGTTCCCCGCCTGCCCCGTCGTCCTCCAGGTACGCCCTGGCCAGCACCGGCGCCAGATCCCGCTCCCGGGCGGCGGCCAGTGCGCCGGCCACCTCGGCGTACGGCAGCAGCTGCCGCAGGGTGGCGATCGTCGGGGGCATCATCAGCAGCTCGCCCCGGTCGTAGCCGGCCGCCGCCTCGGCCGGCCGGAGCCACACCGCGCGGTCGGCCTCGCCGGAGGTGTCGCCGGAGACGTCGCGGGTGCGCTGGCCCGCGGGCAGCGCGGCCACGAAGAACCAGGTGTCGTAGCGGCGCGCCTCGAACTCCGGGGTGATCCAGCGGGCCCAGGCGCCCAGCAGATCGCCGCGCAGCACCAGTCCGCGGCGGACGAGGAAGTCCGCGAAGGACAGCTCGCGGGCGATCAGGGCGACCCGGTCGGCCTCCCAGTCCGCGCCGGTGGTGTCGGCGACGACGGTGTCCGCGTCCGGGCCGGCCAGCAGGACACCGGCCTCCTCGAAGGTCTCACGCACGGCGGCGCACACCACGGCCTGCGCGACCGTCTCGGGCACCCCGAGCCGCCGCGCCCACTCCGCACGCGCCGGACCGGCCCAGGCGACCGCGAGCCGGTCGCTCTCGTCGCGCGGGTCGACCACACCGCCCGGGTAGGCGTACGCGCCCCCGGCGAAGGCCATGGAGGTACGGCGGCGCAGCAGGTGGACGGCCGGACCGCCGGCGGTGTCCCGCAGCAGCAGCACCGTCGCCGCCCGGCGCGGCGGTACGGGGACGATCCGTCCCGCGGCCAGGGCGCGGATGCGTTCGGGCCACTCGGGTGGATACCACTGCCCGCCCGTCCGCGGGGGCGGGGCCGGAGAGGAAGAGGGAGAAGAGGGCGAAGGGGAGGACGGCGTCGACGGCATGGCCGGATCGTAAGGCGACGGGCCGCGGTGTTCGAGCCGGACGCCCGGACACCGCGGCCCGTACCGGGCGCACCGCACCGGTACCGGACCGGCACCGGACCGGCTCAGTCCTCCGACCAGTCCACCAGCTCGACCAGGACCTCCACCTCGACCGGCGCGTCGATCGGCAGCACGGAGACGCCCACCGCGCTGCGCGCGTGCACGCCCCGGTCGCCGAAGACCTCGCCCAGCAGTTCGCTGGCGCCGTTGACCACACCGGGCTGGCCGGTGAAGTCCGGCGCGGAGGCGACGAAGCCCGTGACCTTCACCACACGGGCGACCCGGTCCAGGCTCCCGGCGACCGACCGCACCGCCGCCAGGGCGTTCAGCGCGCAGGTCCGGGCCAGCTCCTTGGCCTCCTCCGGCGACACCTCGGCGCCGACCTTGCCGGTCGCCGGCAGCTCGCCGCCGACCAGCGGCAGCTGCCCGGAGGTCTGGACGTAGGAGCCGGAGCGCACCGCCGGGGCGTACGCGGCCAGCGGGGCCGCCACCTCCGGCAGGGCGATCCCCAGCTCGGCCAGCCTGGCCTCGGCGCCCGCGGGACCCGCCGCGGACCCGGTACCGCCCTTCCTCACTGCTTCTCCCGCTTGAGGTAGGCCACCAGCTGCTCCGGATTCGGGCCGGGCACCACCTGGACCAGCTCCCAGCCGTCCTCGCCCCAGGTGTCCAGGATCTGCTTGGTCGCGTGCACGAGCAGCGGCACGGTCGCGTATTCCCACTTCGTCATGGGCCCGACCTTAGTACCTCCCCGGCCCCGCTCCCCCGCCTCACCACCCGCCCCGTCACCCACCACGGCCCATCCCCACGCGTACTCCGCCGCGGCGGTGGTTAGGCTCGCAAGGGTGAGCAGGCTGCATGTGGTGACCGGCAAGGGCGGGACCGGCAAGACGACGGTCGCCGCCGCACTCGCGCTGGCGCTCGCCGAGGAGGGGCGACGCGTCCTGCTGGTGGAGGTCGAGGGAAGGCAGGGCATCGCCCAGCTCTTCGAGACGGAGGCGCTGCCCTACGAGGAGCGCAGGATCGCCACCGGCCCGGGCGGTGGCGGCGAGCTGCACGCGCTGGCCGTCGACGCCGAGCGGGCGCTGCTGGACTACCTGCAGATGTTCTACAAGCTCGGTGGCGCGGGACGGGCCCTGAAGAAGCTCGGCGCGATCGACTTCGCCACCACCATCGCCCCCGGGGTGCGCGACGTGCTGCTCACCGGCAAGGTCTGCGAGGCGGTGCGCCGCCGCGACCGCCGCGGACGGTTCGTCTACGACGCGGTGGTGCTGGACGCGCCGCCCACCGGCCGGATCACCCGCTTCCTCGCCGTCAACGACGAGGTGGCCGGACTGGCCCGGGTCGGCCCGATCCACAACCAGGCCCAGGCCGTGATGCGGGTCATCAAGTCGGCCGAGACGGCCGTGCACCTGGTGACGCTGCTGGAGGAGATGCCGGTCCAGGAGACCGTGGACGGTGTGGCCGAGCTGCGTGCCGCGGGGCTGCCGGTGGGCCGGGTGTTCGTCAACATGACGCGTCCGGCGGTGCTGGACCGGGCCTCCGTGCAGGCCGCCGGGGAGTCCCGCGCCGAGCTGGCCAGGTCGCTGTCCCGGGCCGGGCTGGGCGGCGCGCGGCGCGGGGGCCGGGCGGAGCAGCTCGTCGAGCCGCTGCTGCGCCAGGCCCACGAGCACGCCGAGCGGGTGGCGCTGGAGGGCGAGCTGCGCGCCGAGATCACGGCGCTGGGACTGCCCGCGTACGAGTTGGAGTTCCTGGCCGAGGGCACCGATCTGCCCGGTGTCTGCCGGCTGGCCGGTGATCTGCGCGAACAGGGGGTGTCGAGGTGACGGCACGGACGGCGGGCGGGGCGGGGACGGCCGGACGTCCGGCGCGCGGCGGGCTTCCGGTGCTGGAGGTCGATCCGCTGATCGACGACCCGGAGACCCGGATCGTGGTCTGCTGCGGCGCCGGCGGCGTCGGCAAGACGACGACGGCCGCGGCCCTGGGCGTACGGGCGGCGGAGCGGGGCCGGAAGGTCGTCGTCCTCACCATCGACCCGGCCCGCCGGCTGGCCCAGTCGATGGGGCTGACCGAGCTGGACAACACCCCGCGCCGGGTGAAGGACGTGGGCGGCCCGGCGGGCGGCGAACTGCACGCGATGATGCTGGACATGAAGCGGACCTTCGACGAGATCGTCGAGTCCCACACCGACCCCGAACGGGCCCGCGCCATCCTGGAGAACCCCTTCTACCAGTCGCTGTCGGCCGGTTTCGCGGGGACGCAGGAGTACATGGCGATGGAGAAGCTCGGCCAGCTCCGCGCCGAGGGCGAGTGGGACCTCATCGTCGTCGACACCCCGCCGAGCCGGTCCGCGCTGGACTTCCTGGACGCGCCCAAGCGGCTGGGGTCGTTCCTGGACGGCCGGTTCATCAGGGTGCTGATGGCCCCGGCGAAGGCGGGCGGCCGGGCCGGGCTGAAGTTCGTGAACCTGGGGATGACCGGGCTGTCGATGTTCACCGGCACCCTCAACAAGCTGCTGGGCTCCGGGCTGCTGCGCGACATGCAGACCTTCGTGGCCGCCATGGACACGATGTTCGGCGGCTTCCGCACCCGGGCCGACGCGACCTACCGGCTGCTCCAGGCCCCGGGCACGGCGTTCCTGGTGGTGGCGGCGCCGGAGCGGGACGCGCTGCGGGAGGCGGCGTACTTCGTCGAGCGGCTGGCCGCGGACCGGATGCCGCTGGCCGGGCTGGTGCTGAACCGGATGCACGGCAGCGAGGCCGTCCGCCTCAGCGCGGAGCGGGCGCTGGCCGCCGCGGAGATCCTCGAGGACGACGGCATTGTGGATCACCCGGGCGGGAAGGGTGGTGGAGAACGGCCCGCCTCCGACACCGCTGCCCCCGACTCCTCCGCGTCCTCCGAGCCCGGCGGCTCCTCCGCTCCCCCCGCGGCAGGCTCCCCGGCCGAGGGCTCTCCCGCCGACGGCTCCCCCGCCACGGC
Source organism: Streptomyces rubellus (assembly GCF_036323805.1). Classification (NCBI taxonomy): domain Bacteria; kingdom Bacillati; phylum Actinomycetota; class Actinomycetes; order Kitasatosporales; family Streptomycetaceae; genus Streptomyces; species Streptomyces rubellus. The sequence goes on from NZ_JAZDCX010000015.1 coordinate 95,965, forward strand.
CGAACGGCTGGCCGCGGGCATGCTGAGGCTGCATGCCGAGCGGATGCACGTCCTGGCGCGCGAGCGCCGCATGCGGGACCGTTTCGCCGCACTGCACCCCGAGGTGCCGGTGGTGGAGGTGGCGGCCCTGCCCGGTGACGTCCACGACCTGGACGGGCTGCGGGCGATCGGTGAGCGGCTCGCGGCGCGGCACGACGCGTCCGCCTGACCGCCCACGCCCGGCGGTCGTCCGCTTCCGCGCCGGCTCCGGCCGGGGGCGGGTCAGCCCGCCGCGGCGTAGTCGCCGTCGTACTGGTGCGCCCGGTACTCCCGGGAGTCGACCTCCACGGGCAGCAGCCCGGCGCCGCGCTCGTACTCGCTGCGCGCGGTCTCCAGGAGCCGCCGCCAGGAGGTGACCGTCGGGCGGCGGCGCAGCAGCGCTCTCCGTTCCCGCTCGGTCATCCCGCCCCAGACGCCGAACTCCACTCGGTTGTCGAGGGCGTCGGCCAGGCATTCGGTGCGCACCGGACATCCGGTGCAGACCGCCTTGGCGCGGTTCTGGGCCGCCCCCTGTACGAACAGTTCATCCGGATCGGTAGTGCGACAGGCCGCCTGCGCACTCCAGTCGGTTACCCAGCCCATGCCGGCGCCGTCCTCTCCCGAATATCGAGGCTCCCCCACGGCGGCAGACGGCATATTCACCGCTGCCAGTGCAGGACGTTACGGAAGGCGGGCAGGGCGCAACACCCCCGACGGGCCCAATCTTGAATGGCCCGAACGGACTATGGGTACGCGGCAGATCACCCAACGGAGTGAGCGAGGAACGATCGTGACCTTCCCTCCACAAAGGGACATTTCACCAGTATGGCGAGGGAATCTGACCGGAAGTCTGCTGACATAGGATTTCAATCCGGTCACACCTCAACACCCGATGGAGTGAGCTGGGAGTTGACAAGGAACCTGGTGACCGTGTCAGACGTGATACAGCGTAGGCGAACACACGCTCACCTGTCCGGCGATTGAGAACGTAGGCTGCTCCTCATGGCAAACAAGCGCTCGGGTGGCGGACTGACCGGTCCCCAGCAGGCCGCCAAGTTCCTCGGTGTCAGCGTGCTCGCGGGAGCGGTGCTCGCGGGTGTCGCGCTGCCCGTGGCCGGCGGCCTCGGGCTGGCCGCGAAGGGGGCCGTCGAGAACTTCGACGAGATCCCCGTCGACTTCAAGCGGCCCCCGCTGAGCCAGAAGAACCAGATCCTCGACTCCGAGGGCGAACTGATCGCCACCGACTACTACCGCGACCGCACGGTGGTGCCGCTGGAGAAGATCGCCCCGCCCATGCGGAAGGCGATCATCGCCATCGAGGACTCGCGCTTCTACGAGCACGGCGCCGTCGACCTCAAGGGCATCCTGCGCGCCCTCAACAAGAACGCGCAGCAGGGCGAGGTCTCCGAGGGCGGCTCGACCCTCACCCAGCAGTACGTCAAGAACGTCTTCGTCGAACAGGCCGGGGACGACCCGGAGAAGGTCGCCGAGGCGACCCAGCAGACCATCGGGCGCAAGATCCAGGAACTGCAGTTCGCGATCCAGGTGGAGGAGGAGCTCACCAAGGACCAGATCCTGGAGAACTACCTCAACATCACCTTCTTCGGACAGCAGGCGTACGGCATCGAGGCCGCCGCCCGGCGCTACTTCTCCAAGCCCGCCGCCGACCTCGAACTCCACGAGGCCGCGCTGCTGGCCGGACTCGTCCAGTCCCCCAGCCGCTACGACCCCCTCAACAACGAGGAGGACGCCCTCAAGCGGCGCAACGTGGTGCTCGAGCGCATGGCCGAAACGGGCGCCGTCAGCCGCAAGGAGGCCGACGCGGCGAAGCAGCGGGACCTCGGGCTGAAGATCAGCAGGCCCAGGAGCGGCTGCATCACCTCCACCGACAAGGCGGGCTTCTTCTGTGACTACGTCCGCAAGGTCATCCTGACCGACCCGGCCTTCGGCAAGACGGAGAAGGAGCGCCAGGAGCGCTGGAAGCGCGGCGGCCTGACGATCCACACCACGCTCTCGCCCAAGGCGCAGAAGGCCGCGGCCAAGGCCGCCACCAGCAAGGTCTACGAGGACGACCCGGTGGCCGCCTCCGTGGTCCAGGTGGAGCCCGGCACCGGCAAGATCCTCTCGATGGCCCAGAGCCGCCCGTACGGCCTGGACCAGAAGAAGAACCAGACCACGCTCAACCTCGCGGTCAACAACGCCATGGGCGGCAGCACCCACGGCTTCCAGGTCGGCTCGACCTTCAAGCCGATCATCGCCGCCGCCGCCCTGCAGAAGGGCATCAACCCCACCCACACCCACAGCAGCGACTGGAAGGCCACCTTCAAGGAGAGCGACTTCACGGTCTGCGGCAACAAGCCCTACGGCACCAAGGAGTGGAAGGTCCAGAACGAGCTGGAGTCCGAGAAGGGCTCCTGGGACATGACCAGCGCGCTCGGGAAGTCGATCAACACCTACTTCGTCGGCCTGGGGCAGAAGGTCGGTCTGTGCGACGTCGTGAAGATGGCGGGGAAGATGGGCGTCAAGCGCGGCGACGGCAAGCCCGTCGAGCAGAAGCCGTCGATGCTCCTGGGCGGCCAGAACATCAGCCCGCTCGCCATGGCCGCCGCCTACGCCACGTTCGCCAACCGGGGCACCTACTGCTCCCCGGTCGCCATCGAGAAGGTCGTCGACGCCGAGGGCAAGAAGCTGTCGGTGCCCAGGACCGAGTGCGAGCGGGCGATGTCCGAGCACACCGCGGACTCCATCAACAAGATGCTCAAGGGTGTGGTGGAGGACGGCACCGGCACGGCGGCCGGGCTCTCGGACCGCGACAACGCGGGCAAGACCGGTACGACGGACGGCCGCAAGGACGCCTGGTTCGTCGGCTACACGCCGAACCTCTCCACCGCGGTCTGGGTCGGTGACGACGTCGGCGCCCCGCGGGAGATGTTCGACATCACCATCGGCGGCCAGTACTACCCCAAGGTCTGCGGTGGCTGTCTGCCCGGGCCCATCTGGCGGACCGCCATGACCGGCGCCCTGGAGGGCGAGTCGGTGGAGTCCTTCAACGACGTGCACGTGCCGCGCGGCAGCACCAGGGAGGACGAGCCCGGCGACGGTGACGACGGGGACGGCGGACGGAACGACAACCGGCCCGGCGGCGACCGTCCCGGCCGTCCCGACATCCCCGGTCCGGGCTTCACCTTCGGACCCGACCTGACGGCCGGCGGCACCACCGACGGCGGTACCGACACCATGGGCGGGAACACCAACGGCGGCATCACCCCCACCGACGAACCCGGCGGGGGCTTCCCCGGCGGCTTCGGCAACGGTGGCGCCGACAACGGCGGTACCGACAGCGGCGGTTGGCAGGACGGCGGCCAGGACGGCGGCTGGGGTCCCAGGTAGCCGCACACCCACCACCGACCGCGGCCGTTCCACCGGGAACGCGGGAAGGGGTGCCCGGCCGACAACCGGCCGGGCACCCCTTCCGCCGTCCTCCCGCGTCCGGCGTACGGGGAGGCGGGCCCTCCCGTACGCCGTCGCGCGGCGGTCAGCCCGCCAGTCTCTTCCTGACGGCGGCGGCCACCCGGCCGCCCTCCGCCCGTCCGGCCACCTTCGGGTTCACGATCTTCATCACGGCCCCCATGGCCTTCGGCCCCTCGGCCCCGGCGGCCTTCGCCTCCGCCACGGCCTCGGCCACCAGCGCGTCCAGCTCTCCGTCGGTGAGCTGCTTGGGCAGGTACTCGGCGAGCACCTCACCCTCGGCCCGCTCCCGCTCGGCCTGCTCGGGGCGCCCGCCCTTGGCGAAGGCCTCCGCGGCCTCGCGCCGCTTCTTGGCCTCCCGGGCGATGATCTTCTCGACCTCGGCATCGGACAGCTCACGGGCCGTCTCGCCCGCCACCGCTTCCTTCTGGATCGCGGTCAGCGTGAGCCGGAGGGTGGCGGAGCGCAGCTCGTCGCGCGCCCTGATCGCCGCTGTGAGGTCGTCCTGGAGCCGGGTCTTGAGCGTGGTCATGCCGGAAGTGTGCCAGGACGCGGCCTCGAACGCCCACCGCATTCCGCCCGCGCCGTCCGCTCACCCTCCTTCTCTCCCCACCCCTCCGCCCTTCTTCTCCCCGCCCCCGTACCGTCTCCGCCCCCTGCCTCCGGCGCGGCGTCGGCCGTTCGGGTGCCGTACCCGGCCCGTACGTCTGCGACCATGAACACATGCCTGCGCGATACCCGCTCTCCCTCAAGGTCCCCCTCGGCATCACGGCGGTCGGCGCGGCCTGCCTCGTCTACTCGGCGGGCATCGAGGCCCGCGCCTTCCGGCTCCGCCGCGTCACCGTCCCCGTGCTGCCGCGCGGGATGCGACCGCTGCGCGTGCTCCAGGTCTCCGACATCCACATGGTCAGCGGACAGCGCAAGAAGCAGCGCTGGCTCCAGTCGCTGGCCGGACTCCGCCCGGACTTCGTGGTGAACACCGGCGACAACCTCTCCGACACCGAGGCCGTCCCCGAGGTCCTGGACGCGCTCGGCCCGCTGCTGGAGTACCCCGGCGCGTACGTCTTCGGCTCCAACGACTACTACGGGCCCAAGCTGCGCAACCCCGCCCGCTATCTGGCGGAGAAGGCCAGCGGCCGCCACGGCCTCAACGGCAACCCGCCGGCCGTGGGCGCCATCCACAACCCGTGGGAGGGCATGCGCGACGCCTTCGACGAGGCCGGCTGGGTCGGCCTGTCCAACACCCGCGGCCGCCTCAAGCTGGACACCGGCGAGGAGATCGCCCTCACCGGCCTGGACGACCCGCACATCAAGCGCGACCGCTACGACGAGGTGGCGGGCGGCCCGGAGGACGGCGCGGACCTGTCCCTGGCCGTGGTCCACGCCCCGTACCTGCGCGTCCTGGACGCCTTCACCGCCGACGGCTACCCGCTGATCCTGGCCGGCCACACCCACGGCGGCCAGCTCCGCGTCCCCTTCTACGGCGCCCTGGTCACCAACTGCGACCTGGACACCGGACGGGCCCGGGGCCTGTCCCACCACGAGGCGGGCGGCCACCGCGCCCACCTGCACGTCTCGGCAGGCTGCGGCGCCAACCGCTACACCCCGTTCCGCTTCGCCTGCCCCCCGGAGGCCACCCTCCTCACCCTGACCGAACGCCCCTGACCGGCCCCGGGCCCCACTCCGAGAGCCGCCCCACACCCCGCCCCGGCACCCGGGAAACCGGATTTCGCCTGAGCACGGGCGTGGGCTAGAGTAGTGGTCGTTGCTCCGGGGTGTGGCGCAGCTTGGCAGCGCGCTTCGTTCGGGACGAAGAGGTCGTGGGTTCAAATCCCGCCACCCCGACAGAGAAACACCAGATCAGGGGCCTGATCCGCGATGCGGATCGGGCCCCTGAGCCATTTCCAGGCTCTCTTGGGAGCCATTTGGGAGCCAACCTCGATTCCCGGCTCCCAGTACCCACGAGCCGCAGTGGCTTGCTACCTTCCCCCCGACCCGGCTGCCCCGCCACCGGCCAGCTCCAGGCGCGGGGCTGCACGAGTCCCGCCGTTGACACGGTTGCGATCTCTCACAGATCACGAGCGCACTCGTCCACTCCGTGAAGGGACATTCCCTCCATGCCCTCTGACACCGTCCTCCAGATCAAGATCACCCTGGCCGACATCCGCCCGCCGATCTGGCGCCGTCTGCAGGTGCCCGCCGACATCACTCTGAGCCGTCTGCACCGGGTGATCCAGACCGCGATGGGCTGGGAGGACTACCACCTGCACGTCTTTGAGACACCCCTGGGAGCCTTCGGGCACCCTGACGCCGAACTCGGCCACCGTGACGAGCGGGACGTGTCGCTCCGATCTGTGGCCCCGGCCATCGACGACAGGATCGGCTACACCTACGACTTCGGCGACGGCTGGCTCCACCACATCCAGATCGAGAAAGCCCTCACCGAAGTTCCGGGAACCACCTATCCCCGCTGTGTCACCGGCCGCCGCGCCTGCCCTCCCGAGGACTGCGGCGGGCCCTGGGGCTATGGGGAACTCCTGGCCGCTATCACGGATCCCGAGCATGAACAGCACCAGTTCCTCACCGAGTGGCTCGACGGCCCCTTCGACCCCGAGCATCTCGACATCGACGGGATCAATAAGCTCCTCACGGACGGTTGACCATCCGCAGACATCCAAGAGCAGAGCTGCGAGATGGTCCGGTGCGCCCTGGCTGATGCGCGTCCCCTTTGTCAGACGCCTACGGAATACTGCCGAAGGTTCGGCTGGACGAACACGCATTGACCTGGAGGGCCACAGTGGCTGGCAAGACTGGAGTGAGCGGAGAAGGTGCTTACGCCCGGGAGGCCGCACGGCAGGCTAGAGAACGCGAAAGGGCACGTAAGGCCGCCGAGGCCGCAGCCAAGCGGAAGGCGCGGGAGGAGAAGCTAGCGTACGAGGCAGCCCGTACTCAGGAGGCCGTGGACCGGACCAGCGTAACCGAGAACGATGTCGAGCAGCTCTCAACGCTGCTGCGTACCGCCGTGCTGAAGCACCGTCCATTGACGTTCAAGAACCTCCGGCAGAAGTTCACCCCTACGGTGTTCTCCCCAGTGGGAATTGCACGAGCCACGCCCGCGCCCCGCTGGGAAGAGTACGAACCGGAACCTCCGCGCGGCTTCCGGGGTGCCCTCGGCTTCGGGCGCCGGGGCTATGACGCCGAGATGGAGCTGGCACGCGAACGCTTCGACCGAGCCCTGCGGGACCACGCCCGCGAGGAGCAGAAGCGCGTTGAGAAGCTGAACGAGGTACGCGCCAGGCACGAGAGGCACACTCAACGGGAGGCCGTCCGGGTGGAGGAGTGGAACACCCGGATCGACGAGCGCCGAAGCGCGTACAGGGACAGGGACGTCGAGGCGGTCGAGTGGTTCGCGGACCAAGTCCTGGCCGCCTCCAAGTATCCGCATGGCTTCCCGAAGACTCACCAGGTCTCCTATCAGGCCGACACCGGTGACCTGCTCGTCGAAATCGATCTCCCCTTGGAGGACGTGGTACCCGCCGCCCGTGGATACCGGTATGTGAAGTCACGCGACGAGATCACGCCGATCCCTCGGCCGGAGAAGGAGCGCAAGGAGCTGTACTCCTCCGTGTTGGCGCAAACGGCCCTGCGCACCGTGCACGAGCTATTCGCCGCCGACACCGAGGGTGTGGTGCGGTCCATCGCCCTGAACGGGCACGTGAAGACCATCGACCGTGCCACCGGCCGGGAGGTGCACCCGTGCCTGATCACCCTCCAGACGGATCGGGAGGAGTTCGGCCAGCTCGTCCTGACACAGGTAGATCCCCGTGCTTGCCTGAAACGCCTGAGGTCGCTGATTTCCCCGAACCCGTACGAGCTGGAACCGGTCCGGCCATTGGTCACGTTCGACCTGACCAAGTTCCGGCTGATGGACAGCATGGATGTCGTGGCGGGCCTGGACAGCCGACCGGTGCTGATGAATCTGACGCCGACGGAGTTCGAGCACTTGGTCCGGCAACTGTTCGAAGCGATCGGCTTGGACAGCGTCAACACCCAACCATCGAAGGACGAAGGTGTTGACGCGATCGCCATGAACACCGATCCCGTCATGAAGGGTCTGTGCGTCATCCAGGCCAAGCGCACCAGCAAGGTCGTGCCCTTCGAAACCGTCTCTGCACTGGCAGGGGTCGTGGAGCACAAGCGAGCTGCCAAGGGCATTCTGGTGACGACCTCGTGGTTCGGGCGGGCCAGTGAGGCGTTTGCCAACGAGCACGGTCGGCTCGAACTCCTCGACGGTGCCAACCTGGTGCACCTGTTCAAGGAGCACATGGGCCTCGACATTATCCCAGGGCCAGTTCCTCCGAAGCGTCGCCCTCGGTAGCGATAACGCACGCTGTGCCGGAATGCGCCGGGAACTTACTCCTGATGTGACATGGGACGTGCCTTCAGCAACTTGTCGAGTGCTCTCACCGGCGAGCGAGGACACATTACCAAGCGGGCGTCGAGTGCCGTCTCCCACTGTTCGGTCAGGCCGAGCTTGAGGCGCTTGCGCATGCCGGGGGTGACGTGGGCGTAGCGGGCGGAGACGGAGCCGTCGATGTGGCCCATACGTTCGTCCATGAGGACCTTCTCGGTGCCGAGGTCCTCCATCACGGTCCGGTGGGTGTGACGGAGGCCGTGCGGGGTGAGGCCCTTGGCGATCGGGAGCCAGCAGGCGTCGGCCCGTCCGCCGGCGCCGCGACCGCGTGCCGGTATGCCTGGCCAGGGCTCACCGAGCAGGGGGACGGGCCGGGCTTCCTGGGGTGCCTTCTTCGGGTACCAGCCCGAGACGGCCGGGGTGAACAGCCAGGTGGCGAAGCCGTTGCGACGCCAGTGGGCCGCGTTCTCCGTCGGCACGCCGCCGCGTATGAAGCCGAGTTCGGTGATGGCCGCCTCCACGCGGGCCCGGGTGTCCTCGCGGACGCGCTCGGGGTGGTTGAGGACATTGGAGACCGTGCCGGTGGAGACACCGGCGCGGCGGGCGACGTCCGCCAGCTTGGCGCCTTGGTGCCCGCCGGTGCGGGCCGTGCCCTGGCCGCGGAAGAGGTACCGCTTGCCGTGGCAGGGGCACGGGGCTGGCTTGGTGCGGGCGATGTGGTCGGCGATCAGGGCGGACAGGAAGTCGGGGGTGTCGATGGCGCGGTAGCTGTCGTCCTTGGGCGGGCAGCGGGCCAGCGTCCCGGAGTCCAGTTCATACAGCTGGTGCTCGACGCGGACGACGCCGGGGCGGGTGAACTCGGTCTCCAGGCCGACGACCTCGCCCCATCGCATCCCGGTGTACGCCATGAGGATCACGGCGACGAACTCGTCGTCGCGGCCGGAGAGCAGCGCGGCCCGCTCGGCGATCAGCAGGGCGCCGAGCGGGTCGGTGATGACCTTCTCGGGGCCGCGGTCGCGGGAGCGGCCGGCGCGCTTGCCGCGCCCGCGGCGTCTGGCCGCCGGGTTGGAGGTGATCAGGCCCTCGTCGATCGCGTCCTCAAGGATCAGGTGGAGCGTGGAGCGCCAGGTCTTGACGCTGGAGGCCGCGTAGAGGACCTTCTCCTTCTTCTCCCACAGGTCGACGTCCGCGCGCAGGATGCCGGCGAGCGCCTTGTCCTCGAACTCGGGGAGCAGGTGCTCCTCGATGTGGCGCTTGTAGTTCTGCATGGTCGAGGCGGCCAGGTCCTGGGCGGCATACCAGCGGTTCGCGTACTCGCCGAAAGTCTCCTGGCCGAGCGCCGGGTCGCGCCAGTCGCCGCGCCGGTACTTGTTCTCGGCCTCACTCGCGGCACGCTGGGCCTCGCCCTTGGTGGCGAACCTGATCGCCTTGCCGCGCTCGTCGACGACCGTGAGGTGCTTGCCGGGCGCCGTCTTGTACCGGCCGCGCCAGTAGTTTCCGCGCTTCTCCGCGAAACCCACTTTCCGGTGTCTCCTTTGCCTCTGGGTGCTTCACGTCGGGGTGCGGCTATGCGGTGGCGTCGTACTGGGCCCGGCGCGGTGGCCGGGCCCGCAGGCGGTTCGCCGGAGTGGTGAGGGGGCGGGGCGGTTGTGCGAAGTCGTCCCGCGAAGCAGCCGTGGAGGACGGGACGGCCGCGCTTTCGGCCGACGGAGCGGGACGAGCCGGTGTCTCCTCGTGGAGGCGGACGATTTCGGCGAGGTGGCCGGCGGTGAAGCGGTAGGCACGGCCGACACGGGTGTGCGGGATGAGGCTCCGCCGGGCCCGGTCCTTGACCCACCAGGCAGAGCAGCCGAGTGCTTCGGCGATCTCCTCGGGGCGGTAGAGGCGGGGCAGAGGGGTGTCGCGCGGGTTGTGCGGCAGGTGGGTGGTCGCGGGTGCGGGCGAAGGTCTACACAAGGGCGGCGGGTCCTGACTCGGTGGTGGGCGGACTCGGTCAGCGGCCCTGGACGGGCCTCGTCACGGAGCGGTCGGGTCCTGCGGCAGCACGAGGGGCGAGGCGAGGAGGGCCTCGGCGATCGCGGCAAGGTCGTCGGCGTCACAGCGGCGCTGAGCGCATTTGATGCGGGGCGGCATCGGGTGACCGAGGGAAGTCGCATGGTCGGTCGTCTGGCGCTGGGTGAGGCTGCGCTCGGTGCGGAGCGTTTCGAAGGTCCGGACGTCCCGTATTCCTGCGGGAGCGTTTTCCAGTGAGCGTGCTGCCATATCTCTATTCCTAGCGTTCACTCGCCGGTTTGGTTAACCGGCGATCGTGGCCTATATTGCGGCCCGCGCGGCACACACGTGGAGGGCTTTCCGTAGTCCGGGAGACTCGGGGAGCCACGCTGCGCGACGCCCGAAGAGTTCTCTGACGTGCGGTGTTGTGTTGTAGCTTCCCCGGCGAAAGTTCGTCAACGGATTGGCGATGTGATCCTTCCGGATCGGCGTCCAGGGCAACTATTTGGTCGACCGTCGATCATGCTCTACGGTTTTCACGTCGCCCTTCGCGGCATGCTTTCCGGCTGCCTTTCTGCCGTCAGAGATTCGGCCGCATTGGGATGGACTTGAGCGATCCGGGTGTGGCTGTGTTGGCGATACCCCGGAAAGCGCGACCTGCCATCCGCAAGCCGCGCCACTACCCGGCCGATCCCCTGCCCCCGCCCGCCGGCATCGAGTGAGGACCGCCCCTCTTGGCACGCATCCGCACCATCAAGCCCGAAGCCTTCGTCTCCGAGTCCCTCGCCGCCGTCACCCTGACCGCCGAGCGGACCTTCTTCGGCCTGCTCACCCAGGCCGACGACCAGGGCCGCCACCGCGACCACGCCGCGATCATCGCCGGGCAACTGTGGGTCCTGCGCCCGGAGCACACGCCCGCCGAGGTCGAGAAGGACCTCGCCCAGCTCGCGGATGCCGGCCTGATCTGCCGCTACAAGGGCCCGGACGACAAGCGCTACCTGCACATCGTCACCTGGCACCAGCACCAGAAGATCAACCGACCCAGCAAGAGCCGCCTCCCCGGCTGCCCGCACCACGACGCTCCGCCCGGCACCGCGACAAGGACCACCGCTCCTGCCGCACGGACCGGTGTCACGGAGCCCGCGCCGCCGCCTCACGGAACCCTCCGTGAAAGCTCTCGCGAGCTGAGCGAGCCCGCACCAAATCCTGGCTCTGCTGAAAAATCCGCAGGTGAGGACGGTTTCACGGAGCCCTCCGTGAAGGAACACGGAGGGCTCCCTGCAGCGGCGGTGACGCCTCACCGTCCGGATCTAGGACCTAGGATCATGGATCTAGGAACTACCCCGTCGGGGGGCGCGAGCGCCCCCGCGCCCGACACCGTCTCGGCCCGGCACCTCATCGGCGAGTACGCCGCCGCCTGCGCCCACCGCCCGCCCAAGGACGTCCTGGGACACCTCGGCCGGGAGGTCAGCAAGCTGCTGGCCGAGGGCATCGATCCCGCCCACATCCGTTCCGGGTTGGAACGCCACCGGGCCAAGGGTCTGCACCCGAGCACCCTGCCCAGCCTCGTGCACGAGGCGATGAACGCCAACCGGCCCGCACCCGCCGCCCACCGCCCGTGGACGAACCCGGCCGACGTCGAGGCGGCCTACGGAGGCGAACTGTGACCACCACCCACACCCGCGCACCGCAGCGCGCCGGACAGCTGACCGACCGGCTCAACGCGATCCTCACCGCCCGTGGCATCGACCCCGACGCTCCCCTGGACGAACCGGCCAACGAGCCGGTCACCGCCCTGGAACTGGCCGACGCCCGCATACCCGCCCGCTACCGCCGCGCCCTGGCCGACCACCCGCAGATCACCGCCTGGGCCGACACCATCGCCCGCACTGGACGCCCCGGACCAGGCGGCGCCCCGGGCATCGCCGAGGGCCCGTCTCTGCTGATCGCCGGACCCACCGGCACCGGCAAGACCCACCAGGCGTACGGCGCCATCCGCACCCTCCTGACCGCCGGGGTCCGTCTGCGCTGGGAAGCCGTCACCGCCGCCGACCTCTACGCCCGCCTGCGCCCCCGCTCCGGCCACGACAGCGAACGCGACCTGCAGGCCCTGGCCCGCTGCCCGCTGCTGCTCCTGGACGACCTCGGCGCCGCCAAGGCCAGTGAGTGGACCGAGGAGCTCACCTACCGGCTCGTCAACTACCGGTACGAGCACCTGCGCCCCACCCTGATCACCACCAACCTCCCCATCGCCGAGCTGCGCACAGCGCTCGGCGACCGCGTCGCCTCCCGCCTCACCGAGATGACCGAACGCGTCATCCTCACCGGCTCCGACCGACGCCGGACGACACCCGCGCACGCCCCGGCGCCAACCACCGTGGCCACCCCTCCACCGGTCCCGGTCCCAGGGCGCCCTCGCTGAGCAGCCCCGCACCCGAACGGAACGGCGGCGGACCGGCCCGCCGCTGAAGTAGGCGACCAAACACGTTGGCCAGCTGAACAGAAACGGGGACCGCGAACCATCCGAGAACACGGTCCCCTCGGAGGCCGAGGACCGGGGACCGGAACACAGACCGCGCCGGGGACCGGGGACCGGGCGCTGGGGACCACGGTCCCGCGGGGACCGGGGACCGCGCACACCGGGACCGAGGTCGAGGCCGCATACAGGGGACCGACCACGGAATCACCGGACCAGCATCGCCGCAGGTAAGCCGCCCATGGCCCAGCCCTCCGCAACTCCGGTCCCCGCAGCAGGAACCGGGGACCGGGACTCGGTCTCGGGGAGCACCGCCTGCCTGCCGACCACAGGACGGTCCCCGCAAAGCAACAGCAGCCCTCGTTCGGGGACCGTCCTCATCCACAAGAACAAAGCCACGGGGACCGAGCGGGGACCGGGGACCGCAAATCACCTTGGGGACTGAAAACCGCAGGGGACCGAGGTCAGCAAGGGCAGGTCCCAGACGCGGCCCCCACCAGGTCCCGCTCTGTCCGCCGACCAAGAACCGTCCGCGGACAGAGCGGTAGCGGCGTCGCGGGCCCACCCCACACCCGGTCCTCTGTCCCGTCCTCACCATCCGGCGCTTCCGCACTCAACCTCTACGAGAAAGGCCCTGATGCACGAGCACCACAACCCCACGCCCGTCGGCCAGCAGGAAGTGACCACCCCAGCCACAGGCCGAGCAAGTTATCGGCCAAGACGCTCTTCCCCGCCGGGGAAGGCGTCTTCGGCCATGCCCGCCCCGGAGGTGGCGGGAGTGGACCAGCACCGGGAGGCGCTGGTCCGCAAGGCAGCGACCGAGGGCGGATCGCAGCCGGGGAAGCAGCCGCCGCCGCTTGAACACCGCGACGCGAAGACCTTGCGCAAGCGCTCCCCGAAGCCGCCCACGCACAAGCGCGATTACGTGTGCAGTGTCCGCCTGAACGACGACGAGAAGAGGTTGCTCACCGCTGCTGCGACCGCCGCGCGCACAACCCTGCCGTCCCTCCTCGCCCGCAGCGGCCTCGCCGCCGCCCGTGACTTCGACACCACCGCTGCCGCCATCGCCGGACGCCGTGAACTCGTCGCCGAACTGTTCGCCGCGCGACGGCACCTCGGCCACGTCGGCAACAACCTCAACCAGATCGCCCGCGCGATCAACGCCGGAGCCCACCCTCCCGAGCTCGACGCCGTCATCGCCGCCACCGAGCGCGCCGTCCAGCGTGTCCAGCACGCCACCGACCAGCTCCTCCACCAGGACTAAGAACACACCACCGGCATGATCCCCAAGATTCACAAGCGCGGGCAGCGCACCCTCGGCCTCCTGTCCTACCTGTACGGGCCGGGCAAGTACGAGGAGCACACCGACCCGCACCCGGTCGCCTCCTGGGACGGCAACGCCCCCGGCCCCGGCCGTGACGAGAACGCCGCACCCATCCGCCAAGACGGTCGCCTCCTCATCGAGGCCATGACTATCGCGCCATCCAGGGAGAAGCGCAGTGGCCGCTGCTACCGACGAGGCCGAGTTCTTCGCCCACATCGACGACCGGGCGGCGCAGGGACAGCTGGTTGCCCCCGGCGGAGTCTTGGACCTCCTGCCCCGTGCCGTACCAGCCGCCCCGCGGGTCGGGCTGGGGCAGATCGCCGTGCAACCGTGCCATGTCTTCCCCACCGGAGAGATGGGAGGTCGGTTCCTTGCTAGCGTCGGACGGCCGCCAAGGAGGTTCCATGCCATCTTCCGCGCCTGCCGCTGCACCGGCCGACCTGAGAATCGAGCCGGTCGACGTTGTGCTCGACGATGTCGAGCGTTCCCTTCGAACCCGGCTGGACCGGGACGCGCTGGTACGCAAGCGGCGCTCGCTGGGCGCGCGGACGGACCGGGGCACATGGGTGCGGATCGAGCGGCGCCGGGTGGAGAAGATCGGGAGCCAGGGCTGGAACGGCACCGAGTGCGCGGCCGTGCTGGGAGGAGTCGCGCAGCCCCGGTGGCACCGGGCGGTGGTGTGGCGTCAGCCGGACGGTGTCGCGATGTGGCGGGCCGACGAGACCGATCTGCTGCCCGGCGCGCCGGTCGGCACCAGCGTCCTGGCCAGTGACCCCGGGCTGCCGGATACGTGGTGGCAGGCGTTGAACGCCTCGCTGGACGCCCTGGCCGCCCACCACACGAACCGTGTCGCCACCCCGGACACCGTCACGATCACCCAGGGCGGTGTCACCGAGGCAGTCCGCCGCTTCCTCCCCAGCTGCATCGACACGACGGTGAGCCGGTGGTGGCCCGCGCACGCGGACCTGAACTGGGCGAACATGACCAGCCCGGAGTTCTGCCTGTTCGACTGGGAGGACTGGGGCATGGCCCCACGGGGACTGGACGCCGCGTCCCTGTGGGGCAACTCCCTCGCCGTCCCGGCCCTGGCCGAACGCGTCCGCCACGAGCGGCGTCGCGACCTGGAGAGCCGGGACGGCAAGCTGATGACCCTGTTCGTCTGCGCGAAGATCCTGGCCCCGGACGCCCATCCCGAGGACCCTCGCCTGGAGCCGGCACGCCAGGCGGCGGCACGGATCGCGGGGGAACTTCAGATCGGCTGACGGTCCACCCTCTCGCGGAGAAGCCGCCGGTACGTGCGCAGGCTGCCCGGATCAGCCTCGTACCGCAGGGCGGTGACCAGCTCCGCCAGGTGGGACGGGTCGTCCGTGCCGACGGCGACCCTCCCCACCTGCGGCAGCCGGTAGGCGGCGCGGAACGCGGCCTGTACGGCGGAGAGGTCGTCGTCGGGGTCCCGGATGAAGACCCGCGGGTCGAAGGTCTTCCACAGCGGGTCTCCGGTCCCGCCTCCGAAGGGGCTCATGCCCCACAGCTGATCAGGTTCGAGGCCCCACCGTGCTGCCAGGGCTTCCGACGCCTCCAGGACGTCGACCGGAACCAGGAGCCCCGCCCGGACCATGACCACGTCGGGCCTGGGCATGGTGCCGTCGATGAGGCCGCGCAGTGGGCGGGGATCCCACGAGGAGACGCCCCAGGCTCCGCACAGCCCGTCTGCCGCGGCCCTCTCCAGGGCGGCGCACGCCGCCCCCAGCGCTTCCCGACCAGCTGAGAAGCGTTCGGGCAGGGAGCGTTCCGGGTTGTGCAGGAACACCAGGTCGGGGACGCTTCCGAGGTCACGGTTGGTCTGCTCCACCGCTGCCCGGAGCCTGCCCGGATCGAGTGAGTGCTCGGCCCTGCCAGCGGCCGGGAAGAATCCGACCTTGGTGGAGACCGTGAAGCGGGGCAGGAGGTCGCCCCCCACCTCCGCCAGGGCGGTGTGGGCCGAGAAGCCGTGGTAGTTGAAGCTGGTGTCGATCGCCTCGACACCGAGTTCCAGCGCGCTGGTAAGGATCAGGCGCTCATGACGAGATCGGTGTAGCCCGAGGACAACTCGGGGGTCAGGCTCGCGCACAGTTCCTCCTCCACCAGGATCTTCGCCAGGGCTCCCACCTCGGCGCCCACGACCTGGGCGGCCTCGTCCAGCCGCACCGGGTGGCCGCTCAGGAGCAGGCGGAGTCCGGGCAGGGCCTTGGAGGCAAAGGTGAGCTTCTTGCCTGCGGCCACCACGGTGACCGTCTCCTGCTCCTCCTGGATCAGCGGCGGGAACTCGCTGACACACACCACGGCCTCAAGCGGTCCGAAGATCTCCAGGAAGGGGACGTGCCGGCCGGCGGGGGCCTCGCGCTCGCGGACCTGCAGGAACTCTGCCGGGCCGCGGGCGTCGAGGAGCCGGGAGGCCGCGTCGGTCAGCCGCTGCTCCTGAGTCCGCCGCTCCTCCGGGCTGCCCCAGCGGTCGAGGTCGTGGCGGAACACCTCCTCCTGGCGGGACCAGTCGGCGAGCCAGGTCAGCCAGCTCACGGCGGTGCGCTTGGCGAACCCGAAGGTCACGTGGGTGCTGTGGCCGCCACCCCGGCCCACCCGGGTGGCGGCGTGCCAGTAGCCGCGGGGGATGTGCATGACGTCGCCGGCCTTCATGGTGCCGGTCCACACGATCTCCTCGCTGGGGGTGTTGTTCCGCTCGGCGTCCCGGAACATGGGCACGGGCCGTGACGTGCCACGCACCTCCCACTGCTTTTCCCCGGCGAGTTGCACGATGAGGACGTCGTGGTCGTCCCAGTGCAGGTCAAAGCCGGACGCGTCGTTGGTGGTCAGGTACACGTTCGCCTGGACGTGCTCCCGGGACCACCACTGCAGAGCTCGGCACGTCACTTCCATCGTGGGGTCGAAGACGTTCGACTGGTCCAGGACCAGCGTCGCGCCCTCGCGCAGCAGGCTGCCCACGCGGCGCATGCCGGCCATCGGTATCGCCTGGCCCCTGGGTGTGACCTGCCGGTCCAGGTACGCGTCGGGGTGCAGCTCCTCGCCGCCCTTGAAGAAGCGGAACTGCGGGTTGGCCAGGCTCCGGCGCATGACCATGTCGAGCAGGCGCGCGGGCGTGAGCAGTCGGGTGACGAGCTGGGGGTCGCCGATGCTTCCCCGGGCGAAATCCTTTCCGAGCGGGGCCGGGCCGTCCCACCCCAGTGCCTCTTCGATGGCGCGGACCAGACGGTGCTCCATGGGCTGTTCCCTTCCTTGCGTCAGATGGGAGGTGGAAGGTGGAGGGGCCGCGTGCGCGGCCCCTCCACCGGAGAGCCGGCGGTTACGCCGCGTGGTTCAAGCCGTCGCCACCGGGCCAGGGGCCGTCACCGGAGCTGCCCTGTCCCGGGTCGGAGGCGCTGCTGTCGTGCCGGTCGTGGACGCTCGCGAGGACTTCCACGGCGACCAGAAGACCCTCCTCCACGGAGGGGGTGGTGTCTCCCACTTGGTGCTCCTTCCTCTACCGGTTCTCCCGCCGGGTTCGGCGGGAAGCTGTGGTGTGCGGAGGTGCTGGTGTTGCCGGGGCCGTCCCCGTGGCCGTAGGGGAGTCGTCCACGGGGACGGGGTAGGAGGGGGCGGCTCGCCGGCCCGGGCGGTGTTCAGCCGCGCCGCGGGAAGCCGCCTCGCGCTCGGTGCCTTCCTCCACGTCGCCTGCCGGGCGGTTCGGCTCCGGCGGGAGCGCCGGGTTGCGCGGAGTGCGTCGGTGCGTCGTTGAGGAGGACGGCTTGCCAGACCTGCTCCTGCAGCTTCCGGATGCAGGGGCCGCAGGCGTACATCGGTGCCTGGACACCGGCCACGTTCACGGGACCGATCCACAGGACGCGGGTCCACCGCCGGCCGCAGTAGAGCCAGCAGGAGCCGTCGACCCACCGGTTTCCGTCGTCGGTGGCCGCCGGGGCGGGAAGCCCGCCCCGGGCGAAGTCGGGGATGCCCGGTGCCGCCCTGTGTGGCCCGGCCGGTTCCGGAAGCACGGTGCTCCCCCCGGGGTTCAGGTGCCCTGGGTGGGCACGGGGCGGGACTCGTCCTTCTCGGAGTCGGCGAAGAGGAGGGTGGGCTCGGAGAGGATGTCGCGGCCCGCCTCGCTCTTGTAGATCTCGTCGACGCTGCCGAACCGGGCCTCGGAGTAGTCGAGTTCGAGGAGGGCGGCGGCCTGGCGGACCGATGCCTCGTCCGGTCCCTCGATCTCGACGAAGGTGGGGAGATCCGGCCAGGTGTCGAAGTCGAAGACGACCTCGCCCAGGCGCCACTCCTCCCGGTAGTTCTCCTGGTAGCGGACCTCTCGCAGCCCGATACGGCGAAGGATCTCGGCCATGGCGTGCAGGTCGGCCACCTCGGTCTCGACCTCGGTGGTGCCGTCGATGGTGGTGGCGTCGGTGACCTGCTTGAGCGTGAGCGTGGACCGGGTGCCCTCGTCCCGCAGGCGGATCCAGGCGCCGACGTCGAGGGCGTCGTTCTCGAAGATCTTGCGGGTGAGGAGGGTGCGCGGGAGCACCTGGACGGCGCCGAGCCGGGTCAGCCTGGTCTGCAGGTCGGCGACGTCGACGGCGAGGAACTTCGCCTCGTACTCGTGCTTCATGAGTCCTTCTTCCCGTAACGGTGGGAGGGGCCGGGCGTACGGGCCGCGAGGAACAGACCCATGCGGTGGGTGTGGTCCTGGAGCCGGCCGACGTGGGCCCGCTCGGTTAACTCGTTCGTGCGCAACGTGAGCAGCACGTTCCAGTCGCCGATGAAGTGGCGCCGGAGCCTCTCCGGGGACGTGTAGTGCTCGACCAGGTGGTGGCGGTGTTCGACGGGCATCATGAACTCCGCGCCGAAGAGGCCACCCGGACCGACCAGGCACTGCATGCGGCGGACGAACTCGGCGAGCGGGCGGTGGTGGTTGGCACTGTAATGCCAGGAGCAGCTCGTCCAGACCGCGTCGCAGGGCGTGCCCAGCGGCTCGTCCTGGAGGAAGTCTCCCTCGATGACCTGCACCCGGTCCTGGAGCTCCTCGACCTTGAGCCGGTCGATCAGGCCCGTCATGTGGGCGTGCTCATCACCCGGAAGACGGACCTCGCCGCCGTGCAGGGCCAGCGGGTCGCGTTCGACGGCGACGACGCGGTAACCGGCGGCCGCCAGCGGCAGGACGAACTTGCCGTCGCTCGCGCCGACGACCGCGACGGTGGCGTCAGCGGCGGTGTGCTCCCTCAGCGCGGCGAGGAACTGGGGGAAGAAGGTGAGGGTGTGCTCCCACAGGCTCTGTGTCCGCACGGTGGTGGGCTCCTTGCGTGTCGAAGGTGAGGATCGCCCGGAGGACCTCGTCGGGACCGAGGCCGGTGGTGTCCACACGGTGCATCGGGAACAGGGCGTAGGCGGCGGTGAGCCGGTCGACGGTGGCCTCGGCGAGGGCGTCCCAGTGGGTCACCGGCTTGTCCCGCCCGGCCAGGCGCCGCCGGCGCTCGTCCTCGTCGCAGACCAGGTGGTAGGTGACGGGCTGCGGCAGGTCGGGCGGCAGCGTGATCCCGAGGCGGGTGCCGAAAGCGTGGTGGGTGGCCAGGCAGCGGGCGAAGTAGCTCTCCACGACGACCGGGATGCCGAGGGCGAGATGGCGCCGTATCTCGTCGGCCGCGGTGAACAGCGCGGAGAGGTAGAAGCACATCCGTGCCTCGACGTTCCCCCGCGTGTCCACGTCGCGCCGCAGGCGCTGGTAGGCGGGCGGTACGGTCGGGACCAGCACCGCGCCGCGGGCCGCCGCCAGCATCGGCGCGATGGTCGACTTGCCGGTGCCGCGGAGTCCTTCGAGGCTCTCGAACAGCGGGCGCTCAGACACGGCCGTACACCACGTCCGGCACCGCGAGGGCCAGTTCGTCGGTGGCGGTGGGCCGGTGGACGATGCGGTTGGCGCGCTTGTCGTACCAGAAGGCGTGCGCGTCCCTGCCGACGGCCTTGCAGGACATGGTGAGCGCACCGCGCGGGTCGGCCTCGATCCGCTCGATTTCGGCCGGGCCGCCGGCGGGTGCGCAGACCTCCGGGGCGCCGTGCTCGGACAGGTCCTCGTCGACGACCACCTCGATGGCCGGCTGGGCCTCCCGGAGCCGCTCGCGCAGGCGGGCGTACGCGGTGGGTTCGGTGACCAGGAGCTCCGGGTGGGCGGCGGCGTTGCCGACCGGACGCAGGCAGTGCATCTTCAACTGCCGTACCCCGAAGTGTTCCAGGACGCGGGCCAGCGGCAGTACCTCGTCGATGTTGCGGGAGGTGACCGTCATGGTCGCGCCCGTGGGGACGCCGAGTTCCCGGGCGAGGCCGAGCGCGTTCAGCGCACTCTGGTAGCTCCCGGACCTGCGGATGTGGTCGTTGGTCGAGCCGACACCCTCCAACGAGACCCGCAGCAGGTCCAGGTGCGGGGCGATCTCGGCCAGCCGGCGCTCGATCCGGTAGCCGTTGGTGCAGATCTCGACCCGCAGGCCCAGCTCCTGCCGGGCGTGCCGGACCACCCGGGCGAGGTCCTTGTAGACGAACGGCTCGCCGCCGAGGAGGGTGACGGCCTCGGTGCCGTACCGGTTCCGCATGAGCGTGAGGAGGTTGGCGGCCTGCTCGGCGGTGAAGGCGTCGGCGTGCTGGAGCCGTGTGCCGTGGAAGCAGTGCAGGCACTCGAAGTTGCAGCGGTACAGCAGCTGCAGATACAGCATCCGGATCCTGCGGATACCGGTGACTTCCGCGATCACGTGGGCCTCCTCCGGCCAGTCGCCTGGTTGGAGACCCGATGGTGGCGGAGCGTACGGGGACTGCGTCACCGCGTATCCGGACGCTCCGGGGACGTCCCGGGACGTTTTCAGTGCGCCGCGAAGGACTCCAGAATCCTCAGGAGGTCCGCGGTGTCCGACAGGTCGGGCAGTACGACGGACGCGCCGGCGGCGGCCAGCTCCTCGGCGCTGTGGATGCCCGAGGCGACCGCGACGATCCCGGAGCCCGTGGTGAGCGCGGACTCCACGTCCCGTGGCGTGTCACCCACCAGCACCACGGGCACGTCGGAACGCACACCGCGAAGAAGGCGGGCGCGCTCCCGGGCGACGGCCACGAGGCCGGGGCGCTGGAGCGCGTCGGCACCGTAGGCTCCGACCGACAGGTCGAGCAGAGGGTCGAGGTCGAAGGCCGACAACTTCACCCGGGCGTTGGCCGCGATGTTCCCGGTCAGGATCGATGACACCCAACCGTCCTGTACCGAGACGGCCTTGAGCGCGTCACGCACGCCCGGCAGAGCCGTCCCACGCCTGCGCAGCTCCTCAAGCCGCTCCTGGCCGGCGAGGGCGAGGGCGGCCTCGACGGCGGCCCAGTCCGGCTCGGGCAGGCCCTCACGCAGGAACATCTCCCGCATGATCAGGCGGTCCGTGCGGCCCTCGGTCCGTGCCGGTCCGGCCGGCGGGCGGCCTGCCAGCGCCGAGAACGCGGCCGCGTAGATCTCCTTGCTCACCCCTGCGTTGTCGATGAGCGTGTGGTCGATGTCCCACAGGATGATGAGCTGCATTCCGCCAGGGTAAGCACCTGGGCGCGGCACCAGCTTCGCAGGAACGTCCCATAACGTCCTTGCCCGATCACGCCCGCCTCGGCTTCCATGGGTTCTGTGAACGAGCGACTTCACTCCGTACTCGCCCAGCGCGGCGTCCCGCCCGAGTCGCTCGCCGAAGCCTGCGGGGTGGACCCCAAGACCGTCAGCCGCTGGCTGGGCGGGCGCGTACCCCATCCGCGGCACCGCTTCCGTGTCGCGCAACACCTGCGGGTGGAGGAGACATTCCTCTGGCCCGCCCCGCAACCCCGGACCGGCCGCCCCGCCGCAGGATCAGGCGCCGAACTCATCGGCACCTACGCCAACCGCGCCAGCGTCCCCCGCGAGACGTGGCTCTCACTGCTGCGGGAGGCCCGGAAGGAGATCGGCGTACTCGTCTTCTCCGGCACCTTCTTCGCCCAGTCCAACCCGCACGTCGCCAAGATGCTCGCCGAGCGCGCGGCCGACGGGGTACGGGTCCGCCTGTGCTTCGGCGACCCGACGGGCCGGGCGGTCGCCGTCCGGGGCCGGGAGGAAGGCATCGGCGACACCCTCGCCGCCAAGATCCGCGCCTCCCTGACCTACTACCGCTCCCTGCTCTCCGAGAAGGGCTGCGAGGTGCGGCTGCACGACACCACGCTCTACACGTCGATGTTCCGCTACGACGACAACCTGCTGGTCAACCCGCACATCTGGGGCCAGCCAGCCAGCGCCAACCCCCTGCTCCACCTCCGAAGAGTCGACGCCTCCGGGTGGTTCGACAACTACGCTCAGAGCTTCGACGCCGTCTGGGCCAGCGCCAGGCCCTGGACGCCCGACCAGGAGGGGATGGCCGCCCATGGGCAGGACTGAGTACTACCACGACCCCGACGCACCCAAGGCGAACACCCTCATCCCCGCCAGCAACCTGCTCGTCGTCGACGCGGATGGCGCCATCCTGCTCCAGCGCCGCCGCGACACAGGCCAGTGGGCCCTGCCCGGAGGCGCCCAGGACATCGGCGAAACGGCCGCGCAGTGCGCGGTCCGCGAGTGCCTGGAGGAGACCGGCATCATCGCCGAGATCACCGGCTTCCTCGGCGTCTACACCAACCCGCACCACATCGTCGCCTACACCGACGGCGAGATCCGCCAGCAGTACGAGAACACCTACATCGGTCGCCCCGTCGGCGGCGAGCCCACGGTCAACGACGAGGCCGACGGCGTCCGCTTCGTCCTCCCGGCCGACCTGGACCGGTACGACATCCACCCCAGCATGCGCCAGCAGATCGGCGACTACCTCGCCGGCACCTACCCTCACCTGGGCTGAGCTTCCCCCATGGCCCTCTCGGGCATGGGAGGTGCCCCCAGCGCGTCCGCCACCCGCCCCACCGCGGCAAAGATCTCCGGCGCCGCCCGGCGGATGAACCGCCCCACCACGCTGTCGTCCCCGTAGCGACCCCGAATCTCGGCCACCCGCTCCCCGGCGGTGGTCCGCTCGCCGTCGGGCGTCGTCGTCATGTCGCAGTAGACCAGCGCGTCCACCAGCAACTGGTCCTCCAGCAACGGAAACTCCGCCTCCAACACCTCCCGCAACCCGCGCTCCTCGGCCTCCAGCAGAGCGAACGAGTGGTTCGCCACCAACCGCACCAACCGCTCGTCCGCACCATGCTCATCACGCAGGAACCGAGCCCCGTCCAGCGGATGGAAGCCCGTCTTCGTCAGCCGTGGCGCGTATCCGACATCGTGCAGAGTGGCAGCAGCAACGAGCAGGGATGCCCCCTTGCCGAGTACCTGGCTTACTTCGACCGCGCGTTCGGCCACTCCTCGCGTATGTGCCCACCGTCGTGGAAGCGCAGTGCTGAGTTCGGCTTGCGCTACCTGCGTCGACCACTCCACAGTCAGATCGCCCATGTCGCACTTCCTGCCCTGAAGAGTTCCTGGTCACGCCACGCTGCACACCCCCGTGACTCAGCGGCGTATGTGTCATGTCTCGTGAAGCTGATTGGCAGCTCTTCACAGAGATCACCTACGCCCGACAAGCCCCTTTCGGTAGCATGCTCCGAACCGGGGGGGTCCGGCTGGTGTGGGGCGATTAGTAGCGCACTCAACACGTGAAGCCCGAGAAGTCCTACCACATGCGGCTCCCCCGGAGGACACAGAAGAATCGACCGCACAGGACTGACCGGGTGCACCGGGTACGGAGCGTGAAGATGGACTTCGACGTCGCCGCTCCCGACCCTGCCGGCATGGTGGCATCGCTCAGTTCGCTCGGCTACTCGCTTCCTGCCGCCATCGCAGATCTCGTGGACAACAGCGTCTCGGCAGAGGCCAAGAACATCGACATCGACTTCACGTGGGACGGACAGAGCTCCTGGATCGCGGTGACGGACGACGGTAAGGGGATGACGGAACCCGAACTGGTGACCGCCATGACGGTGGCTGCTCGCGGTCCGTCCGCCGAGCGGAGCGCCACGGATCTCGGTCGTTTCGGGGTGGGGCTGAAGTCCGCCTCCTTCTCCCAGTGCCGCAAGCTCACCGTCGCCACAGTCAGGGACGGGATCTGGCACATCCGAACGTGGGACCTCGGTGTCGTCGAGCACTACAAGGAGTGGCGGCTTCTCCGTGACCCCGGCGGCACGACCACGGCCCTACTGCGTCGTGTTACGGGAAGCATGCAGCACGGGACCGTCGTCCTGTGGGAGCAGCTCTCCGGCTACCACAACACCGCCGTGGCCAGTGACGACGAAAAGACACAGGCCCAGTTCTATGCCGAGGCGGAACGTACCGAAGCCCACCTCTCAATGGTTTTCGCCCGTTTCCTGCAGCCCCCGGCCCGGCGCCGGATCCGGGTTCGCGGCTCCGACCTCTCCCCGTGGGACCCGTTCCTGTCCAAACACCCGTCGGTACAGCGGATTCCCTGGGAGCCTCTGCCACTGGGACCGGAGTCGGTGCGTGTGGAGCCCTTCGTCCTCCCGACGGCACAGCGTCTCTCGGAGGCCGAGTACGAGTCGGCTGCCGGGCCCAGAGGATGGCTGGGGCAGCAGGGGTTCTACGTCTACCGCCGTGACCGCCTGATCCTGGCTGGCGACTGGCTGGGGATCCGCGGCCTGCGGCGCGAGGAGAAGTACAACCTCGCGCGGATCGCCGTGGACATCCCAGCGGAGGCCGACGCCGACTGGGGCGTGGACGTGCGCAAGGCGAGCGTGGTTCCCCCCGTCTCCTTGCGTCGTCACCTGGAGAGGATCGCCAAGCACACCCGCGAGATGGCCGCCCGTTCCGCACGACAGCGTGGTCAGGTGGTGTCACGGGCACACGGTGACCCGCTGAAGTTCGCCTGGAACGTGAAGCGTCAAGACGGCCGGATCCTCCTGCGCATCAACAGAAAACACCCCCTGGTGAAGGCAGCACTGCACGGCCAGGGCGGCAGTCCGGACGTCGTACGCTCAATGATCCGCCTCCTTGAGGAAACGGTCCCGGTAACGGCGCTTCGCATGCTCCACGAGACCGACACGGTCGACGACCCCGAGCCCTTCGGCGGTCCGGGGCCGGCCACTCCGGAGACCGTCAGCATCGCCCGCCAGGTGTACGAGGCACTCCTGGGGCAGGGTCGCTCCCCTGAGGACGCCCGGGAAGTGCTCAGCTCCATGCCTCCCTTCGACGAGCAACAGGGTTTCTGGAACTCCTGACCAACCTGGTAACCGCCTACTCCCAACTGACCGGCCACTGGAGGTCGCTGTGAGCACCGCCCCCGAAGACAGTCTCGAAAAGGCCGAGCAGACCGCGGTACTGCTCCTGCCGGGCGACCGCCAGGCAACGCCGGCCGAGGTGGACTTCGCCGTGAACACCGCGGTCAGCATCCTCGCTGCTCAGGGGATCACAGTGGAGCGGGACCAAGTGCGGAAGGTGCTCGAGGCCCGGGCTTCCGTGTTCCAGGCCGATTCTTCCGCGATGAAGAACGACGAGGGCCACGTCCCCTGGCTCGCCGACGCGAAGGCCGACCGGAAATGGGACTTCTGGGACCGCTACCGGCGCTACCTCCTGAGCGTCTCCAAGCTTCCGACGCAGGTCGTGCGCCGACTCGACCAGAGCACCGACGACGTCCTCGGCGAGCTGGAAGACCCTCAGCGGGAGGGCACCTGGCGCCGGACCGGGCTCGTGATCGGACAGGTCCAGTCCGGCAAGACAGGGCAGTTCATCGGGCTCGCCGCGAAGGCGGCCGACGCCGGCTACCGGCTCATCGTGGTGTTCGCCGGGATCCACAACGATCTGCGCAGCCAGACCCAGCTCCGTATCGACGAAGGACTCCTCGGGTTCGACACCCAGTACCAGTTCCGCTCGGATGACGACGCGCACCGTCATATCGGTGTCGGCGCGATGTCGCACGGCAAGCGCCTGAAGGCCGCGTCTCTCACCACCAGCCACGAGAAGGGGGACTTCGCCCGGAAGACAGCGATCTCCGCGAACGTCCCGGTGGGCAGCGTCCCGGTGGTCCTCGTGGTCAAGAAGAACCGCCGGATCATCGACAACCTGCGCGACTGGGTGATCGACAACCACGGCGTGGAGGAGCCGGAGACCGGCCGGATGGTCGTTCCCGACCTCCCCTTGTTCGTGATCGACGACGAAGCCGACAACGCCGGGGTGAACACCTCCAAGGACCCCGACACCAACCCGTCGGCGATCAACAAGGCCATCAGGCGGTTGGTCAACAGCTTCACCAAGGCGTCCTACGTCGGCTACACCGCTACTCCCTTCGCGAACATCTACATCAGTCCCGACACCGACCATGACGAGCTGGGCCCCGACCTCTTCCCGGAGAGTTTCATCCGCACTCTGCGTGCACCGTCCAACTACCTCGGTCCGGAGCGTCTCTTCGGTCTGCAGACCGACGGCGACGAGGAGGACATCGAACCGCTGCCGCTCATAAGGCATATCAAGGACACAGACCTCTGGGTGCCGGACAAGCACAAGTCCCACCACCAGGTGCCCGACTTCCTGCCCAAGTCGCTACAGCGTGCCCTCCGGTCCTTCGTCCTGGCCTGCGCGGCACGCCGAGCACGCGGACAGGTCGCCGTACACAACTCCATGCTGGTGCACGTGACCCGCTTCACCGCCGTACAACAGCAGGTCCGCGACCAGATCGACGCCCACGTACGTCTGCTCTTCGACGTTCTCCAGGACAGGTTCAGCAGTGCCCGTGAAGAACTCGAGGAAGAGCTGCAGCTGCTGTGGGAGGAGGACTTCGTCCCCTGCACCGAGAACATGACCGGGAACAGGCTCGATTGGGAGGACGTGGAACCCCATCTCCACGCCGCTCTCGCGAAGATCACCGTCATGGCCGTCAACGGTGCGGCGAAGGATGCCCTCCAGTACTACGAGCGCCGGGAGACCGGCCTGTCGGTCATCGCCGTCGGCGGCGAGAAGCTCTCCCGCGGTCTGACCCTCGAAGGGCTGTCGGTCAGCTACTACCTGCGTGCCTCCAAGACGTACGACACCCTGCTGCAGATGGGCCGCTGGTTCGGCTACCGCCCCCGCTACGAGGACCTGTGCCGGCTGTACACGACACGTACGCTGCAGCGCCAGTACGCAGAGATCACCGCAGCCACCGACGAACTCCGGCGCGACATCGAGGAGATGTCCGCAGTGGGACTCACCCCCCGCGAGTACGGCCTCAAGGTCAGGACCTCGTCGCTCGGCCTGGGCATCACGGCCTCCAACAAGATGAGGCAGGGCACGCGTGTCCGCCTCAGCTACTCCGGTGAGCTTCCCGAGACGACCATCTTCGACCTGTCCGAGAAGGTGGTTCGCCACAACCACGAGCTTCTCGGGTCGTTCATCGCACGCCTCGATGCTCTCTCCTCCGGGAAGGTGGACAAGCGGAGCGGGAGCATCACCTGGGGTGGCATCGCGGCCTCGGATGTCACCGAGGGTTTCCTCGACTCCTACCTCACCGACCGACACGCCCAGCGGGTTCGTCCGGCCTTCATCGCGGAGTATGTACGTCAGTGCGCCAGACAGGGCGAGCTGGGAAACTGGACGATCCGTCTGGCCAGCCGGCTGCCCGAGGGGGAAGCTGCCGAGATCGCGGGCCATTCCGTCGGCCTCATCACGCGCAGCCACTCCAAGTCCTCGGAAGTCGTT
Source organism: Streptomyces rubellus (assembly GCF_036323805.1). Classification (NCBI taxonomy): domain Bacteria; kingdom Bacillati; phylum Actinomycetota; class Actinomycetes; order Kitasatosporales; family Streptomycetaceae; genus Streptomyces; species Streptomyces rubellus. The sequence continues at coordinate 123,350 of NZ_JAZDCX010000015.1, forward strand.
CCCGGCCGCTACACGATCAAGCGCGTACTCAGCCCCGCCGACGAGCTCTGCGACCTGACCAAGGAGCAGCGCGACCGTGCGCTGAAGGCCACGAAGGAGGCCGCGAGAGGGAAACTCAACAGGAAGGGCGAACCACTCGACCCCGACACTCCCCGTGGTCGGCCTCTGCGCCACCAGCGTCACCCTGACCAGCCATTGCTACTGCTGTATCCCCTCGACCCTGGCGAGGTGGCCAAGTCGCCGGAGAACTCCAGGCCTGTCGCTCCTCTGGTCGGGTTCGCCATCAGCTTCCCGTTCTCCCAGCACCAGCTGAAGACCGAGTACGTGGTCAACGACATCTGGTTCAAGCAGGACATGGAGTTCGACGACTTCGAGGACGAAGAGTGATCGACGAGAGTGTGTGGCAGGAGCTGGAGACTCGCCAGCAGACCCCGGGCAGGTCCACCAAGCGGCTCCACCCCGACTCCCCGCACGACATCCAGGTGTCGGTGACGCACCCCGCTCTGCGACGGATGCTGCTACTCGGCACCGACGCCAGGACCGCCAACACCGTACGGCAGGAGATTCACGAGCTGCCAGCCACCCGTGGCCTGCAGCTGAACCTGTCGTCGGTGTCCGGCAACCACTACGAGCTCCAAGTCGTGCTCACCGACGACGAACTCACGGAGGTGTTCACTCCCCTCGTCACGGACATCGCGGACGTGGTGCGAGACGCACCGACCACCGAGACGGCGGCGGAGGCCGCGGTTCGCCGCTACGTCCGATGGCAGCAGCTGCTGCGCTCCGTGTCGCGCGAGGGTCTTTCCCGGCAGGCCCGGTGCGGCCTGTTCGGTGAACTCCACTTCCTCCTCGAGTACGTGCTTCCGGCTGTGGACCAGCACACGGCCGTCAGCTCCTGGACCGGCCCCCGGCAGACGAACCAGGACTTCCAGTTGCCCGGTGCCGCGGTCGAGGTGAAGACGACCACAGCCCGTTCACCCCGGACGGTCCAGATCGCGAGCGAGCGGCAGCTGGACACGGCCGACTCGACGCCCCTCGCGCTGGCTCACGTCGTCCTCGACGACCGGCAGCGAGGGCTCGGCAGGAGCCTGAACGCCTTGGTGGGCGAGATACGGGCCCGTCTGACCTCGCCGTCCGCCTCCCAGCGCTTCGAGAGCCTGCTGGTCCAAGCCGGTTACCTGCCGAATCAGCGGGACCTCTACGACCACGATCGCTACACCCTGCGTCGCAGCGAGTTCTGGACGGTCGGGGAGGGTTTCCCCAGAATCGTCGAGGCCGAACTGCCGCTCGGGGTAGGCAACTGCACCTACACCATCGACGTGTCGGCCCTGGCCGCCCACAGCGTGACCGCCGAAGCACTGGTCGATCTGATCCGAGGAACCAATGGCTGAGCACGACCTCTACGAGTACTCACGCGCCCTGGTCACCGACATCCAGGCGCTGGCGGATGCCGAGGGCGGCTCGATCCCGAACACGTTCACTCAGCACGTACTCGAGATCCTCGAGGAAGCCGGTGTCGTCACCGACGCCGCACTCGCGTACCACTCCTCCCGGGGACTGGAGATCTACGGCTACGGTCTGCCCGAGGACGGTTCCAGCCTCGACCTCTACACCACGGACTTCAACCTGACCCCGTTGAGCAGCAAACTGACCAAGTCCGAGTCCGACAGGCTGTTCCGCAGGCTGTTCGCGTTCCTGGGCAAGCACGAGGCCATCCGCCCCAACCAGGAGGACAACACCGATGTTCACGACATGTGCGTGGGTGTGGAGAAGGCGCTGTCCAGCGTTCCGAAGATCCGCCTCTTCCTTCTCAGTAACCGGGTCAGCACGACGAGCGCCCCGGAGCCCAGGGAGTTCGAGGGGATCCCTGTCACGCACGAACTCTGGGACCTTGCGCGGCTCCACAGGCACGAGACCTCCGGGAGCATCGGCGAGCCCATCAAGGTGACCTTCGGCCGGCCCCTTCCCTGCCTGGCAGCACACAGCGACGAGCCGAACTACTCGGTCGTTCTGGCCGTCATCCCCGGCCGACAGCTTGCCGAGCTGTACAAGGAGCACCGGACCCGGCTGCTCGAACTCAACGTCCGGTCCTTCCTCCAGACCCGCGGCGCCGTGAACAAGGGCATCCGCGACACCCTGCTGAACGCTCCGGGCCGCTTCCTCGCCTACAACAACGGCGTGACCGCCACCGCCTCGGACGTGGACTTCGAGACCGACGAGTTCGGCAGTCCCATCGCCATCAGGAGCATGACCGGCCTCCAGATCGTCAACGGCGGTCAGACCACCGCCTCGCTGCACCACGTCCTGACTCGTGACAAGCGGGACCTGGACGGGGTTCATGTGCAGATGAAACTCACGATCGTCGATCCCGCGCACCTGTCCGAGATCGTTCCGAGGATCTCCCAGTACTCCAACACCCAGAACAAGGTGACGTTGGTCGACTTCAGCTCGAACCACGAGTTCCACGTCGCCTTCGAGCGTGTCTCCCGCAGTCTGTGGGCTCCTGCGACCGACGGCAGCGGTCAGGAGACGCGATGGTTCTACGAGCGGGCACGGGGCCAGTACACCGACAAGTCCGCCGAGTACGAGACCCGTGCCGCCCAGCGCAAGTTCAAGCTGATCACGCCGAGCCGGCAGAGGTTCAGCAAGTCCGACCTGGCCACCTTCATACACTCCTGGGAGCAGCTCCCGTACTGGGTGAGTCGCGGCGCCCAGAAGAACTTCGCTCACTTCATGGAGCGGATCGAGAAGTCCGATCCGGTCGTGGACGTGCAGTACTGCAAGCGCGCCATAGCCACCGCCCTCCTGTTCCAGGCTGCCGACCGGATCGCCCGTGCGCACTCGGCCGGCAGCCACAAACGGCTGATCACGACCTACACGGTCGCCCGGCTCTCTCTCGCCGCCGAGAAGCGGATCGACCTCGACCGGATCTGGAACGAGCAGGGCACCACGGACGCCCTGAGGGGCGCCCTCGACGAACTCTGTCCCTTGGTCATGGAGACGGTGATCTCCAGCGACCGACACGTGTCGGAGTGGGCGAAGAAGCCCGACTGCTGGGACGAGGTGTCCCGCATCCCGTGGACTCTCCCCGCCGCGCTGGCCGCCGAGCTCACAGCCGAGCCCTTCGAAATCGCCTCCCTCGAGAGCACCGAGTCCGACGAGGCCGAAGCCGCCGTTGAGGACATCCCCAGCGAGGAGTGGCGGGCTCTCGCGGACTGGGCCCGCGAAGGCCGGGTCCTGCGCTCTGTCGACAGACAGCTCGCCGACCGTGTCGCGCAGCGTCTGTCCCAGGGGCGACGGGTCGTCGGGGCCCAGGCAAGGCAGGCGATGGAGGTCTACGAAGAGGCTCTGCGGCAGGGATTCCACCCCGTACCCGTCAGCCTCGACCAAGAGACTGCATGAGCGCGGCAGTCCCGGAAGAGCTGGGGCTGCCGTTACAGGGTTCCCTCGCCCAGCAGGTCGTTGATCGCGTCTTCTGCACGCCTCAGTGCGATGCGTCCGTCTCCGTCGCTGAACGCGACAAGTGCGGCGCCTGGTGCAATACCGGCTTCGGCCAGCAGGCCGAGTGGCAGCTCGACACGGCCCTGGTCATCGACACGGAGTTCGGCTGGTTCTCGGAGCATGAGGAGAGTGTGGCACTCTCCGTCTCGGAGGGCGTGGAAAGGCTGAAAAGATGATCATGACCGAAGACGGCAGAACGCCGGGGCAGCAGTGGGTCGCCACTCCTGAAGGGGAGCACCTTCGTGGTCGACGGGTGAGGGACACCAAACCCGAGGTCGCTCTCAGGAGGGCAGTGCACCGACTGGGCCTCAGGTTCCGTCTCCAGCGGAAGGTGGCGCCGCGGTGCACGGCTGACTTCGTGCTCCCCGGGCGTCACATTGCCGTTTTCGTAGATGGCTGCTTCTGGCACGGTTGCCCCGATCACACTCCGAAGGAGTTCAGAGGGCCCAATGCCGCACTCTGGCAGAGGAAGATCGAAGCCAACAGAGAACGCGACCGCCGTAACACGGTGCAGGCCACGGCAGCCGGGTGGACCGTGGTTCGGATCTGGGAGTGCGAGATCCGCCGCGACGTGGAGGGTGCCGCACAGCGGGTGGCCGAGACTGCTGGCTCGAACGGCTCGGAGTGACGCCGCCGACCGGTCAGTCCTGAGGGATGGCCAGGGTCAGCTGGTCATAGGGCAGCTCTGGCCGACGAGCACAGTGAGCGACGAGCGGGCACTCCGAGCACCTGGGCTGCTCGTCCCTGCACAGATCCCTACCGATGAGTCGAATCGCACCCATGCGCAGAGGAGCATCCTTGCCTGCGCCCACGAGCTTCACCAGATTCACGCGGCCCTCGCTGAGGCGGTTCGCGTGGTACGTTTCGACACCGTTCACGCGAGCTGCAACCCGCAGCGTGCTCTGGCCGACCAGCATGAGGTCCTCTCCGATCAGCAGTCGGTAGAGGGATGCCTCGGCCGGCTTCATGGCCACCTTGGCGGGTACATCGAAGCGCTTTTTCCACTGCCAGTCGTAAGGCTTGTCCACCAACGGTGCCAAGCGGTCGAGGCGGGAGCGGACAGTCGTCGTGGGCGCCACGTCGATTAGCTTCTTGAACAGTGCCGCGGTGAGTGTCTTCGACCTCTTGACGGTGGTCATCAACTCCGCCATCACGACTGGCTTGATCTTCGCGCCGGAGAGTATGGCTACCACGGCAGCGTGGAGCGGTACCGGCTCCTCACCAGGCAGCTGATACCAGTCACCGCCTTCGCGCCTGCGCTTCGCCCAGTCCGTGAGGTCGTTCCTGACCGCACGCCAGTGGGGCTTGAGACCGACGGGCTCCACCACGTCATCAACCGGCTGGAGTACCTCGGCAGCGGCCTCTCCCAGAAGCGGGGGTACAGCGTTTCCGATCTGCCGGAAGGCGTCGCTCCGGGTGCCGGCAAACCGGAAGTGATCCGGGAACGTCTGCACGCGTGCGGCCTCCCGCACGGTGAGGGTTCGTAGTTGCTCCGGGTGGATGTACCAGTAGCCGTCCTTGGCGATGTGAGCGGTGATCGTACGGCTCAGCTCGTCCCACGCCAGCTTCTTGTACTTGTCCGTGTACTTTTCGGCGCTGTACCGCTGGTACCCCTTCTCGTCCTCGGCCAGCTTCTCCCGAAGCTGGGAGTACTTCGTGTCGGATTCCATGACCTCGAAGATCCGGTGGTCGTCCTTCCGGACCCTCCGGGTCATGTGGTCCCAGACCACACCACGCGGCGCCTTTTCGCGCATCTTCATGGCGAAAGGCGACAGTTTGTGAGGCTTCCGGTACTTCAGTACCCGCTCTCCCACCCGCTCCGTGGGGACGACCTCCAGCTCGGGCAGGTCACCGATGGCGTCGCGCAAGGTGGTGCGCCGGGAGTCGGGCTTCCGCCAGGTGAAGTCGTCGACGTCCTTCCTCGCCAGGAGGATGAGACGCTTCCGGTGTTGCGGGACACCGTAGTTCCACGCGTCAACAAGCCGCACCTGTGTCGCGTAGCCGAGCTCCTCCAGCTCGTCCTCAATCGTCCGGATGACGAAGAAGTCGTCGTGAAGCCCCATGTCGGGGACGTTCTCCATGAGAACCGCCCGCGGACTGATCCGCTTCACCATGTCCAGGTAGGCGCTCCAGAGCTCCTTGCGGCGATCTTCGGGATCGCGGCCATGGTTCTTGACCAGATCACGGATCTTGTTGCGTCCGGCCCTGCTGAAGGGCTGACAGGGAGGCCCCCCAGCCACAAGGTCGATCGCGGCTGGCTTGAGGATTGTTTCAAGCCGGTCGCGATCAGCGGGGTCACCAAGATCCATCTTCAGACTGAGCCCCGGGAAGTTCGCCCTGTGAGTTTCCAGCGCCCGCTCGTCGAAGTCGACGGCTGCTGCTGTAGTCCATCCCGCGCGCTCGAGGCCAGCGCTCAGTCCACCGGCGCCGGAGAAGAGATCGACAGCCAGCCTCTTACCCTTACCGAAGCCCTTCAGCCAGTCCTGGAAGCTGTCAGGGGTGCAGCTGTGATCGTTGGGGTCCAGCTTGAGGTAGTCGCTGCGTTCGAGAGGTACGCCGTAGTGCCCCTGCTTCACAGCACAACCCTTCGTACGCATGACATGAACCGGGACCAGGAGATCACAGAAGCGCTGGTGGAAGCAAGGATTCCAACGAAGTGAACCTGTGGAAACCTGCTGCTCACTCACCGCGCATCCCAGCTACCGCGGATCCTCGGACCCCCCGCACCCCAGGTCCGAGTTGGTGCTCTGTGGACTCTGAGACGACCAATCGTAAACGACTGAGAGATGATGATCCTCATCGGTTCAACGAGGGACTTCAGCAGAGACACAGTTGCCAGGTTTTCCCAGCTCAGCCAGCTGACGTACCAGCTGACCCCTCGGACGGGCAAGCTTGGCTCGTTCCGATGGACATCCGAGAGCAGGACTTGAGTGAGCCCTTCGGAAGCATGCTCACCGCAGGGAGCGCGGGGAAGAAGGAGTCGCGCCGTCGTCGCTCGTTCACTCCGGACCTCAAAGCCGAGGTTGCCGAGCTGTGCCGACGCAAGGACCTCTCGGTCGGCCAAGTTGCCAAGAACCTCGACCTGACCGAGACCACGGTGCGCGGTCGGACCAAGGAGACCGAAGTCGGCTCGAGCAAGCGGGAGAGCCTGACCACCACACCGCTGGCACCCGTCAAACCAGAACAAACTCAGCCAACCACCTACCGGGCAGACTGGCAACGAAACCGGGACCGAAGACAGGCAGCCGTGGTAGTCCTGAAGCCACGCTACTGCGATGAACGGACGACGAGGGGCATGGACATCTCCGATCTTGGGGCACTGGTCATCACACGCCGCAGTGGAAATGAGCCAATAACGGTCGGCGACGCGTCCGTGGGCACACTCGGCGAGTTCTGGAGTTGGGCGTGCTCAGATCTGGCCAACAACACCATGCGCGGCGTCCTGGCCGAGTACCTCGTGGCCACGGCCTTGGGCGCCGCCGCAGGCACCCGCACCGAATGGGACACCGTCGACATCCACACGCCTGAGGGCTGGCGCGTCGAGGTGAAGTCAGCGGCCTACCTCCAGTCGTGGACACAGTCCCGGCTGTCGGACATCTCGTTCTCCATCGCACTGGCATCCGGCTGGGACGCCCGGACCGGTACCGCCTCGGCCGATGTGCTGCGCCGTTCAGACGTGTACGTCTTCTGCCTCCTACACCACCAAGACAAGCAGACCCTCAACCCGCTGAACCTCGACCAGTGGACTTTCCACGTCCTGCCCACCCGCGTACTCGACGAGCGGTGCCCCGACCAGAGAACCATCCGGCTCTCCAGCCTGGAGTTTCTCAGCCCGCTGAAAACCTCGTTCGGCGGCCTGCACGAGGCAGTGGCCGCGTGCGCCGACAGCATCCATGACTCCTGAGCGACCGTGTGCTGCCTGGGCCGCCCCGGTCACGAACAGTTTCGTGTCCACCTCGACGAGCTGCCGGAGACGGCCCTTCCACGGGCGGTGCACTGCCAGGCAGTTCAAGGGTGTCCATCACTTGGAGGTCACCCTTCCGACACGATGCCGAGGTTTCCATGCTGGGAGCCGTCTGGGAGCCGACCTGCTCCCCAGACCCCTCCCAGACCACCCGAGAGCAACCGTGCCTCCCTCTCTGACCTGCTGAAACGTCATCGCGGCCGGTAAGATCAACAACCGGACCTCGTTCGGGACGAAGAGGTCTTGGGTTCAAATCCCGCCACCCCGACAGAGAAACACCAGATCAGGGGCCTGATCCGCACAGCGGATCAGGCCCCTGACGCGTTCCCGGGCCCGCTTGGGAGCCGTTTCGGAGCCAGGCTCCTGATCCAACTCCCGGAAGCACGGTGAGGCGGGCATCCGCAAGCAGGACCCACGTGATCATGTGACCGACTCTCACCCGGGATGACCTACTCCGACAGGTAAAAGTGAACCGCTCCGGGAATAGCGGGTCCGGCCGGCACTGTTGCATCGGCCGAGTGATCGGCGCCGCACGGGCGGGGAACTTCGGAGACCACGAGGTCGTCTACCCCGGCAGGATCCGGGCCCGGGATCGCGGTACGCCCGCCGCGCACTCGGACCAAGACGTGTTTCCGCAGGAGGACTGCTTGATGACTGACCGGCCCTTGACGCTCATGGCGGTGCACGCCCACCCCGACGACGAGGCCACCGGAACCGGAGGGGTCCTCGCGCGGTACGCGGCGGAAGGCATCCGCACGGTTCTCGTGACGTGTACCGACGGCGGTTGCGGTGACGGAGCGGGGGGTGTCAAGCCGGGCGACCCCGGGCACGATCCGGCGGCCGTCGCGTTGATGCGCCGTCAAGAACTCAAGGTGAGCTGTGACGTCCTGAAGGTCAGCAATCTGGAGATGCTGGACTATGCCGACTCCGGGATGATGGGGTGGCCGAGCAACGACGCCCCCGGATCCTTCTGGCAGACCCCCGTGGAGGAAGGCGCGGCCCGACTCGCGGAACTCATGCGGCACTACCGACCTGATGTGGTCGTCACCTACGACGAGAACGGCTTCTACGGCCACCCCGACCACATCCAGGCCCACCGCATCACGATGGCGGCGCTGGAGATGACCACGCTGACACCGAAGGTGTACTGGACCACGGCGCCCCGCTCGATGATGCAGCGGTTCGGCGAGATCATGCGCGAGTTCCATCCGGACATGCCGGAGCCGGATCCTGCCGAGGCCGCCGCGATGGCCGAGATCGGCCTCCCCGACGACGAGATCACCACGTGGGTGGACACCACCGCGTTCAGCGGCCAGAAGTTCGACGCGCTGGCCGCGCACGCCAGTCAGGGCGAGAACATCTTCTTCCTCAGGATGGGCAAGGAGAGGTTCGGCGAGTTGATGGGCACGGAGACCTTCGTACGTGTCCAGGACGCCACCGGCGAGGCCGTACCCGAGAACGATCTCTTCGCCGGACTGCGCTGATCCACTCATCCGGGGCGGAGCCCTGGAGAGCTCGGCCGGCGCCAGCCAGTGCGGAATCAGCCCGGCGGATTCGGGCTGAACCGCAGGCGTTGATCCGTAGACTTCGGCGGTCGACGCCGACGAGGTCCGGCCGTTGCGCGCGCCAGCGGGGAGGAGATCGGATGCAGGACTCTTCGGATTCGACGGAGAGAGCCGAGGCTGAGGAGAACGGCCGGAGCGATACCGCCGACTCACCTGTTGTGGACGATCCGACGTCCGACTCGGACATCGACTCGACGACGGCGTCGACGGTCCTGGTGGAGGTGCTCCCAGGGGTGGCTGTCGTCGCCGGTGAGGTCCCGCCGGAGCTGAAGCCCGATCTGATCGACTTCGGGATCGTGCCGGCTGCCGACCGCAGGCAGATCTCCGCGGTCCTCGCCTCGATCGGGAACGCGGCGACCGTGGCCGGCAATCTTGGAAACGCGTTCGCCGGCGTGCGGGGGCTCTACAGGATCGGCGACACGGCACAGGCCCTGCTGAGGAGCGGTGCGACGCTCGCGGTCAAGGACGGTGCGAACCTCGGAACGGTGATGGTTCCTGGCCGCTTCCTGCATGCGGCCCGCTTCTACCCTGTGAATGCGGTGAGCAAGGCGCAGACCGCGGCCTCGATCGGGCCGGCGCTGGCCATGGTCGCCCTTCAGATGATGCTGAGTGAGGTCTCGGGCCTCGTCAGGACCAACCTCGCGGTGACAAGTCAGGTCCTCACCACCATCCGCAAGGACCAGTGGGCCGAACTGACGGGGCTCGTCGCCGCCATCGATCGCGCGGTCGACCAGGCGCGAGAGATCGAATCTGTTCCGACGTCCCTGTGGGAGGACGTCGCGGGCAGTGGAGCGCTGCTGCAGAAGCAGCTTGAGCTCTACCAGGGGAACGTCCGCGACCACGTCAGGCAGATCGGTCGGCCCGACGCGCGCAGCCACCGTGAGTATCTGCAGACGAACGCCGAGGCGATCGTCTTCGACGCCCACGCCCTCCTGTCCTCCGTCAAGGCATGGACCGGGTATCACGCGCTCCGCGCAGCGAGGGCGAGAGCCGCTGGACGCGAAGACGCCGCCGAGGCGCAGTACGCCGAGGTCATCGCGCGCGACACCCGCGCGGAGTTCGACTCCGCTCTCGCCGGGACGACGAGCCTCGTCGACGCGCTGACGCGGGAGCTGCGGATCATCGCCGAGCTCCCCGGACCCGACGCATGGCCGCTGCCGGGGAAGCGGAAGGACGTGAAGGCAGCCCGCGAAACCTCCGCCCTTCTTCTGGAGACGATCGAACCTCTTGCCGATGCCCTCCATCCGCCGGCCCCTCCGCTCGAGGCCCCGGGCGCCGTCTGCGCACCCGACTCGCTGGATCTCGATCCGTACCTTCGCATCCTGCGATGGCTCCTCGAGGACGGTGAGACCCTGCGTGTCCTCGGCTTCCCCGACCAGCTCGATGCCCTCGGTCCCATGTCTGCGATCCTCGGCGGAGCGAAGGAGAAGTTGGCGGCAGCGAGGGACAAGGCTGCGGCGAAGACACTGGTCGCCGTCACTGATCGCCGCATCATCACGGCCAAGACGAACGCGTTCCTCGAACAAGCCGAGATCCGTCAAGACATCCCGGTCGACCAAGTGCGATACGTCCGGACAACGACCGCACAGGACAGAAGCGCGCGTTTGGCGATCGACCTCATCACACGCGACGAAAACATCCGGTGGCTCTTCCACGCTGACATCGACAACACCCGAGTGGACGCGCTCGCCGCCGTGCTTGCCGAGTCGATGAGGATCCCGGACGTTGAACGCGACGAGCTCCAACGGCGGCGCCACGCCCCCACCGAGGCGGGCGAGAAGAGCGAGAGCACTGGCACGATGCCTTCCGAACCGACTGGCCCCGAGGCCACGACCTGCGATGCCGAGTAGGCTCCGAGCCGATTGACCAGTTCGTGGCCGGGGCCGACGGGGAAGCAGCCACCACGTGATCACCAGGGGTTGCGTGGGCTTCTGAAGGGAGATGGTGCGGCGGCCGTGGGCCGGCGCACCTTGTGGCAGTCGGCGCGCGCCGTGGCTCAGCGGCGTCCTCGACCATGGTCTACGAGGACTGCCCGGTCAGGGAAGGCGGGGCGTCGTATTCGGGGGCTGCCTTCGTGACCGGGTCAGTTGGCGGTGCGTGGTGTCCCACCAGCGGCACCGAGGGGGAATCGGCCGCTCCCCCGGCTGCTGGGGCCTCCGTATGACTCGACAGGGGCGGGTGAGGTGGGGCGGGATGCCTGCCGTGGCGCGGCTCCCGGAGCTGGCCGGCTACCTGATGTCGATCATTCGGACCGGCTGCCCGGTGGTGCGGGCGATGGTTTCGAAGTCCCGGTCGTAGTGCAGCAGGGTGAGCCCTGCTTCTTCCGCGGCCGCGGCCACGAGGAGGTCGACGGCTCCGGCACTGCGGTGCTCCCCCTTGGCGGTGAGCCCGCGCTGTACGACGCGGGCACGCCGGTAGACGCCGTCGGGCATGGGGCACCAGGTGAACTGGCTCAGTCGTCCCTGGATGGCTTCACGGTCCTTCTCGGAACGTGCGGAGTAGAGCACCTCCAGTTCGGTGAGGTAGCACAGGGCGACCAGTCCGGCGCCCATTCGCTGCTCCCACTCCTCGGTTGCCCGGCGCAGCAGGATGCGGACCAGGGCCGACGTGTCGATGAGGTAGTCGGCCACGCTCACCGGGTGGGGCCGCCTCGGTAGTTGCGCTTGTCGAGGAGGAGCTCGGCGTCGAGGGCGCCTTCGTCCGCGAGGTCCTGCAGTTCGTGCAGGGCTCGCAGGCGGCGGTTGCGGGCCACGATCTCCCGCAGGGCGGTGTTGATGGTGTCCCGCTTCGTGGAAGTGCCCAGCTCCTTCGCCGCTGCCTCCAGGGCTTCGTCGTCGAGGTCGATGACGGTCCTGCTCATGAGCACCACCTCCATATACATCAACCAATGCATCAATATACATGATTCAATGTATCACAAGGGCGGACCAGACCGTCCCTGACACCTGCGGACCGGTGAGCACACCACGGACAGCAGGAGGCGGGGTCCACCGCCGAGGCGGTCCGGTTCCGGTCCGGTGCCGGCAGGTCTCGCCGGTGCCGTCTATGCCGCGTCGGCGGCCTCGGCCGCAGACGCCGGCAGCAGCCGGGCCAGTTCCTCACGCCCGCGCCTGATGACATCGAGCGCAGACGCCGGATCCGTGCCCGGTGGCAACGGGGTATCGGTGAGCACATCCGTAAGGGTGTACCGACCGAGCAGCCACCGCTGCAGTGCGCGCCAGTCGGTGCTCCGGTTGAAGGGGAGGCTGTCCGCCCAGGGCGATGCCTCGTACCGGGTGCCGTCGCTGCCGTTCGCGTGGAGCAGCCCGGAGCGGCGCACCAGACACGGGAAGCAAACGCCACAGTTGGCGACGGGAGGGCCACCGCTGCGGCGGGTGGGTGGCTTGCCGCAGCTCAGAGTGGATTCCAGGTCCGACGGAGTGAGGCCCGCGTCACGTCCTGCCTTGCATACCTCGCCTTTCGTCGGCTGCGCCAAGGGGTTGACCACCCGTACCGCGCTCCCGGCGTCGCTCACGGCGGTAACCAGAGCGTTCAGACCGGCCAGTGTCCGCGGGTGCACGGAACGGGTGGAGCAGGCGGCCGAACGCGCGGGCGTCAGAGGTGGATTGAGGGCGAGCTGGCCGTTCTCGGGGATGTGGACGGTGACCACTCCGTGCGCGGTGGCAGCGCGGATCGCTCCCGCCGCGTACAACAGGCCGCGAGTACGTGAGGAGGTCTCCAACCGCAGCCCGGAGCCGTCGCCTGCCGGGGTCTGGCTCATCGGCAGCAGCATCACCGGCCGTGGTCCGCCCAGTCGCTCGACGGCCTTGTACACCCGCTGCTGGAGACGCAGCAGGCCGATCTCACGGAACATGACGAGCAGCAGCGGCCGGGGGTCGGCGGCGCGCGAGCGGGTGGCGGCCCAGCTGAGGGAATCCAGTCCACCGGAGAACAGCGCGACTTCCGAGGCACGAGGGTCGTCGGGGAAGATCATCGCTTCCTCGACCCGGTGGCCGGTGAGAGGCCGGAAGTCCACATTCCAAAGGTCCCCGGTGAGGGTCTGGAGGAGTGCGGTGAAGTGGGTACGGACGGCTGCGCTCTGCCACCGCTCGTGTTCCGCGACGGGCACGGTGAGGCTGATGCGGCGGGTCCACCGGTCCCGGACGCCGGCCCGGCGCACGTATTTGTCGGCGATGAACGAGGCCCTGGCGACGCGGAACAAGTCCTCGGCCCAGTCGGGGACCGGACCGGGCAGGTGGTGCCGGCCGGTGATGCGGCGCTCCTTTTCCTGGAAGGCTTCCTCGCCGATCTCCGTCCAGCGGGCATCGCGCGGCCTGTCTCCGCGGTGGCCACGCCACCAGAGGAAATGGTTGGAACCGGTCACGCCGCGGCCCCCTCTTCTCCGGCGATCTCGTCAGTGATCAGGCCAAGCACCCTGCCGACCGCCCGCGGTACCAGCGACTCGGCGATCCTGGGCAGCACGGCTGACGGATCCTGCGCACCGCCCACCACCGACTGTGCTGTGTCCACAGCCTCTGCAGGATCCGTCGCTTCAGCGGCCACCTCGCAGGGATTCGGCACCAGGTCCACCGTCTTCTCCGCGACCCAGTCGGCGATCCTGCCTTCCGGATCGGTCACGATGAGCACCGGCACTGCCAGTTTGACGTGCTCGGCGACAACGGACCGGAGGAACTCCCCCACCACGTCGGCGAAGAAGACCTGGTAGAGATCGCACAGGATGTCCCAGGCGAAGCCCCCGCGCGCGGCACCGCCGTCCAAGGCGCCGTCCAGTTCGGGGTGCCTGTCCCAGACCTCGCGGACCGCCGCGGCCACCGCCCTGCGCACTGCGGCGTCGGCGAGTGTGCCGCCGTCTCCGCCGACCTCCGGGACCAGACGCGCGACGAGCGCGTCCGCCGACTCGGCGCCCTCCGCGGCCAGCGGGCCCAGGGCTCCGGCGAGCTTTTCACCGGCCGCACGGGTCGCGTCGTACAGCCCGAAAGCCGATCGGTCCGCACGGAGTGTCTCGTGCAGGGCACGCAACTGGTCCGCGGCGATCTCCTCCAGGCGCTGGTCCGCGTTGCGCGAGTCCTCCCGCCAGCGCGCCAGCCGCCCCGCCGCGGAGCTCCACCGGTCGCCACTCGGCCCTCGCCATCGCGTGGACGTCCCCACACCGCACCCCCAGCCCGATGGTGTCCCGCCCCGCTCTCCCAGCCATGGCATCAGATCGGACGATCCCCAGGTAGGGCGCGACTCGGCCAGGGCGGCGCGGAGCAGTGCAGCGGCCGGCCGGCCGGAAGTGTCGTTCTCCGCGACATGAACGCCCGGAATGCGACCGTACGCAACACCGGGTCACGCGTGTCGCGCCGGGCTTCACTCCACGGCAGGCCGAGGAGCCGGCAGGGTCGGTCCGCGCCTGCTGCGGAAACGCCAGGCCGGTATCGCGTGGTCCGGGGCGGGTCACCCGGCGGCCGGAGGGGCCGGGAGGAGGCGGGTGATGTCGACGGTGCCGGTGGCGGTCTGCGGCTGGGGGATGAGGAGCCACAGGACGGCCAGGGCGGCGAAGGTGGCCAGGAGGGCGGCGAGCCCGGTGCGGCCCTTCGCCCAGCGGGCCCGGTGCCGGACCGGATCCTCCACCAGCGTCTTGGAGAGCCGGGCGGCGGCCGTGGAGACGGCGAGGACGACGGCCGTACGGCTCCAGCCCGACAGACCGAGGCGTTCCTCGCTCAGCAGCAGGCAGGCGGGCCAGTGCCACAGGTAGAGGCTGTAGGAGAGCAGGCCGAACCAGCGCAGGGGAGGCGCGGCGAGGAGGCGGCCGGCCAGGGTCCGGGGCGCCCGGGCGAGGAGGCCGATGAGCAGGGCGGCGGCCAGCGCGTGGAGGAAGAGCCCGCCCTGGAACAGGGAGAGGTCGTCCTGTCCGTCGGCCGTGGCCCAGTACGCCCCGATCCCGCACACCAGGACCGCACCCGCCCAGCCGGCCGCGCGGTCTCCCGCCCGGGCCAGGAGGCGGGAGGCCGGTGCCGTGGCCGCCAGGGCGCCGAGCAGGAGGGAGAAGGCGCGGGTGTCGGTGCCCTCGTAGACGCGCGTGGTGTCGGCCGGGACGGTGAGCACGATCATGAGGGCCAGCGAGACGGCGGCTCCGGCCGTGGCCAGGACGGCGACGCGCCGGTGTGCGTCGCGGCCCCGGGCCGCGAGCCCGAGGAGCAGCGGCCAGACCAGGTAGAACTGCTCCTCGACGGCGATGCTCCACAGATGGGCGAAGACCCGGGTGTCGGCCGAGTCCCAGTAGCCGACCTGTTCGGAGACGAAGTGCCAGTTGGCGAGGTTCGCCGCCACCCACGGCGCGTCGTCGAGGGCGTGGCGGAGCAGGGCCGGCGGGCCGAGTGCCCAGACGAGGACCAGGGTCCCGGCGATCATGACGGCGAGCGCGGGGAGCAGGCGGCGTGCGCGCCGCCCCCAGAAGGCGACGAGGTCGATCCGGCCGTCGCGGGCCCCGGTCTCCCTCAGCAGAAGGCCGGTGATCAGGAAGCCGGACAGCACGAAGAACAGGTCGACGCCCAGGAAGCCGCCGCCGAGGTGGCCGGTGTGGAAGAGCAGCACGCCCAGGACGGCCAGACCGCGCAGGCCGTCCAGGGGTGCGATGTGCCCGGTCGCGTACGGCCCCGGGACGGGGGCGGCGGAGACGGCCGGGGCGGTGCGGACGGTGCGGGGGCGGCGGCCGGCGCGTGCCGGCGGGAGCTGAGTGGCCATGGTCTCTCTCGGGAAGGGCGGGGCGGGCCCGGGCCGCCCCGCGGCGGGCGTACGGTCACGGCGGGGCGGCGGCCCGCTCCGCGCGGGTTACCGGCAGCCGAGCCGGCCGTAGATCTCGTCGCCGGTCCACTCCCCGTTCGCCCACTCCTCCGCCGGGGCCGGGGTGAAGTCGTAGTGCCTGCCCAGCTCCTCGCCGAACCACTTGGCGAACGCGGCCGAGCCCTGCTGGCAGGAGTGGATGCCGTCCTTGCTGCGCTGCGCCCGGTCCGCCGTGCTGTCGGTGCCCCACAGGGCGGCGGATTCGAGGAAGCGGACGGTGTCCGGGTGCTCGTCCGCGACCTCCTCGGCGGACTTCGGCGCGGCCTCGATCTCGGCCTCGTGCGGCTTGTAGAACTCGTCCATCTTGATGGGCGGCGCGGACACGATGACGAGTTCGGCGCCCGCGTCGTTCACCGTCCCGGCCAGCCGCTCGTAGGCGGCGCGCTGTTCGCCGGGGGTGCCCCAGTCGTAGGTGGAGATCTGGTAGGCGACGACGTCCGGGGCGAAGGACTCCAGTTTCTGCGGGAGTGACTTCCAGGTCGGTTCCGCGACCTCGCCGACGACACCGCCGCCCCCGGTGGCGGCCATGGACGCGAACTCCACCCGGGCCGCCTCCAGCGCCGCGCCGAGGGCGGGGGCCTCGACCTCGGCGATGGAGTCGCCCATCCACAGCAACCGCTGCGGCTTCGCGCCGTTCTCCGGGGTGCCGGACGGCTGCCCGTCGGTGGTCGCACCGGTGCCGGAGCCGGTGGCGGCGGTGCCGTTGTCGGTCTCGATGCCGGTGTCGGCTCCGCCGCAGGCGGTGAGGCCGAGTACGGCCGCCGCGGCGGCGAGGCCGAGTCCGGTGGTGCGGCGCGCCGGGTGCGCGGAGACAGTGCTTCCGGCGGGCCTGACAGTTCTGGTGGTCTTGTTGTCCATGTCTCCAGCAGAACCCGCGCGACCGCCGCCCGGACGGCCCGTCATCGTTTCATCATGTGACGCGGAAACAGGCGTCATACGCTTCGAGCACCCTGGTGGAAGAAGGCCGCCAGCCGGAGAAGCCGGAGAAGAGTGCGTCACCCATGGCACGAGTCCTGCTCATCGAAGACGACCCCGCCGTGCAGAGGGGCGTCACCCTCGCGCTGCGGCGCCGGAGCCACGAGGTGGAGGTCGCCGGCAGCGGCGAGACCGGACTGCCGGCCCTGGAACGCTGCCGGCCCGACCTGGTGCTGCTCGATCTGATGCTGCCGCGGATGAGCGGCCTGGAGGTGTGCCGCCGGATCCGGGAGAGCAAACAGGTCCCCATCATCATCCTCTCCGCACGCGGCGACGAGATCGACATGGTCGTCGGCCTGGAGGCGGGCGCCGACGACTACATCGTCAAACCGGCCGGCGCGGAGATCATCGAAGCCCGGATGAAGGCCGTCCTGCGCCGGGTCGCACCCGCCCAGGACACACCGTCGGCGGCGCATCCGGCGACGGGGCCGGAGCGCCACGGGGACCTCACCGTGGACCGCACCACCCTGGTGGTGTCCAAGCACGGCACCGAACTGGCCCTGGCCCCCTCCGAACTCAAGCTGCTGCTGTTCCTCACCGCCTGCCCGGGCCAGGTCCACAGCCGCCAGCAGCTCCTGGAACAGGTCTGGGAGCACTCCTTCTACGGCGACGCCCGTCTCGTCGACGCCTGTGTGATGCGGCTGCGCGCCAAGATCGAGGACGATCCGCGCAGGCCGGTGTACGTGCAGACCGTCCGCGGTTTCGGCTACCGCTTCGGACCCCTCCGGTGAGGGTCGCCGGGCCGCGCCTCCCCAGCGGGCTGCGGGCGCGGTTCGTCCTCGCCTTCCTCCTGGCGACCGCCTTCGGCGCGCTGCTCACCGCGGGCCTCACCTTCCAGCAGGCCCGCTCGTCCATCCTGGAGCGCAGCCGGAGCACCGCCGTCGCCGATCTGCGCGCCCAGCTCGACTCCCTCGTCCCCGACCTGGCCGTCCCGCCCGGCACCGGCGAGCTGCGCGGCCTGGCCCGCCGGCTCGACCAGGCCGGCGGCTCCCGGGAATGGCACTCCGCCGTCTCGTACGATGGCGGCGATCCGGTGCCGGCCTCCCCCGGCGCGCCGCCCGTACCGGAGGCGCTCCGCGAGACCGTCCGGGAGAAGGGCCAGGCGGCGTACCAGCACGTCGAACGCGACGGCCGTCCCTGGCTGGCCGTCGGCATGCCCGTCGCCTACGCCGACGCGCCCGGGCGGCCCGGCGGCGGGGCCGGCGACGACGGCGGGGACGGCGGGGACGAGGCCGGCGACGGGGACGGGCTCTCCGGGCTGACCGCGTACGCCTCCTTCCCCCTCGACGAGGACCGGACCGACATCGCCGCCCTGGTCACCGCGGCCCAGGCCGGGGCGGTCCCCGCCCTCGCCGTCGCCGTGGTCCCGGCCCTGCTGGCGGCCCGCGGCGTCCTGCGCCCCGTACGGCGGCTGCGCGGCGGCGCCGAACGCATCGCCTCCGGTGAGTTCGGGACCCGTCTCGCCGTCGCGGGCCGCGACGAACTCGCCGATCTGATCCGCTCCTTCAACACCATGGCCGAGACCCTGGAGCGGGAGGACGCGGAGCTGCGCCGCATGGAGGCGGGCGCGCGCCGCTTCACCGCCGACGTCTCCCACGAACTGCGCACCCCTCTCGCGGCCATGGCCGCCGTCACCGAGGTCCTCGACGAGGACGCCGCCTCGGGCGTGCTGCCCGCGGACACCGCCGACGCCGTCCGGCTGATCAGCGAGGAGATCCGCTCCCTCGCCCGTATGACGGAGGACCTGATGGAGATATCCCGTTTCGACGCCGGGGCCGCCCCGCTGCGCGCGGAGGAGCTGGACCTGTGCACCCTGGTGGCCAAGACCCTCCAGCTGCGCGGCTGGTCCGGCGACGAGCGCGTATGCGCCGACCTGCCGGTTCCGGTCCCGGTGCGCGCCGATCCCCGTCGCGTCGACGTCGTCCTGGCCAATCTGGTAGGCAACGCGCTGCGCCACGGCCGGCCTCCGGTCACCGTCGCCGCCCGTGCCGAGGGCGGCCGGGCGGTCGTCACCGTCACCGACCGGGGGCCCGGCATTCCCGAGGACGTCCTCCCGCACGTCTTCGAGCGCTTCTACAAGGCCGACACGGCCCGCACCCGTTCGCGGGGCAGCGGTCTCGGCCTGGCCATCGCCCACGAGAACGCCCGCCTGCACGGCGGCACCCTGACCGCGGCCAACACCCCCGGCGGCGCCGTCTTCACCCTCGCCCTCCCCCTCGCCGCCGCACCGCGGGAGCGGCGATGACGCGTCCTCCGGCCCGGTCCGGCCGTCCCCCGCGCGGCGCGGCGGCCGTCCTCGGCGCCCTGTCCGCCCTGCTCGCCGCCACCGCCGCCGGCTGCGGAATCGCTCCCGGCGGGCCCGTACCGGCCGGGGCACCGGCCTCCGGCGTCCAGCTGCCCGGCACCGAAGCCCGCCTCGTCCGCCTCTACTTCGCCGACTCCCACGGCATCCGCGCCGTGTCCCGCCCGGTGGAGCGGCCGCTCGGCCCGCAGCAGGCCCTCGACCTCCTCCTGGCGGGCCCCACCTCCGCCGAGCGCGAGCGCGGTCTGACCAGTCAGGTACCGCCGATGGCCGGCCGGCTCACCGCCACGGCGGCCGACGGGGCCGTCGACATCTCCGTCCCGGTGAAGGTCGCCACCGGTGAACTCGACGTCACGGCGGTCAGCCAGCTCGTCTGCACCGCCGCCCACGCCGAAGTGCCCGGCGACCGGCCCCCCACGCGGGTCGACGTCCGCATCCGCGAGGGCGGTGTCCACTCCCGGACGCACTGGACGGTCCGCTGCGGGCCCAACGGCAACGCGGTACCGGTGACCGGCTGACGGGCCGCGCGGGTGACGGACCGGCCCCGGCGGGCGTACGGTCGGCGGGGCCGGCCGGCGGACCGCACGTCCCGGCGGTCTCCGCGGCCCGGGTCCGTGTGCCGGTGTCAGGGCCGGCGGGCAGGATGGGGGCGGCGGCCGGCACGGGACCGGCCACCGGGAGAGCGACCACGGGGAGCGCCATGTTCCGCACCGTTCACCTCGTACGCGACGAGGGCGGTCTCGCACCGGACGAGGGCGCCGACGCCCTGGGGCCGGAGTACGCGGTGGTGGACCTGGAGACGACCGGCCTCGACCCCCGGCACGGCCACCGGGTGTGCGAGATCGCGGTGGTGCGCGTCCGGGGGGACGGCGAGGTCGTCGAGGAGTTCTCCTCACTGGTGGATCCCGGCCGGAGCATCCCGAAGGAGACCGCCGACCACCACGGGATCGGAGACGGGGACGTCGCCGGGGCGCCGGCGTTCGGGCAGCTCGCCGACACCCTGCTCCGGCTGCTGCACGGGGCCGTGACGGTCGCGCACAACCTGCCCTTCGAGGAGCGGTTCCTGGCCGCGGAGTTCGGCCGGCTGGGCTGGACGCCGCCGGAGCCGGGCCTGCCCGGGCTGTGCACGGTGAGCGCCTTCCGCGCCCAGCTCGACTGGCCCGCGTACCGGCTGCCGGGCGCGGTGCGGAGCCTGTCGGGCCGGTGGCCCCGCACCGAACACGTCGCGCTCGCCGACGCCCGCAACACGGCGGCCGCGCTGACGACCCTGCTGGCCGCGGCGCCGAGCCGGCTCGTGCTGCGGCCGGTCCCCGTATGGCCGTCCCCGCTCGTACCGCCCGGTGGTGACGGCGGTGGCGGGGATGGCGGCGGTGACGGGGATGTGCGCGCCGTGCCGCGCGCCTACCCGGCCACGGGGCGCCGGGGCGACCTCGCCGGGCTGTGCCGTTCCCTGCCGGTCGGGGCGCGTACGGTGCCGGACGCGGCGGGCGCGGCGGCGTACCGCACGGCGCTGGAGGCGCGCCTCGCCCGAAGCGGCCGCGTCACCTGGGACGGTGCCGCCGAACTGGGCGCTCTGATGGGCCGGGCCGGTTTCGGCCGGGAGTCGCTGCGGGCCCTGCACCGCGAGGTGTGGCACGCCGCGTTGCGCCGGGCCGGGAGCCCGGTGCCGGAGGACGCGGCCCGGCGGCTCCACGGGCTGGCCCGGCTCCTGGACGTGCCGGAGCTCGCCCGCGAACTGCCCGCCGTCCACGAGGAGTTGAGCGGCGTACGCCTGGTGCCGCGCGGTGAGGACGCGGAGGTGCGGGCCGTGACGGCCTGGGCCGGGCGCCACGGCGCCACCCTCGGGACCGCCGTCTCGAAGAACACCGACCTGGTCGTCGCCGCGGACGTCGGGCGGGCGGCACGGCTCAAGGCCGTACGGGACCACGGCATCCCCGTCCTCACCCCCCGGCAGGCCGAGGACGAGCTGCGCCGCCGGATCGCGCGGGCGGAGGAGGAGCGGGAACGGGAACGGGAGAAGGGCGGGACGGAGGCGGCCGGCGGGGACGGCGGCGGGCAGGCGGGCCGGGCGGGCACCCGGCTGGTGTTCCCCGTCTCCGGCCCTCCCGTGGGCTGGCGGCGCCACGAGCTGCCCGCCGAACTGTGCGACAGCGGCAACGGCGGCGGCTACGCCCGTGCGGTCCGGCGGCTCGTGGAGGACGCGGCCGACCCGGCGGTGCCGTACGTCCGCTTCACCCGGGATCCCCGCCCCACGCTGACGGTCCACCGGGACGGTGTGCCCGGGGAGCTGCGGGAGCAGGTGGACGAGGCGCTGGACCGGCTGCGGCGGCACCGGGGCGGTCCGGCGGTCGAGGTGCGGTAGGCCCGGTGCCGTGCAGGACGCGGCCTCCCGGGGGCGGGCGGTGCCGGACGGCGCCGGGAGGCGGGGGCGTCCGCGCTCGTCACCGCCGTTCCCCCAGCCAGACGGCGAACGGCACGCTGCCGCGGACGTCCGGCCGTGCGGTGGTCGCTCCACCCGCGCGCAGTGCCCGGCCGAGCCCGCCGGGCAGCGGCAGCGGCAGCGCGTACCGGCCGGTGACCGCGCGGGCCACCTCGGTGACGGCGACGGGCTGGATCCGCGCCCTGGGCACCGGCAGCACCCGCCACCGCCCGGCCGAGTCGAGCATCCCGGCGACGTACTCGTGGAACTGGGTGGCGCGGACGACGGTCCAGGGCACCGGCCCGTTCGCCACCACCCGCTCCTGCTCGGTCTTGACCCGGTAGTAGGCCGCCGGCACCCGGTCGCAGCCGACGACCGACACGCAGACGTGGTGGCCCACCCCGGCTTCCGCCCCGGCACCGAGCAGCCGCCGCGAGCCCTCGACGAGGGTGCGCCGCGCCTGTCTCACCGTCGGGGCGTCGGCCGTGTCCACGACGGTGTCGCAGCCCTCCAGGGCGGCGCGCAGTCCCCGCCCGGTCGTGAGGTCGACCGGGTGCCCGGTGGAGGCGCGGCTGAGCACCCGCACCTCGTGGCCGCGTGCGCGCAGCTCGTCGGCGACCTGCCGTCCCAGGGTGCCGGTCCCTCCGACGATGGCGATTCTCACACCCCCTGGACGGGGACGGAGGGCGGATGTGTGACATCCGCCGCCGGGCGGGAGCCGGGTGTCGTGGGCGGGTACGCCGTGCCGCCCCCGGGAACGTGACGCGCCTCCGGGTGGCGGACCGGGCGGATACGGGCCGGGCCCCTGCCCCGGCCTCAGGGACCCGGCGGCGTCCTGCCGTCGAGCCGCGCGAGGACCTCGTCGCCGGGGCCGGGAGCGGAATCCCCGCCGGGGCCGGGCTCGGGCTCGGAGCCGGGGCCGGGCTCGGGCGGAAGGCCGAGGGCGAGATCGTGCGCGGTCTCCGCCTCGCGGCGGAACAGCCGGTACCACATGAAGATCACGAAGCCCGCGAAGACGAACCACTGGGCGGTGTAGCCCAGGTTCTGGAACGCCTTCAGATCCAGTCCGGCGCCGGCCGGCGCGACCGGCGGCACGGCCGCCATCGGCTCCCGCGGCCGCTCGACGGTGATCCACACGTCGCGCACCTCGTACGGCACCATGTTGACCAGGGTGGCCGCGCTGATGATGCCGAGCTGCCCGTCCGGCAGGGCGCCGCCGGCGCTCACGCCCCTGGAACTCTGGGTCTCCGGGGCCTGGACCGCGCCGGTCACGGTCACCTCGCCGCCGGGCGGCGCGGGCACCCGCGCCGGGTCCGCCGCGCCGGGCAGCCAGCCGCGGACGACGGGGAGGGCCGGGCCGTCGCCGGTGCGCAGCATGGTCAGCACGTAGAAGCCCTCGCGGTCGTCGATCCGGCGCCCGGGTACGAGGAACTCCCGGCCCGTGTCGTAGCGGCCGGTGGCCCGGGCCCGCTCCCCCACGGTCTCCTCGGTGAGCGGCAGCAGCTCCTCCAGCGGCCTGGCCGCGGGCCGCGCACGGTCGCCGGACCGCGCCTCGGACCGCTCCTGCCGGGCCTGGTGGGTGTCCACCCGGTCCTCGAAGCGGCCCAGCTGCCAGCTCCCCATGAAGAGGCAGAAGGGGATCGACAGCAGGACGAAGACGTTGATCGCCCACCAGCGCGGCGTCAGCAGGAACCGGTACACGTCCTCAACGGTACGGTGACGGACCGGCCGGGTCCCGGCCGCCCCCGCCGTGCGCCGCCGGACGGACCGCCGTCACTTCGCCTGGAGCGGTTCGGTGCGGTACACCGTCCCGGCGCAGGCGTTCGCGATCTCGACGCGGCCGATGCGCGGCTCCCCGGCCGCCGGTACGTAGCGCAGGAGCACCCGGGGCGAGGCGGTGCCGCCGTCGGGGCCGCCGGTGTCGTACCCGAGCTGGGGGGCGGCGGCGTTCGTACCGGTGCCGTCCGGGCTCTCCTCCGGAAGGGCGTCGCCGCCCTCCACGCCGTCCCCGCTCCCGGTACTGGTCCCGGTGCCGTCGCCGGTCTCGCCGCCGGTACCGCCGGTACCGCCGCCGGTGCCGTCCGTACCGCCGGAACCGGAGCCCCCGCTGGAGCCGGAACCGGAGCCGCCGCTGGGCGTCGGGCTCGGGCCGGAGGAGGGGGGGCAGCCGGGGGCACCGCCCTCGTCCGGCACCCAGGCGAACCGCACCTCGTACGACCGGCCCGGCGCCAGGATGATCGACTCCGGTGCCGACCCGGGGTCGGGCAGCCCGGTCGCCCGGCTCCCGCCGGTGTGGTGGACCACGGTGACGTCGCCGTCCCCGGTGCCGCCCAGCACCGTGGCGCTGACCGTGTCGGGGCCGGTGACCCGGCAGGAGGAGTCGGAGACGTTGGTGATCCGGAACACCCCGTACACCTGGCCTCCGGCGCCGGCGGGCTCCGCGCCGGTGCCGCCGTCGTCGAGCTGGGAGCGCAGACAGACCGGGGAGACGGGGGCGAGGGTGTCGTCGGTGCCGGGCTCGGCCGGCCGGCCGTCCGCGGAGTGGTCGTCCCGGCCGGGTGCGCCGGCCGCCTCCTCGCCGTCCCGGAGGCTTCCGTCGGCCTCGACGCGGGCGGAGTCGCCGCCGTGTTCGCCGGTCGCGGAGCCGCCGTCCTGCCGGGTGCCGTCGGCGGCGCTGGTGCTGGTGCCGTCCAGGACCCGGGAGACGACGCCGCTCTGCGTCAGGACGGGGACGGCGAAGCCGGCGACGAGGGTCGCCGCGACCGCGCCGACCGCCAGCTGGCGGCGGCGGGCCCGGCGGGCGGGTACGGCCCGGTGGATGCGGTCGAGGGCGTCCGGGGACGGCTCGACGTCCTGCACCACGTCCCGCAGCAGCAGCCGCAGCGACCGCTCGTCCAGTTCCAGCAGGTCCGGCCCGTCCGCGGCCCGGTCGTCCGGGGCCCGGTCGTCCCGTTCCGGGGCCGCCGGGGTGCGGCCCTCCGTCCGGCCGCGGTCGCCGCCGGAGTCCGGGGCGGGGCCGGAGTCGGAGCCGGGATCGTGCGCCTCGTGCCGTTCGCGCCGTTCCTCGGGTCGGCTGTCGCCGCTCATGCGGGCGCCTCCATCGCGACCCGCAGGGCCGCGATGCCCCGCGAACCGTACGCCTTGACCGAGCCCAGCGATATGCCGAGCGCCTCGGCGACCTGGGCCTCGGTCATGTCCGCGAAGTAGCGCAGGACGAGCACCTCGCGCTGGCGGCGCTGGAGCTTGCGCAGCGCCCTCTTCAGCTCGTCCTGCTCGATCCGTGCGTAGGCGCCCTCCTCCGCCGAGGCCATGTCCGGCATCGGCTTGGAGAGCAGCTTGAGCCCCAGGATGCGGCGGCGCAGCGTGGAGCGGGAGAGGTTGACGACCGTCTGGCGCAGATAGGCCAGGGTCTTCTCCGGCTCCCGCACCCGGCTGCGCGCCGAGTGGACCCGGATGAACGCCTCCTGCACGACGTCCTCGCAGGAGGCGGTGTCGTCGAGGAGCAGGGCGGCGAGCCCCAGCAGGGAGCGGTAGTGGGCGCGGTAGGTCTCGGTGAGGTGGTCGACTGTGGTGCCCGCTGCCATCGCCATCGCGCCGTCAGCGTCCGTCGGCCGCGCGGGAAGCGGGGTGGACGTCGGCGCCGGCGCCGGACGGGACGCCGGCCAGGGAGCGATCACGGGCATGCCCCTGCCCGCCGTGCCGCCCCGTTCGGGGATCCGTACGGGCGCCGTCGCGATTCCGAGTACCTCTGCCACGCCAGTTGGACACACTGCCCCCCGTCAGGGTTGTACGCGTGGGCCGTCGTTGTCGACGACGATTCGAAGAACCGCATGCGCACCACCTCTTCCTCCGCACCGCCACCTCGGCGTCCCCGTTCTCCGGCAGGAAGGTGAAGACGCCCGCACCCGGACCGCGGTTCCGGATGCGCGAAGACAAAATCCTCGTTCAGAACATTGATCCGGATCAAGCGGTTGCGGGGCGTGGCTTCATTACGACTCCTTCACAGTCCCGCGCCCGGCGCGCGCCGGGCCGCACCGGACGGCCCGTACCCGGATCTTCCGGACTTCCGGGCACCCGCCGGCCGCCTCCCCCGCCGGCCCCCGTCGGCCGCCGTCAGCCGCCGCCGGCCGCCGACTCCACCGCGAGCAGCTCGCCGAGCTGCGCGATGTTGAGCGCGGCCCCCTTGCGCAGGTTGTCGCCGCACACGAAGAACTCCAGCGCCCGCGGGTCGTCCAGCGAGCGCCGCACCCGCCCCACCCAGGCCGGGTCGGTGCCCACCGCGTCGGCCGGGGTGGGGAACTCGCCCGCGGCCGGGTCGTCGCACACCACCACGCCCGGCGCGCTCGCCAGGATCTCGTGGGCCGCGGCCACCGACACCTCGTTCTCGAAGCGGGCGTGGACGGACAGCGAGTGGGTGGTGACCACCGGGACGCGGACACAGGTCGCGGTGACGCGCAGCCGCGGCAGTCCGAGGATCTTCCGCGACTCGTCGCGGATCCTCAGCTCCTCGGTGGTCCAGCCGTCCCGCGCCGCCGCGCCGGCGAAGGGCACCACGTTGAGCGCGATCGGCGCCGGATACGGGCCGGTGCGGTCGCCGACCGTCCGGCGCAGATCGCCGGGCTGGGTGCCCACCTCGGTGCCGGCCACGGCGGCGAGCTGCTCGCGCAGGGTGTCCACGCCCCGCCGCCCGGATCCGGAGACGGCCTGGTACGAGGAGACGACCAGCTCGTCCAGGCCCCACTCCGCGTGCAGGGCGCCCAGCGCGACGATCATCGTCAGGGTGGTGCAGTCGGGGGTGGCGACGATGCCGCGCGGGCGGTTCCGGGCCGCGTGGGCGTTCACCTCGGGAACGACCAGCGGCACCTGCGGGTCCATCCGGAACGCGGCGGAGTTGTCCACCACCACCGCGCCCCTGGCGGCCGCCACGGGCGCCCACCGGGCGGCGACCTCGTCGGGCACGTCGAACATCGCGACGTCCACGCCCTCGAAGACCTCCTCGCCCAGGGCGAGCACCTCGGTCTGCTCACCGCGCACGGTCAGCTTGCGGCCCGCCGACCGGGGCGAGGCGACCAGCCGGATCTCGCCCCAGACGTCCGCGCGTTCCGACAGCAGCCCGAGCAGCACGGTGCCCACCGCACCGGTCGCGCCGACGACGGCCAGGGTGGGCCGGCCGGCGCGGTCCCCGGTGCGCGGAACGCCCGAGGCGGCGGGGGTCATCGCCCGGTGCCCCCGTAGACGACGGCCTCGTCGCTGTCGCTGTCCAGGCCGAACGCGGTGTGCACGGCCCGCACGGCCTCGTTGACGTCGTCCTTGCGGGTCACGACCGAGATGCGGATCTCGGAGGTGGAGATCAGCTCGATGTTGACCCCGGAGCCCGACAGCGCCTCGAAGAAGGTCGCGGTCACGCCCGGGTTGGTCTTCATCCCGGCGCCGACCAGGGAGATCTTGGCGATCTGGTCGTCGTAGCGCAGCGAGTCGAAGCCGATGCCGCCCTTGGCCTTCTCCAGCGACTCGATGGCGCGCCGGCCGTCGGTCTTGGGGAGGGTGAAGGAGATGTCGGTCAGTCCGGTGGAGGCGGCGGAGACGTTCTGCACCACCATGTCGATGTTCAGCTCGGCGTCCGCGATCGCCCGGAAGATCTTCGCGGCCTCGCCCGGCTTGTCGGGCACCCCGACGATCGTGATCTTCGCCTCGGAGGTGTCGTGCGCGACACCCGAGATGAGCGCCTGCTCCATCGGCTGGTCTCCCTGCGGTTCATTGCTGACCCATGTGCCCTGCAGTCCGGAGAAGGACGAGCGGACGTGGATCGGGATGTTGTAACGGCGTGCGTACTCGACGCAGCGGTGCAGCAGCACCTTGGAACCGGAGCTGGCCAGCTCCAGCATGTCCTCGAACGAGATCCAGTCGATCTTGCGGGCCTTCTTCACGACCCGCGGGTCGGCGGTGAACACGCCGTCCACGTCGGTGTAGATCTCGCAGACCTCGGCGTCCAGCGCGGCGGCCAGCGCCACCGCGGTGGTGTCCGAGCCGCCCCGGCCCAGGGTGGTGATGTCCTTCTTGTCCTGGGAGACGCCCTGGAAACCGGCGACGATGGCGATGTTGCCCTCGTCCAGCGCGGTCTTGATGCGGCCCGGTGTGACGTCGATGATGCGGGCCTTGTTGTGGACGGAGTCGGTGATGACACCGGCCTGGCTGCCGGTGAACGACTGCGCCTCGTGTCCCAGGGATTTGATCGCCATCGCCAGCAGCGCCATGGAGATCCGCTCTCCGGCGGTCAGCAGCATGTCGAACTCGCGCCCCGACGCTACCGGGGACACCTCTCCAGCGAGATCGATCAGCTCGTCCGTCGTGTCACCCATCGCCGAAACCACGACGACCACCTGGTGGCCGTTCTTCTTGGCTTCGACGACTCGCTTGGCGACGCGCTTGATGCCCTCGGCATCGGCAACGGAGGAGCCGCCGTACTTCTGCACGACAAGGCCCACGTGCGCTCCTCGTAACTTTGTCTTCCGGGGTTCCCGTACAGGAACCCAGCGGTCGTTCCAGTTTACCGAGCAGGCCTTTCCGACCCCGCCTCTACCACATCGTGAGATGTTCCGCCCACGGGCAGTGGTGGCGCGGCGCCACGTCGCACCGGCTCAGCGGCCACCCATGCCCGGTGCCGGGCGTCCTCACACGGAAACACCGGTGAAACGTAAGACAGGTCACATTCTGGGCGGGGCGCTTTCGGGGTACACGCGGGGTTTCACCGCCGGGCGACCGCCGTCGGATCTATGTCCAGCTCGAACGGCACGGTCACCTCGAGCCGGTCGTGGTGGATGCCGGTCACGGCGTAGGTGCGGGTGGCGGGCTCCAGCTCGAAGACGTGGACGACCGGCCGTCCGCCGTCCTCCTCCATCCGCCAGAAGTGCGGGATACCGGCCGCCGCGTACTTGCGCGGCTTGGTCTCCCGGTCCCGCGCCCGGGAGTCCTCCGACACCACCTCGACGGCGAGGAAGACGTCCGCGGGGCGGAAGGTCGTCTGGTGGGGACCGGTGTCCGCGTCCGCTCCGACGAGCATGACATCCGGTTCCGGACGGTCGCGCTCGCCGAGGGTGACGGTCATCTCGCGGACGACGTCCAGCCCGGGGGGCACCGCGTGCAGGAGGCGGTTCTCCAGCAGACGCAGGGCACGCATGTGGAAGACGTTCTGCGGACCTGCGAAGACGAGGCTCCCGTCGATCAGCTCCGTGTGGGGCGGCAGACCGGGCAACCGGTCCAGATCGCCGGCGGTGTACCCGCCGACCGGCGGTCGCGGCCACACGTACTCGGGCTCGTCACCCGTCGCCCCTCTCATGGGGCGGATCCTCGCCGACTCTCCCGCGCCGCCCGGCCGCTTCCCGCCTCCGTCACCCGCACGAGTGAGCGAACGCCCACCGGGCCCGGCCGGAGCAGCGCACGCCGGGATCCGGCGGGCGCATGGGGCCACCGGACACGGGTACCCCGAAGCCCCTGGAACAGCAGGAAGCCGGCATGCGCGGCAGACGTACGCCCGTGTGCGGCAGACGAGAGGCGGAAAGCCCATGAAACACGCGGCGCGCACAGCGCTGGTCCTCGCCGGCGCCGGGGCCGGTGCGGTGGCCCTGCGCAAACTCGCGTCCCCGCCGGCGGACGTCCGGCGGGGCGAGCGGTGGCTGGTCGTCACCGTCAACCGCCCGCCCCAGGCGGTGCTGCCCGACGGCGGCCGGCCGCCCCGCCCGCTGGACGAGTTCGGCGACGACCTGGAGGTCACCGTACGGCCCGCCCCCGGCGGCCGCGGCACCGAGCTGGCGGCGCGGCTGCGCGAGGGGAGCACACCCGTCCGGGCGCAGCCCGCCCAGTACTCGCTGCCGGCCCGGCTCGCGGGCGAGGACCCGCGCCAACCGGTACGGCAGGCGCTGCGGCAGGCCAAGGCGCTTCTGGAGACCGGCGAGGTGCTGCGTCCGGACGTGCCCACTGCCCGGGAGGAGACCCTCGGCAGCAGGCTCGTGGGGCTGGCCACCCGGCGCGCCGGCGGGGAGGGAGTGCTGTGAGGGCGGTCTGCTGGGAGGGCGTGAACAAGCTGTCCGTCGAGCAGGTCCCCGATCCGGAGATCCGCAACGACCAGGACATGATCGTGAAGTTGCTGGCGAGCACCACCTGCGGCTCCGACCTGCATCTGATCGGCGGCTACATCCCGGCCATGCAGGCCGGCGACGTGATCGGGCACGAGTTCGTCGGCGAGGTGGTGGAGACCGGCTCCGGGGTGCACCGCCACAAGGCCGGCGACCGGGTCGTGGTGTGCTCCTTCATCGGCTGCGGCAACTGCTGGTACTGCGAGAACGACCTGTGGTCGCTGTGCGACAACAGCAACACCAATCCGGGCATCGGCCAGGCCCTCTTCGGCTACGAGACCGCCGGGATCTTCGGCTACTCGCACGCCATGGGCGGCATCCGCGGCAGCCACGCCGAGTACGTGCGGGTGCCCTTCGCCGACCACGGGGCGTTCACCGTCCCCGAGGGAGTCGACGACACCAGCGCGCTGTTCGCCTCCGACTCGGTGCCCACCGGCTGGATGGGCGCCGATCTGGGCGGGGTGCAGCCGGGCGACGTGGTCGCGGTGTGGGGCTGCGGCGCGGTCGGGCAGATGGCGGCGCGGGCGGCGGTCCTCAAGGGCGCCGAGCGCGTCATCTCCATCGACCGGATCCCCGAGCGGCTGGCGATGACCGAGGAGCACATCGGCGCCGAGACCATCGACTACACCACCACCGACGTCGCCGCCGAACTGCGCGAGCGGACCGGCGGGCGGGGTCCGGACGTGTGCATCGAGGCGGTCGGCATGGAGGCCCACAGCACCGGCCCCGACTACCTCTACGACCAGGTCAAGCACCAGCTCCGGCTCCAGACGGACCGGCCCACCGCCGTGCGCCAGGCGATCCACGCCTGCCGCAAGGGCGGCTCGGTCTTCGTGCTGGGCGTCTTCGCCGGGGCGGTCGACAAGTTCCCGCTGGGCATGGTGGTCAACAAGGGGCTGACCCTCCGCGGCGCCCAGATGCACGGCCAGCGCTACATCCCGATGCTGCTGGACCGCATCGCAGGGGGCGAGATCAGCACCGCCCACCTGGCCACCCACCCCATGTCCCTGGACGACGCCCCGGCGGGCTACGACATGTTCAAGCACAAGAAGGACGGCTGCGTGCGGGCGGTCTTCCGGCCGTGACGCGGCCTGAGCGTGCCCAGGAGGAGTGATCACAGGACGATCAGAGAGTGGTCAGAAAGTGATCACGCCGCGGCCAGGTCCGTACCGCCTCGGTCGTGGCGGCGCGGAAGGCGGGCAGCCGCTCGGGAGAGGACGGCGGTCGCGGCGCGAGGGCCTTCAGGGCCGGGGAGGCATTGGCCCCAGGCCGTGACCGGGCCCGGGAGGGTGGCCGTGAGGTCGACGGGCTCGGTCCGGGCGCTGGCGCTCCCCGCCGCCCGGGCCCGGGCGGCGGCGTCCGGCTTGGCGCGGTAGGCGTCGAGTCCGCCGCGCCCGGCGGCCTGGCGGGCGGTCGTCGACACCGACCTCACCGGTGCCTGTCCCGGCATCCGGGCGGCGGCCTCCGCCATGCGCCGGGCCGCCGGCGGCTCCCGCCGCCACCTGACCGCCGCGGGCCGTGGCTCACCCGGCCGCGGCGGAGTGCACGGACGGCCCGGTACCGGCCGGGGGACCCTCGGACGGCACGGCGACCCCTGGGATCCGCCGTGCGGCGGGAGCCGCCGCCGGTGCGGCCCCACGTCCGCGGGTCCGGCCCGCCAGCCGGCAGCCCGGGCAGTCGCCGTGCCCCGTCATGGGATCCTTGACGCGCCAGTCCCACTGATCCGCCGGCCGGGGACCGCTCGGCTTGCCCCAGCCCATCAGGTGCAGCGCCCAGGTGACCAGCCCGCCGAAGGTGACCACCGCCGACCCGAGCACGACGCCCGGCGGCCAGGCCGCGCACAGGGAGACCCCCGCACCCGTGAACCCGACGAGGGCGGCGGCCGTGCCCGTCCATCCGGCGACGGTGTGGCCCATGTCGTGGTCACCGTGCACGCTGCCCATGACTCCCCCAGTGATCCGTCGGCGGCCGGACCGGTGATCCGGCAGAGACGCTTTAGCTTACTTACTAATTATCTTAGATTCTAAGGAGAATGTGGATGGAGGGCAGGCCCCGCTCCGAGGCCACGGCCGATCAGGCACTGGCCGCCATGGACCGGCTCATCGCGCTCAGCCTGGTGGGACAGCACGACATCGCCCAGCGACTGGGACTGAACGTCACCGACCTCACCTGTCTCGGCCACCTCCTCGGTGCGGGCGACCAGCACCTCAGCGCGGGTGATCTCGCAACCCGGGCCCACCTCACCACCGGCGCGGTCACCGGTGTCCTCGACCGTCTGGAACGGGCCGGTTACGCCCGCCGGGAGCCCGACCCGGCGGACCGCCGCCGGGTGCGGATCGTCCTCCGGGAAGCCGCATCCGAACGGGTCACGGCCGTGTACGGGTCCTTCTACCGGGGGCTGCTGGAGCTGTTCGCCGACTACACGCCGGACGAGGTCGCCGTCCTCCACGACTGGTTCACCCGGGCGGCCGAGCTGATGCGCACGCAACTGGAGGAGATCCGGCGGGGCCGGGGAACCACCGGCTGACCCCGGGAGGGGAGGACCGCGGGGACAAGTGCTCCGGCGGCCGCACCCGGCCGCGCGGTCTTCACCGCCGTGGTGCGCGGCCCGGCCCCGGCTTCGGCCCCGGGACAGGACTGACGGCGGCCTGCCCGGGCCCGGGGCACCGCCCGTACCCGCCGGTCAGCGGGCGAAGGCGTCCACCCCGGTCAGCTCCGCCGACAGCGCCCACAGCCGCGCCGCGCCCGCCGGGTCGACGGCGTACTCCCGCACCCCCTCGGTGTACCCCTCGGCGGTGGGCACGGCGTACTCGGCGATGTCGCAGTCCTGGCAGTAGACGCCGCCCATGCCGGCCAGCCGCGGGTAGGTGGCCGCCCACACCTGGGTAGCCGCGCCCTGCTCGGGTGTGCGGAAGAAGTCCGCCCAGGTGCCGTCCGCCTTCATGAACCCCAGGGCGATCAGCTCCCCGTCCGTCAGATGGCGCCCCAGCTCGGTGGCGATGACGCCGGGGTGCGCGGAGAAGGCCCGTACGCCGGACTCCCGGCCGAGCGCGTCGAGGTGCACGGCGAACAGCGCGTTCGCCGTCTTCGCCTGCCCGTACGCCTGCCACTTGTCGTAGCCGCGCTCGAAGTGCGGGTCGTCCCAGCGGATGTCCGAGCCCTGGTGGCCGTTGGAGGACACCGCGACCACCCGCGCCCCGCCGTTCCCGCCCGCCCGGGAGAGCGCGGGCCACAGCCGGTTGACGAGGGCGTGGTGGCCGAGGTGGTTGACCGCGAACTGGGCCTCCCAGCCGTCCGGCCCGACCCGGGTCTCCGGGCAGGCCATGATCCCGGCACTGTTGATCATGATGTCGATGCCGCGCCCGGAGGCGAGGAAGCGCTCCGCGAAGGCGCGGACGCTGTCGAGGTCGGCCAGGTCCAGCTCGTCGACCTCCACCTCTGTCTCCACCTCCGCCGCCGCGCCGCCGATCCCGGCGACGGCCTCCCGCGCGGCCTCCGGCCGCCGTGCGGGCACCACCACCCGGGCGCCCGCGCGGGCCAGCGCCCGCGTCGTGGCCAGTCCGATGCCCGAGTAGCCGCCGGTGACGACCGCGAGCCTCCCGGTGAGGTCGATCCCGTCCAGCACCTCCTCCGCCGTGCTCGTCGCCCCGAAACCCGATCCGATAACGCGCTGTGGAGTGGCCATGCCGTGACGCTACGAACTGGAGCGCTCTCGAAGTCAAGGGCGGACCGGCGGCGGGTCTCAGCGGGCGTAGTCCTTGAGCCGCTCCGTCTTCAGCGTGATCCCGACCGGGGCGGGAAGCTCGACGACCGCGCCGTACGGCCGGGTCGTCCGGGTGCGGTACGTGCCGCCCTCCGGCTCGGAGTGCACGGTGAGGCTGTGGTCGTCGCGGTCGGCCAGGAGGTACACGGGGATGCCCGCCGCCGCGTACCCGTCGCGCCTCTCCACCCGGTCACGCCGGTCGGTGTCCGCGTCGTACGACGTGACCTCGACGGTCATCAGCACACCGTCGGGCTCGGCCCACTCCCCCTGGCCGGCGAAGGTTCCCTCGGGCGCGAGGGAACCGTCCGGACGGACCGAGCCGCCGCGGTACTTCTCGACCCTGAGTCCCTGCTCCGGGTACAGAGCCGGCTCGGGGCGCTGCTGCATGCACTGCTTGAGGAGCCACATGACGATTGCCCCGTGATCACCGTCCGGCACCGGCTTGACCTCCAGCTTTCCGTTGATGAACTCCAGCCGCACGGTTTCCGGCGCCGTGCGGGCAAGCTGCTCGAACCCCTCGACGAGCAGCTGCGGCCGGCCAGCGGTCCCAGGGGTCGTGACTCCGCCCACGCGTGAACGCGCGGGTTTCCTGCGTCGGTGGCTAAGCCGCCGCACAGAGGGCCAGCCCGGCCCTGTTGAGGACGTTCGATGCGCCGGCACGGTCCGCGTTCGCCGCGAACCCGCACGCCGTGCACTGGAACTTTTCCTGGGTGACGCGGTTCTCCTTCGCGACATGCCCGCAGTCGGGGCACGTGCGGGTGGGGGTGCCTCCCGGGCGGAGCCCAGGGGGCGTGTTGCGCGCGTCCACGGGAACCGTGCGGCGACCGGCACTCTCGGCCTTGTTCGCCAGGATTCCGGGGAACTGCGCCCAGCCCGCGTCGAGGATGCTGCGGTTGAGTC
>NZ_JAZDCX010000016.1:0-151195 GCF_036323805.1 Streptomyces rubellus
GTGTTCCCACCTTAGCGGATCTTTCCGGCGACTCATAATCGAGCCATTCGGGTGGATCTCCGCACAGCGGAGACGGCCCCAGCCGGGGAGTCCGTGGATGGTGGTTGTCCGCTCCGGGGCTCTCTCACTCGACCTTCTCGGTCACCGTGAGGATCTCGTCCCGCTTCAGCGGCTCGGTCCACGTTAGACGTCGTTCCCTCCTGCGTCAAGCGCCGCCCGGCGGCGCGGTCGATGTGCCCGGTGGGAGCTCACCGAGCCACGCTCGCGAGCGACGCGTACAGCGGCTCAGGCTCCGCCGGACGGCTTGGCTCTCGGACTCAGCCGGTACGCCGAGACTGTTGGATCACCGGCGAGGTAGAAGCGATGCTGCCAGTCATGGGCTCTGCTCACGCCCACCCGGGGACCGACCCGGATGAGCTCAGCGGGTACCGGCTCGCCCTCGGACAGCACGACCGAGGCGCCCGTCAGCAGGGCCGCGCCGTTGTGCTCTGCAGTGATGCCGAGCGCCTGGCAGAAGTTCCCCGGACCGCGCGCAAGGCGTGGACTCTCGACATTCGTCCCGCGCCGCTTGCGTGCCAGGTCTTCCCCCTCTATGACCCTGCCTGCCCGGACGAGGACGGCCGAGGCGGCACCGTCTGTTCCGGTGACGATGTTGGCGCACCAGTGGAGACCGTGAGACCGGTAGACGTACAGGTGTCCCGGAGGTCCGAACATAACGGCGTTCCGGGGTGTCCTGCCTCGGTAGGCGTGGGAGGCGGGGTCGGCCGTACCGGAGTACGCCTCGGTCTCCGTGATGGTGACGCTCACGGTTCCCTCGGGGGCCTCGTGGGTGAGGACGGCACCGAGCAGCCTGGGGGCGACCTCTTCGGCGGGGTGAGCGAGATCCATGACCTTCATGCCGACCGCCTCGACGTGCGACAGGTGAAGCGGGCGTACGCGTGGCCGGGCGGGCCGGACATCACGGCATTGCGCCCGGTGCGGCCGCGGCAGGCGTGTGGTCCGGGACCGGACCGGCCCGCGTGGGGTTCGACCGGGCCGTCCTCGGTCGTACGGACCGGGGTCCGGCCGAGCAGCGTGTCCGGGGCGGCCTCCGGGACGGGGCGGTGGAAGAAGGCGCGGGGCGGGGGCTTACGGTCATGGTCGGCGATCACGCCCGCCGAGCGTACTGCAGCCATCGGGTGACGACTGTCGGCAGTGGGTCCGGCACCGTGGAACCGTAGGGCAGACTGCCGGCGTATGTAGAGCCAGTGGACACACAGGCCAGGGCCTGGGGGAGGAAGAACATGGGCTTCAAGAAGCTGTTCGCGAGCGTGGGCATCGGCGGCGCGTCGGTGGAGACGGTGCTGACCGAGCCGAACGTGGTACCGGGCGGCGTCGTCCAGGGGGAGGTCCGGATCCAGGGCGGCTCGGTCGCGCAGGAGATCCAGGGGCTTTCCGTCGGTCTCCAGGCGAAGGTCGAGGTCGAGAGCGGCGAGGAGGAGTACAACAAGAACATCGAGTTCCACCGCCAGCAGCTCGGTGGCGCCTTCGAGCTCCAGCCGGGCTCGGTGCACACGGTTCCGTTCGGGCTGGAGGTGCCGTGGGAGACCCCGATCACCATGTTCATGGGCCAGCACCTGACCGGGATGAACATCGGGGTGAAGACGGAGCTGGCGATCGCCAAGGCCGTGGACTCCGGCGACCTCGACCCGGTGAACGTCCACCCGCTCCCCGCCCAGCAGGCGATCCTCGACGCGTTCGGGGCCCTGGGCTTCCGCTTCAAGAACGCGGACACGGAGCAGGGCCACATCCGCGGCACTCGGCAGAAGCTGCCCTTCTACCAGGAGATCGAGTTCCTGGCGCCGCAGCAGTACCGCGGTCTCAGCCAGGTCGAGCTGAGCTTCGTCGCGGACGAGCGCGAGATGGACGTCGTCCTGGAGATGGACAAGAAGCCCGGTCTGTTCAGCGACGGCAGTGACACGTACCGGTCCTTCACCGTGGACCTGGCGAACTTCCAGCAGAACGACTGGGTCGCCTACCTCAACCAGTGGCTGGCCGAGGTCGGCAGCAGGCGCAACTGGCTCTGAGGACTCCGGCTTTCACGCGGGGCGCGGCCCGGGAACGGGCCGCGCCCCGTCTCGCTGTCCGCGGTGTGCTCCTCCTGCGCCGCCGGCCCGCGCCGCCCGGCCGGTCCCCGTCGGCGCCCGGCGGCTGCGCCTCCGGCTTTCGCGGCGCGCGGCTCGTTAGGCTGGCCGCCGCAGCGATGTCGCGCTACCGAGGAGGTTTCCGACGTGACCGAGCAGAAGCGGCGCCCGCTCCCCCACGACTTCCATCCCCCGGTGCCGTCGTTCACGGTCGTCAGTGACGATGTGTCCGAGGGTGCCCGGCTGAAGCCCGACCAGGTGCACGCCGAGGGCAACACCTCGCCGCACCTGCGGTGGGAGGGCTTCCCGGAGGAGACGAGGAGCTTCGCCGTCACCTGCTTCGATCCGGACGCGCCGACCGGCAGCGGCTTCTGGCACTGGTCGGTCTTCGACATCCCGGCGACCGTGACGGAGCTGCCCGCGGGTGCCGGCACCGGTGGGATGAAGGGGCTTCCCGCGGGCGCGGTGCACGTGCGCAACGACTACGGCACCAGGGCCTTCGGCGGGGCCGCGCCGCCGCCCGGGGACGGCCCGCACCGCTATGTGTTCACGGTCTACGCCGTGGACACCGAGCGGCTGGGGGTGGACGCGGACGCGTCCCCCGCCGTGGTCGGTTTCAACCTGCGTTTCCACACCCTGGCGCGGGCACAGCTGATCGGTGAGTACGAAGTGCCCGCGCGGGACTGATCCGGCCGGGCCCCGGAAAAGGCTTTGCGCCCCGCCCTCCCCGGATCGCACAGTGGTGGCCGGGCAGTCGGCACCGCAGCGGCGGGGGTGGCGGGGCGCAGGTACGCCCGCCGCCTGCCGGAGTCCGGCGGGGGCCGGACGACCGCGCCGACTGCCTCTCGCCCCTGCGCCGCCCACCGCCGCCCGTCCGTCGCTCCGTGCCTTCCGGTCCGGTGTCCTTCTCCGTCCTCCACCGGCTTCCCCCGCCGACGCACCCCCGTCATCCGGATGTCCGTCCGTCGGCATCTTCCGTACGGCGCCGTGAAATTGCGTTGTTCACCGCACGGGGCAACGGCACAGTTGGTGCCACCCCGCCACGGGGGCGGGGACGGGTCCGGAGGTGGGTGAGATGCGCGAGGCGCTGGTGCTCAACGCGAGTTTCGAGCCGCTGTCGACGGTGTCGCTGCGGCGTGCCGTGGTGCTGGTGATGCGGGACAAGGCCGTCGTCGAGCAGTCCCACCCCGGGCTGCGGCTGCGGGCGGCGCACCTCGACATCCCGGTGCCGCAGGTGATCAGGCTCCGCAGATACGTACGGGTGCCGTTCCGACAACGCGCGCCGTGGTCGCGGCGCGGTGTGCTGGTGCGGGACCGGCACCGGTGCGCCTACTGCGGCCGGCGGGCGACCACGGTGGACCACATCGTGCCGCGTTCGCACGGCGGCGGCGACACCTGGCTGAACACGGTGGCGGCGTGCGCGGAGGACAACCACCGCAAGGCGGACCGTACGCCCGCGCAGGCGGGGATGCGGCTGATCACCCGGCCGTTCGAGCCGACCCCGGCGGACGCGCTGGTCCTCGCGCTGGGGCTGCGGGACGGTGGTGCGGCGCTGCCGGAGTGGCTGGCCGTACCCGGTCCGGCGGCCGTCCCGGTGCCCGCCTCCGCCTGAGCGATCCGGCGGTCAGCCCAGCAGGAGCTGGAGGATCGCCGCCACGCCGACGGTGACGATGACCGCGCGGAGGGCGGTCGGCGGCAGTCTGCGTCCGAGCCGGGCGCCGAGCTGGCCGCCGGCCGCCGAGCCGACGGCGATGAGCAGGACCGCGGTCCAGTCGAAGTCCGCGACGAAGAGGAAGAACAGCGCGGCGGTGCCGTTGACGACGGCGCCGAGGATGTTCTTGACGGCGTTGATGCGCTGGAGGTCGTCGGGGATGAGCAGGCCCATCAGGGCGAGGTAGATGACGCCCTGGGCCGCGCCGAAGTAGCCGCCGTACGCGCTGGACAGGGTGATACCGCCGAGGAGGACGGGGCCGCCGTGGCGGTGGGGGGCGGCGCCGCCACCGCGCTCGCGGCGGCGGCGGATCGCCCCGGCCAGGCGCGGCTGGGCCACGACGAGGACCAGGGCCAGCGCGATGAGCACCGGGACGATCATGTTGAACGCCTCGGACGGCAGGGTGACCAGCAGGGCCGCTCCGGCCAGTGCCCCGACGAAGGCCGCGCCGCTCAGCCGCAGCACCCGGTCGCGCTGCCCGCGCAGTTCGCGGCGGTAGCCGATGGCGCCGCTGACGGACCCGGGCACCAGGCCCAGCGCGTTGGAGACGTTCGCCGTGACGGGCGGCAGTCCGACCGCGAGCAGCACCGGGAAGGTGAGCAGGGTCCCGGAGCCGACGATCGTGTTGATGGTGCCGGCGCCGACGCCCGCGGCACAGACGGCCAGTGCCTCCCAGATACTCATCTACGACGCCCCTCGGTCGACCGGTCCGTGGACGACCGATCATGCCCGAGGGGCGTGGCCCCGGTGGACCGGGGTGGGGCGGTACGGGCGCTACTCGATCGGCGGCTGCTCGCGGCGCTTGGCCAGATCGGTGCGGCCGTCGCCGGAGGAGGGGCCGACGGAGGGGCCGGGGCCGAAGTTGCCCAGCGCGCCGCCGAGTCCCTTGAGGGCGTCGCCGATCTCGCTGGGCACGATCCACAGCTTGTTGGCGTCGCCCTCGGCGATCTTCGGCAGCATCTGGAGGTACTGGTAGGACAGCAGCTTCTGGTCCGGGTCGCCGGCGTGGATGGACTCGAAGACGGTGCGGATGGCCTGAGCCTCGCCCTCGGCACGCAGTGCGGCGGCCTTGGCCTCGCCCTCGGCACGCAGGATGGCGGACTGCTTCTCGCCCTCGGCGGTGAGGATCTGCGACTGCCGCACACCCTCGGCCTGGAGGATCGCGGCGCGCTTGTCGCGGTCGGCGCGCATCTGCTTCTCCATCGAGTCCTGGATGGAGGTGGGCGGCTCGATCGCCTTGAGCTCGACGCGGTTGACGCGGATGCCCCACTTGCCGGTGGCCTCGTCCAGGACGCCGCGCAGCGCGGCGTTGATCTCCTCGCGGGAGGTCAGGGTGCGCTCCAGGTCCATGCCGCCGATGATGTTGCGCAGGGTGGTGACGGTGAGCTGCTCGATGGCCTGGATGTAGCTGGCGACCTCGTACGTGGCTGCCCGGGCGTCGGTGACCTGGTAGTAGATGACCGTGTCGATGTTCACCACCAGGTTGTCCTGGGTGATCACCGGCTGCGGCGGGAAGGGGACGACCTGTTCGCGGAGGTCGACCCGGTTGCGGATGGTGTCGATGAACGGGACCACGATGTTGAGGCCGGCGTTCAGTGTCCGGGTGTAGCGGCCGAAGCGCTCGACGATCGCGGCGCTGGCCTGTGGAATGACCTGGATCGTCTTGATGAGTGCGATGAAGACCAGCACCACCAGGATGATCAGCACGATGATGATGGCGTCCATCGTCTTTCCCCCTGCGTTCCTAGGATTTCGCGCTGACTGCGGTGACCGAAGCGGGCATCGGTGCGACCCGCCGGTGTGACCGTGCGGTTACCGACATCACATCACGACGGCGGTGGCCCCGTCGATCTCCACCACGTCCACCTGCGCCCCGGGTTCGAAGGACAGACTCGAGTCGAGGGCGCGCGCGGACCAGACCTCGCCCGCGAGCTTGATACGGCCCCCCGTACCGTCCACCCGTTCCAGGACGACGGCCTGGCGGCCCGTCAGGGCGTCGATCCCGGTTCTCATTCCGGGGTGCTGGGCCCGTCGGGTGAGGGGACGTACGACGAGGACCAGGGCGGTCGAGACCACCACGAAGACCACCACCTGGGCCACCACCCCTCCCCCGAGACCGGCCACGACCGCCCCGGCGATGGCGCCCACCGCGAACATGCCGAACTCGGGCATGGCGGTCATGACGAGCGGGATTCCGAGTCCTACGGCGGCGATCAGCCACCACACCCATGCGTCCACACCGTCATGGTAGGGCGGCGGTCAGCCGAGCGGGAGACCCTGAGCCGTCCAGCGGTCGCCGACGCGCTCCACGACCAGCGGCAGACCGAAGCAGCGCGAGAGGTTGGCGGACGTCAGTTCGGTCTCGACCGGCCCGGCCGTCAGCACCTTCCCCTGGCGGATCATCAGTACGTGGGTGAAGCCCGGGGCGATCTCCTCGACATGGTGGGTCACCATGATCATCGAGGGGGCGTACGGGTCTCGGGCGAGCCGGCCCAGCCGGCGGACCAGGTCCTCGCGGCCGCCGAGGTCCAGTCCGGCGGCGGGCTCGTCCAGGAGGAGCAGCTCGGGGTCGGTCATCATCGCGCGGGCGATCTGGGTGCGCTTGCGCTCGCCCTCGGAGAGGGTGCCGAACTTCCGGTCGAGGTAGTCGTTCATC
Organism: Streptomyces rubellus; assembly: GCF_036323805.1. Taxonomy (NCBI): domain Bacteria; kingdom Bacillati; phylum Actinomycetota; class Actinomycetes; order Kitasatosporales; family Streptomycetaceae; genus Streptomyces; species Streptomyces rubellus. The sequence continues at coordinate 6,491 of NZ_JAZDCX010000016.1, forward strand.
CCGAGCCGGTCGAGGAAGGCCAGCGCCCGGTCCCTGTCGACCTGGTCGTAGTGCTCCCGCCAGCCGGCGGTCATGCCGTAGGCGGCGGTGAGGACGGTCTGGAGGACGGTCTGGCCCGGCGGCAGCTTCTCGGCGAGCGCGTGGCCGGACATGCCGATGCGCGGACGCAGTTCGAAGACGTCGACCCGGCCGAGCCGCTCGCCGAGGACGGTGGCGGTGCCGGAGGTCGGGAAGAGGTAACTGGAGGCGATGTTGAGCAGGGTGGTCTTGCCCGCGCCGTTGGGGCCGAGGATCACCCAGCGCTCGCCCTCCTTGACCGACCAGGAGACGTCCTCCACCAGAGCCCGGCCCTCGCGGACCACCGATACGTCCACCAGCTCCAGTACATCGCTCATGGCGTGTCGTCTCCCAATGCAGTCTCGGCTGTGGCCTGTGTCTGTGCCGGTGGGCACAGTCCCCAGGGAAAACCTACGCCACGCCTCCCCCACCGCTGTCCTTAGGCTGGGGGCATGCTCGAAGAACCTCGTTCCGGGCGGCTGACCGCCTGGGGAAATGCCCTGTTCGCCGGAGTGGTCGCGCCGGACGACGCCGTGTCGCGCGTCGTGGGCGGTGACGCGGTGCACCGGGTGGCGGACCTGCCCGGTGAGTCCGGGGAGGTCGGTCTGACCCTCGCGCTCGGCCGGCTGCGCGCGCTGGGTGCGTCGGGGCTGCGGCTCGCGCTGCCCGCGCCGGGGCATCCGCTGGGCCTGAGCGGACCCCCGGAGTTCAACGCCGCGGCCCTGGACGCCGGGGAGGCGGTGGTCGCGGCGGGGGTGGCGCTGGGGCTGGTGCCGGAGGTCACCGAGGCCGGCCCGGAGGGTGATGTGCACACCGAGGTCGTGTGGCGCTGCCGGGCGGTGCGCGACGCGCCGCCGGCGGACGTGCCCTCGCTCGGAGAGGCCGAGCGGGAGCTGGCGGAGGCGCTCCGGGAGGCGACCGAGGCGTTGACCCGGCTGGACGTGGCCGGGTCGGGACCCGTGGCGGACGCGGCGCTCCGGGCGTACCGGGCGCGGGCGGAGGCCGGGCGCCGGCTGCTGGCACCGGGCTATCCGCCGCGTGCGGTGCGGGTGCTGGAGCTCGCGCAGCGGGTGGGGGCGCTGGTGGACATCGCGTACGGACCGGAGCACGGCGGCGCGGTGAGCGCCGGGGCGATGGCGGTACGGGCCGAGGCGCTGCGGCCTGTGGAGCGCACCGCGCGGCGGGCGAAGGTGGCCGCGTACAACGCGTACGTGGAGGAGCGGGAGCGACGGTGAGGGCCTAGCGGGAGCGACGCTGACGGCCGAGCGGGAGCGGCGGTGCCAGCCGGCCGTCAGCCGGCCATGCCGTGCCGGACCGCCCACAGCGCCGCCTGCGTGCGGTCGGCGAGGTCCAGCTTCATCAGGATGTTGGACACATGGGTCTTGACGGTCTTCTCGGACAGCACCAGGTGCCGGGCGATCTCCCGGTTCGAGCGTCCGTCGGCGATCAGCCCGAGCACCTCGCGTTCCCGTTCGGTCAGGGTGGTGCCGCGGCCCGGGCCGTCGCCGCTTCCCTCCTGGGTGAGCAGGGCCCCGGCGACCTCCGGCTCGAGGAGGACGTGCCCGGCGTGCACGGAGCGGATGGCGGCGGCCAGCGCGTCGGGGTCGATGTCCTTGTGCAGGTAGCCGGCGGCACCGGCGCGCAGGGCGGGGACGACGGTGCGCCGCTCGGTGAAGCTGGTGACGACCAGTACCCGGGCGGGGTGCTGTGACTCGCGCAGGGCGCGCAGCGCCTCGACGCCGTCGGTGCCGGGCATCTTGAGGTCCATCAGGACGACGTCGGGCCGCAGCTCCGCGGCGCGCGCCACGCCCTCGGCCCCGTCGGCGGCCTCGCCGACCACCTCGATGTCGTCCTGGACCTCCAGGAAGGTGCGCAGCCCCCGGCGCACGACCTGGTGGTCGTCCACCAGCAGGACCCGGATCACTCCGGCCGGCCCGTCAGACACCGGGCACCTCCATCTCGACCGCGGTGCCCCTGCCGGGCACCGACTCCACCGTCAGGGTGCCGCCGACGCCGCTCGCCCGGTCGCGCATCGACACCAGGCCGAGGTGCCGTCCGGCGCGGCGGACCGCCGAGGGGTCGAAGCCGCTCCCGTCGTCGGTCACGCGCAGCACGACGGCGGTGCCGCGGCGGGTGAGGGAGACCGCGACACGCCGCGCGCCGGAGTGCCGCAGGGCGTTGTGCAGCGCTTCCTGGGCCACCTTGAGCAGCGCCTCCTCCCGGGCGGCGGGCAGGGCCCGCACCCCGGCGCTGTCGAAGGTGACGGAGGCGGTGTGCGCCCGGTCCAGGACCTGGACCTGGGTCCGCAGGGCGGCGGCCAGACCGTCGTCGTCGAGGGCCGCGGGGCGCAGTTCGACGACGGCGGCGCGCAGCTCGTCGGCGGCCTCGGCGGCCAGTTCCGTGATCTGCCGCAGCTCCTCCTTGGCGCGGGCGGGGTCGCGGTCCACCAGGGTGGTGGCGGCCTGGGCGGTCAGACGCAGGGAGAACAGTTTCTGGGAGACGGCGTCGTGCAGTTCGTGGGCGATGCGGGCGCGCTCCCCGGTGATGGTCAGCTCCCGGCTGCGCTCGTAGAGTCGGGCGTTGGTCAGGGCGATGGCGGCGTGCTCGGCCAGCAGGCGCAGCAGCTCCTCGTCCTCCTCGGTGAAGCCGCGGCCGGCCGGCGGGTGCCCGCTCCGCTCCCCGTCGGGACCGCGTTTGTTGGCGAGGAAGAGCGCGCCGAGGACCTCCTCGCCGTCGGCGATCGGCATGCCGAGGAAGTCGGCCAGTTCCGGGTGGGCCGACGGCCAGCCCTCGAAGCGCGGGTCCCGGCGGACGTCGGCGAGCCGCTGCGGGGTGGCGTCGCGCAGCATGGCGGCGAGGACGCCGTGCTGGCGGGGCAGCGGCCCGATCGCCTTCCACTGCTCGTCGCTGACCCCGGCCACGACGAACCGCGCGAAGCCCCCGTGGTCGTCGGGGACGCCGAGCGCGGCGTACTCGGCGTCCAGGAGTTCGCGGGCGGAGGCGGTGATCGTCTGCAGGACGTCGCGGACCTCCAGGCGGCGGTTCATCGCGAGCAGGGCGGCGCTGACGGCCGCCAGCCCGGTTCTGGGGAGCATGCCGTCACCGTACCGGCGCAGGCGGGCGGGGCGGATCGGTCCGTCGTCGCGGCCGGTCCCGGCGGCGGTCGTAGGACCTCGGGCCCGGGCCCCGCCGGGGGGCCGCTCAGCCCGTCGGGTCGACCGGTGCCGGGCCGCCCGTCCGCCGGCCCCGCCGCGTGGTTCCGGTCATGTCCGTCTCTCCCCCGCCGTGCCGGTGCGGCCGGACGGGCCGCCGGAGAAGGCTGGGACGGGGAGCAGGAGGGAGCACTGCCCGGTCCCGGCAGCGTCCGCGGCGTGCTGCCTTCCCGGGCGTCCCGGGACGCCTCCGCCCCGCCGGGTCCGTCCGGCGGGGCGGAGGACGTACGGCCGCGGGAACCGCGTGGCCGTGCGAGGGGCGCGGTTACCCGCGCATGACCTCCGGCTCGTGGCGGCGCAGCAGCCGGGCCACCGCGAAGCCGCAGGCGACGCCCATGGCGAGCAGGATCAGCAGGTCCATCACCCACACTCCCGTGCTGTGCTCCCACAGCGGGTCGAGGTTGGTGGGGTTCTCCCGGTCCCAGGGGGCCATGGTGCGGGACAGGTCCACGGTCGCGCCGAGCACGCCGACCGCCCAGCGGGAGGGCATCAGCCAGGCGAGCTGCTCGATGCCGGGCGAGTCGAAGACCTGGAAGAGCACACCGGTGAAGACGAGCTGGACGATCGCGAAGCCCACCAGCAGGGGCATGGTCATCTCGGAGGTCTTCACCAGGGAGGAGATCACCAGGCCGATCATCATGGAGGTGAGGCCGAAGGCGATGATCCCCACGCACAGCTCGACGTTCGCGGGCAGGATCACCCCCTCGTCGGGCAGCTCCCGGGCCGAGAAGCCGATCACGGAGATGATCACGCCCTGGAAGGCGGTGATCACCCCGAGGACGATCACCTTGGACATCAGGTACGCCGACCGGGACAGCCCGGTGGCCCGTTCCCGCTCGTAGATGACCCGTTCCTTGACCAGTTCGCGCACGGAGTTGGCCGCGCCGGCCAGGCACATGCCGACCGCGAGGATCAGCAGGATCGTGCCCGCGTGCTGGTTGAAGCCGTTGGGGTTGCGGGTGATGCCGTACTCGGTGGGGATCACCGTGCTGACCGTGCCCAGGATCACCGGCAGGATGACCATGAGCGCCAGGAACCCCTTGTCGGAGGCGATCACCGAGGTGTAGCGCCGGGTCAGGGTCCACAGCTGGGAGCCCCAGCTCTGCGGTTTGGGGGGCCGGGCGGCCGGCACTGCGTACTGGGCGTATTGGGCGTGCTGGTACGTCTGGGGGGCCGCGGCGTCGATGTCGGCGGCGTAGCGCCGGTAGTGCTGGGAGCCCTGCCAGCGGCCGATCCAGTCGTAATCGCGGTAGTTCTCGAACGCGGAGAAGACGTCCGCCCAGCTGTCGTAGCCGAAGAAGTTGAGGGCCTCGTCCGGCGGGCCGAAGTAGGCCACGCCGCCGCCCGGGGCCATCACCAGGAGCCGGTCGCACAGCGCCAGCTCGGCCACCGAGTGGGTGACCACCAGGACGGTGCGGCCGTCGTCGGCCAGGCCCCGCAGCAGCTGCATCACGTCCCGGTCCATGCCCGGGTCCAGGCCGGAGGTCGGCTCGTCCAGGAAGATCAGCGACGGCTTGGTGAGCAGTTCCAGGGCGACCGAGACGCGCTTGCGCTGGCCGCCGGAGAGGGAGGTGATCTTCTTGGCGGCGTGGACGTCCAGCTTGAGCTCGGCCAGCACCTCCTCCACCCGCGCGTTGCGCTCGGCCTCGGCGACGTCGCCGGGGAAGCGCAGCTTGGCGGCGTAACGCAGGGCGGTGCGGACGGTCAGCTCCTTGTGGAGGATGTCGTCCTGCGGGACCAGTCCGATGCGCTGGCGCAGCTCGGCGAACTGCTTGTAGAGGTTCCGGTTGTCATAGAGGACCTCGCCGATGTCGGCCGGGCGGTAGCCGGTGAGGGCGCGCAGCAGGGTGGACTTGCCGGAACCGGACGGGCCGATCACGGCGACCAGGGACTTCTCGGGGACGCCGAAGCTGACGTTGTTCAGGATCACCTTGCCGCCGTCGACCTTGACGGTCAGATGCCGGGCCGAGAAGGAGACCTCGCCGGTGTCGACGAACTCCTCCAGCCGGTCGCCGACCACCCGGAAGGCCGAGTGGCCGACGCCGACGACGTCGTCGGGGCCGATGACCGCCGAGCCCGACTTGGGCAGCGGCTGGCCGTTGACGTACGTGCCGTTGTGGCTGCCGAGGTCACGGATCTCGAAGCGGCCGTCGGGGGTGGACCGGAACTCCGCGTGGTGCCGGGAGACCTGGAGGTCGGAGACGACCAGTTCGTTCTCCAGCGCGCGGCCGATCCGCATGACCCGGCCCAGCGCGAACTGGTGGAACGTGGTCGGGCTGCGGTGGTCGCCGTGCAGGGGCGCGCCGCTCCGCGGGGACATGCCCTCCTGGGCGGGCCGCGGCGTGGGCTGCGGCGGCACCTGCTGCTGTGGGGTCTGCTGCTGTGGGGCCGGGCCGGCCGGCGGCTGCCCCCAGCCGGGGGCGGCGCCGTGCTGCTGCGACTGCGGCTGCCGGGCGGGTGCCTGCGGTGCGGCCGTCGCGGCCAGGGCTCCAGGGGGCCCGGCGGCGGGTGCCGCGGCTGTGGCGGCGGAGAAGTCCAGACGGGGGCCGTCGGCCGCGTTGCCCAGGTGCACGACCGAGCCCGCGCCGACCTCCAGCCGCTGCACCCGGCCGCCCCGCGCGTACGTACCGTTGGTGCTGCCCTGGTCCTCGACGGTCCAGGCCGTCCCGTTCCAGCTCAGCGTGGCATGCCGCCAGGAGACTCTGGCGTCGTCGACCACGAGATCCCCCTGCGGGTCCCGCCCCAGGGTGTAGGACCGGGACGGGTCGAGCGTCCAGGTCCCTCCGTTCAGTTGCACTACGAGTTCCGGCACTCCATGCCCCACAAAGTTGTCCCCCCGAGCTACCCCCTCCGACGAGGAGGCGGGGATGGCGAACGATCGTGGAGGCACTATCCCAGGCCACGCGCCCACGCAGACAGCCGCCCCGATGGATGGTTGCGGAACCGCTACGGTCCGCGCCCTCCCCCGGGGGAAGACCATCGAACCCGCACGCAGCCGATCCGGCGCGGGAACGCCTCCCCGCCGCCGCGGCACCACGGGGCACCCGGGGCGGTGGACGCCCCTGGGCACGCGGGTACCGCCGGCTCCGTACCGGTCTCGGAGCGGGTGTCCGGGGTACGGACGGCACGTACGGAACCGTACCGGTGCTCGATACCGTAGGGACCACCATGAGCGCTTCGCAGACTCCGCCGACTGTCCCGTCGGCTATCCCTTCCGCCACCGACGAGGACACCCCCACCCTCCTGGTGAAGATCTTCGGCAGGGACCGGCCCGGCATCACCGCCGGTCTCTTCGAGGTCCTGTCCGCCTACTCCCTCGACGTCGTCGACATCGAGCAGGTCGTCACCCGGGGCCGGATAACCCTGTGCGCCCTGGTCACCACGCCGGGCGGGGACGGCGCCGAGGGAGAGCTGCGGGCCCGGGTGCACACCTGGGCGGAGTCGGTGAGGCTCCAGGCGGAGATCATCTCCGGCCGGGGCGACAACCGGCCGCGCGGCACCGGCCGCTCCCATGTCACCGTCCTGGGCAATCCGCTGACCGCCGAGGCGACGGCCTCCATCACCGCCCGGATAACCGGTGTCGGCGGCAACATCGACCGCATCTTCCGGCTGGCGAAGTACCCGGTCACGGCGGTGGAGTTCGCCGTCTCGGGCGCGGCGACCGGGCCGCTGCGCACCGCGCTGGCCACCGAGTCGGCGGCCCTGGGCGTGGATGTCGCCGTCGTCGCCTCCGGGCTGCACCGGCGGGCGCAGCGCCTGGTCGTGATGGACGTGGACTCCACGCTCATCCAGGACGAGGTGATCGAGCTGTTCGCGGCGCACGCGGGCTGCGAGGCGAAGGTCGCGGAGGTCACTGCCGCCGCGATGCGCGGCGAGCTGGACTTCGAGCAGTCGCTGCACGCCCGGGTGGCACTGCTGGAGGGGCTGGACGAGTCGGTCGTCGACAAGGTGCGCGCCGAGGTCCGGCTCACCCCCGGCGCCCGCACCCTCATCCGCACCCTCAAGCGGCTGGGCTACCAGGTGGGGGTGGTCTCGGGCGGTTTCACCCAGGTCACCGACGATCTGCGGGAGCGGCTGGGGCTGGACTTCGCCTCGGCCAACACCCTGGAGATCGTGGACGGGAAACTGACCGGCCGGGTCGTCGGCGAGGTCGTGGACCGGGCGGGCAAGGCGCGGCTGCTGCGCCGCTTCGCGGCCGAGGCCGGCGTCCCGCTGTCCCAGACCGTGGCGATCGGCGACGGCGCCAACGATCTGGACATGCTCAACACCGCGGGTCTGGGAGTGGCGTTCAACGCCAAGCCGGTGGTGCAGGAGGCCGCGCACACGGCGGTGAACGTGCCGTTCCTGGACACCGTGCTCTACCTGCTGGGCATCACCCGCGAGGAGGTCGAGGCGGCCGACGCCGCCCAGGCGTGAGAACGCCCCGGACCGGGCCGGGGTGGCGCGGACGCGTACCCGCCCGCGCCACCCGCTCAGTCGCGCGGCGACCAGTGCGCCTCGAGGCGGCCGACGCCGTGCTCGACGGACTTCCAGGGGCCGGTGAAGGAGATCACCGCGATGGCGGAGGTGGGGAAGCCGATGCGGTCCAGCCTGGTCCTGGCGTCCTCCTCGGCCTCACCCGCGAGGGCGTCGGCCAGTGCGTGCATCCCGGGGTTGTGGCCGATGAGCAGCAGGTCCCGGACGTCGTCCGGCGTCTCGTTGACCACCGCGATCAGCTCGCCGAGCGTGGCCTCGTAGAGCCGCTCCTCGTAGACCGTCTTCGGACGGCTGGGCAGCTCGTGGGCGAACAGCTTCCAGGTCTCGCGGGTACGGGCGGCGGTGGAGCAGAGGGTGAGATCGGGGAGGATGCCGCTCGCGGCGAGCCAGCGGCCGGCGACCGGGGCGTCCTTGCGGCCCCGCTCCGCGAGCGGCCTGTCGTGGTCGGCCACCTGGGGCCAGTCTGCCTTGGCGTGTCGGAGGATGACGATCCTGCGGGGCACTTCGACGCTCATGTGTCCAGCTTCGCACGAATGGCGGCGTGTGGCGCGGGGAGTTGGGCGCCTGCGGGGCCGGCCGGCCCCGTGCCCGCCGTGTTGCCGCCGAAGCCGCCGCCGGCGCGGTCACCGGTGTGTCGCGCGGGCCGCGGGTCAGCCCGTCAGGAGCTGCCAGAAGTACTCCAGCAGCCGGAAGAGGTGCGTGGAGGACTCGGCCGCCTCGGCATCGCCGCCGCCGGCGGCCAGCGACAGCAGCACGGCGAAGGCCAGTGCGGGAAGCGCCACTGCCCACCACGGCAGCCGGGTGGCCGCGCCGCGGCCCGCGGTGCGGCGGGAGGGCCGGCCGGTGGGTGCGTGGGCGGTCATCGAACTCGCCTCCGTCCTGTGTCGCGTGGCCTCGTCTGCCTCTTCCACGACGCTACGGGCTCCGGGGCGGCGATCCCATCCGGTGACCCACCCATTGCCCCCTGAGCCTGACCCCCTAGGGGGTGGTGGGGACAGCCCCACCACCCGGTGCCCGTCCGGTCGGCCGGGCGGGCACCGGGCCGGACCGGTCCGGGGGCGGCCGTCGGGGGTCTACGGGGCGATGACGGTGGCGGCGAGGGCGATGACGACGGTGATGCCGAGCATCGCGCCGAGGACGACGAGCAGCTTCTTCCGGCCGTTGGGCGGATCGGGTTCGAGCACTGGCATACGCCCAGTGTTCCACTCAGTGGCCGTCCTCCACGCAGCGGTCCCGGCCCGCCACCGTGCCCACCGCGAGCTGGACGGCCATCAGGACCGCCAGCAGGAGCAGGGGGGCGTGCCAGCCCCCGGTGTGCTGGTGGAGGACACCGACCAGCAGCGGCCCGGGAACGGCGATCAGATAGCCGGTGCCCTGCGCGAAGGCGGAGAGTCCGGCCACCCCGGCACCGGTCCGCGCCCGCATGCCGATCATGGTGAGGACGAGCGGAAAGGCGCAGTTGGAGACGCCCAGCAGCAGCGCCCAGGCCCAGGCGCCGCCCGCCGGGGCGAGCCACAGCCCGGCGTACCCGCCGAGCCCGCAGACGGCCAGGACGGCGACCAGGGGTCCCTGGTGGCCGAGCCGGGCGGCGATCCGCGGCAGCACGAAGGACAGCGGGATGCCCAGGCCCATGGCGACCGCGAGCAGCAGGCCGGCGGTGGCGGCGGGGACCCCGGCGTCCCGGAGGATCTGCGGAAGCCAGCCCATGGTGACGTAGGCGGCGGTGGCCTGGAGGCCGAAGAAGACACCGAGCGCCCAGGCGGTGGGCGAGCGGGTGACGCGCACCGGGGGCGTCCGGCCGTCCGCGCCGGTACCGCCGCCGCCCCGGTCCGCGGAACCGGCGCGCGCGCGGCAGGTACGGGCGACCGGCAGCCAGACCAGCAGGGCGAGCGCCCCGGGCAGCGCCCACATCCCCAGGCCCAGGCGCCAGCCGCCGCCCAGCGCACCGGTCAGCGGGACGGTGAACGCGGCGGCCGCCGCGGTGCCCAGGGAGAGCGCCATGGAGTACAGGCCGGTCATCGGGCCCACCCGGTCCGGGAACCAGCGCTTGACGACCACGGGCATCAGGACGTTGCCGGTCGCTATGCCCGCCAGCGCCAGCACGCCGGCGGCCAGGAACGCGGCCGTGCCGCCCGCCAGCGGGCGCAGCGCCAGACCGGCGGTGACGGCGGCCAGCGCGCCGGTCACCACGGCGGCGGGCCCCCAGCGGCGGGCCAGCCGGGGCGCGGCGCCGCCGAAGACGGCGAAGCACAGCGCGGGCGCGGAGGTGAGCAGTCCGGCGACGGTGCCGCTCATCCCCAGGCCGTCGCGGACCTCCGCCAGCAGGGGGCCGAGCCCGCTGATGGCGGGACGGAGATTGAGTGCCGCCAGGACGAGGGCGGCGGCCAGCAGCAGCCGCGCCCGCCGGGACAACACCGCGGGCACCGCGGGTACGGCCGCCGTGCCGGCGTCCGGCCGGTGATCACTGCTCACGGGGTCATCGGCCATGGCAGGCAGCATAGGTTCACCGGACGGACGGGCCGGATCCGCCCCGGGCACTCGTCCGCGAAGGGCCGCCGGACATCCGGCGGGAGGCGGGCGGCGGCCGGCGAACCGGCCGGGGTGACGCGCCGCCGCTTCGCGCGCCGGGCCCGCAACCGGGCGTCCGCACCCGATCCGTGCTCCCCATCCCTCTGCTGCGCCGTCGCGCCCTCCGTGCGCTGCCCCGGACGCGTGAAGACGGGGGCCCGGAAGACGGAGACGCGGTTTGCCCCGGCCCAGTGGACGGGATGGCCTTCTTGCCCCTTTTCATCCCCAAGTGGAGGAGGCCCGCATGTTCGGCACGAAAACCCGGAGGACGGCGGCCAGGACCGCCGGCACGCTCCTGACCGCGGCGCTGCTCGGCGGCACGGTCCTGACCGGCACCGCCCAGGCGCACCCCGCCCTGCCGTACGGGACCGTCACCGCGCCCAGCGGTGTCTACGAGCGTCAGTACCCCAGCACCGACTCCCACGTCGTGGGCGGCCTGGCCTACCGGGCCCAGGTCGGCCTGAAGTGCAAGGTGCGCGCCCAGAACATCGACGGCAACCCCGTCTGGTACCTGCTGCGCGACCGCCAGGCATGGGTGGCGGCCCGCTATGTGGCCAACACCGGCAGCGTGCCGTACTGCAACCAGGTCTGAGGCGGCCCGGCCCCGCCGGTCCGTGAGACGCCCCGGCGCCCGGCGTGCGACCACGCCGGGCGCCGGGCGGCAGACCGCCGTCAGACGCTCGTCCGTCAGGCCCCCATCATGTGGACGCCGCCGTCCACGTGCACGATCTCGCCCGTCGTCCTGGGGAACCAGTCCGAGAGCAGGGCGACCACACCGCGCGCCGCGGGCTCGGGGTCGGCGAGGTCCCAGCCGATCGGGGCACGGGTGTTCCAGACGTCCGCCAGCTCCTCGAAGCCCGGAATGGACTTGGCCGCCATGGACTTGATGGGACCGGCCGACACCAGGTTGCAGCGGATGTTCCTGGGTCCCAGATCACGGGCGAGGTAGCGGGAGGTGGACTCCAGCGCCGCCTTGGCCACGCCCATCCAGTCGTACTTGGGCCAGGCCACCTGCGCGTCGAAGTCCATGCCGACGACCGAGCCGCCGCGCTTCTCGAGCAGCGGGAGCAGGGCCATGGTCAGGGACTTCAGCGAGTACGCCGAGACCTCCACCGCCGTGGCGACCGACTCCCAGCCGGTGTTGAGGAAGTTGCCGCCGAGCGCGTCCTGCGGCGCGAAACCGATGGAGTGCACCACGCCGTCCAGTCCGACGCCCTCGCCGAGGTGCTCGGCGACCCGGTCGGCCAGGGTGTCCAGGTGCTCCTTGTTCTGCACGTCCAGTTCGATCACCGGCGCCTCCTTCGGCAGCCGCCTGGCGATCCGCTGCACCAGGGTCAGCCGCCCGAAGCCGGTGAGGACGACCTCCGCGCCCTCCTCCTGGGCGAGCCTGGCGACATGGAAGGCGATCGAGGACTCGGTGAGCACCCCGGTGACGAGAACACGTTTTCCGGCGAGAAGTCCACTCATGGCGTTCAGTGCCCCATACCCAATCCGCCGTCCACGGGAATGACGGCTCCGGTGATGTAAGCGGCCTCCTCCGAGGCCAGGAAGCGCACCGAGGAGGCGACCTCCTCGGGCCGGGCGTAACGGCCCAGCGGTACCTGCCCGACGATCTTCTCGCGCTGCTCGTCGGTGAGCACACGCGTCATGGCGGTGTCCACGAACCCCGGCGCGACCACGTTGCAGGTGATGTTGCGGGAGCCCAGTTCCCGGGCGATCGAGCGGGCGAAGCCGACCAGCCCCGCCTTGGACGCGGCGTAGTTCGCCTGCCCGGCCGAGCCCAGCAGGCCGACGACGGAGGAGATCAGCACGATGCGCCCGGAGCGGGCGCGGAGCATGCCCCTGCTCGCCCGCTTGACGACCCGGAAGGTGCCGGTGAGGTTGGTCTCCAGTACGGAGGTGAAGTCCTCCTCGGACATCCGCAGCAGCAACTGGTCGCGGGTGACACCCGCGTTGGCGACCAGCACCTCGACCGGGCCCTGCCGCTCCTCGATCTCCTTGTAGGCCTGCTCCACCTGCTCGGCGTCGGTGATGTCGCACTTGACGGCGCAGAAGCCCTCCGGGGGCTCACCTGACCGGTAGGTGACGGCGACCTTGTCGCCTGCGTCGGCGAAGGCACGGGCGATGGCCAGGCCGATGCCGCGGTTGCCTCCGGTGACGAGAACCGAGCGGCTCAAGGGAACACCCTTCCGTTGGTAGCGGGTACTCCTGGAGAAGCTATCGCCAGGCATGCCCCTTCGGGGAACCGGGGGCCGACAGGGGCTCTGCCGGGACACTGTGGGGTTTCTACAGAGAGCCGCACGGGGAGGGCTCCCGGGGAGCTCGTACGGCGGCCGGCCGCACGGGAATCGGGCGACCACCGTGCGCCCCGGAAGAAACACGCTGGGTGGCGAATGGTGTAAGGGCGCGAGGAGGCGCATCATGACAGTGATGCTCGAACGACCGACGGCCATGGACGTTCCCTCCGGCACAGCCCGCTTTCAAAAGCTGTGCCGCACTCTGCTGAGCATGGAGGTGCCCGACGGTTACCGGGCGGAGATCGTCGGGGGGAACATCGTCATGTCGCCGTGGTCGAAGGGCTACTACCTGCCGGTCATGCAGTCCCTTCGGGCTCAGTCGGGGCCGCATCTGCCGCCCGGGCACACCGTCGACCACGCGCCTTTCCTGTTCGCTTTCCCCGGGGCCGAGCGTGCCTACGGGCCGGATGTGTTCGTCGCGGACATGGCGGCTTTCCGAACCCGGAAGCGATACATCGACGGCGACGCGCTGTCCTTCGTCGCCGAGCCGACGTCCGACTCCACGCGCGAGGTGGACTGGAACGACAGGGTCTAGGTGTACGGCCGCTGCGGTGTGCCGGTGTACCTGCTGCTCGACATGCGCGAGCAGACCGCCACGGTGTTCTGGCGGCCGTCCGAGCGGGGTCACAACGCACGGCTGACCACGCCGTTCGGGGAACCGCTGCGCATCCCCGAGCCTTTCGGCTGCGACCTGGACACCTCGGGGTTCAAGACCTCCGCGGAGGGGGACGGGGAGCCGGACGGCGCAGAGGACTGACCTCCGTCCGCCGGCCGGCCGCGCCGCGGCCTATTCCCCGGGCTCCCCGTCCCCCTCCCGGCTCTCCGCGCCGGACCGGCCGTGTTCCGGCTCCGCCGGACGACCGCCTCGTTCGGTGCCCGCCGTACCGCCGGGGTGCCGGTCCTTCTTCTCTCCCCCGCCCTTCGCCCTGTCCCTCGCCTCGGCGTCCGCCATCTCGGACGGATCGTGGTCGACGCCGTAGGGACCGGAGTAGTCGCTCATGTCCACACCTCCCACGCGGTGGGCCTCCCTGACACGGAGGCCGGGGCGGTGGCGGGTACCCCCGATCCCCGCGCGGACACCCCCGCCGGATCAGCCGCGGCGGCCGTGTCCTCGGCGGTCCCGCCGGTCCCGTACCGCCGCCACCAGCACCGGCACCGCGCTCGCCAGCCCCAGGGGCAGGGCGAGGAGCCAGCCGGGAACGTCCGAGTCCGCTCCGGTGCGCCACGTCACCGCGCAGCCCAGGGCCACGAGCAGGCCGATCAGCGCGTTCGTCAGCAGTACCGCCCTGACGGTCCGCAGCGCCGAGGCCCGGGTGACGGGCCGGTTGACCAGCCCCGAGGTCCGCTCGCCGGGGCGAGCTCGTCGGCAGGGCGGAGACGCAGCGTCGCCGCACGGACGGCCGTCATCATCGCGGTGGCCCCGGCGCAGCGGAAGACGGGAAGGAAGACCGCGCCGACGGACCTGTCCGTCCGGGCGTCGACGCCGCCCGGGCCCACATGCCGCGGCACGCGCTCCGGCAGTTCCGGATGGACCGCGACACCCCGGGCCGTCAGCGTCAGCAGAACGGCCGGGGAGGGCAGCAGCCACGGCCCGGGGAAGCCCGGCCGGTCCGTGTCGCCCACTCCCGCTCCCCCGCCGCCCCGCCCGCCGCACACGGTCCCCGTGTGCCGTGCCGCCCTGACAGGGTAGGCCGGACGGGCATGGCCCGGAGCCCGCGAAATCCGCCGCGCCCGGCCGGTCCGGCATGGTTGACTTCGATCATGCGTCGACAAGGAGGAGCGTCCGTGGTGCACGAGATCGATGAGTCCTTCCTCGCGCTGCCGCTGCGCGCGCTCGCCGACGCGGCGCTCGCGCGGGCCCGGGCGCTGGGGGCCCAGCACGCCGACTTCCGCCTCGAACGGATCCGCAGCGCCTCCTGGCGGCTGCGGGACGCCCGGCCGGCCGGTTCCTCGGACATCACCGACACCGGCTACGCGGTGCGGGTGGTGCACGGCGGCGCCTGGGGGTTCGCCTCGGGCGTGGACATGACGGCGGACGCCGCCGTCCGGGTGGCGGAGCAGGCCGTGGCGATGGCGGAGCTGTCGGCAGGGGTGATCCGGGCCGCGGGCTCCGACGAGCGGGTGGAGCTGGCCGAGGAGCCGGTGCACGGCGAGCGGACCTGGGTCTCGTCCTACGAGACCAACCCGTTCGACGTGCCGGACACGGAGAAGACCGGGCTGCTGGCGCAGTGGAGCGAACGGCTGCTGGCCGCGGAGGGGGTCTCCCACACGGACGCCTCACTGCTGACCGTCCAGGAGAACAAGTTCTACGCGGACACCGCCGGCACCGTCACCACCCAGCAGCGGGTACGTCTCCACCCGGAGCTGACGGCCGTCTCGGTCTCCGACTCCGGCGAGTTCGACTCGATGCGCACCCTGGCCCCGCCGGTGGGGCGGGGCTGGGAGTACCTGACCGGCACCGGCTGGGACTGGGACGGGGAGCTGGCGCGGATCCCGGAGCTGCTGGCCGGCAAGATGCGCGCGCCCGGCGTCGAGCCCGGTACGTACGACCTGGTGATCGACCCCTCCAATCTCTGGCTGACCATCCACGAGTCCGTCGGCCACGCCACCGAGCTGGACCGGGCGCTGGGATACGAGGCGGCGTACGCGGGCACCTCCTTCGCCACCTTCGACAAGCTGGGCACGCTGAAGTACGGCTCGCCGGTCATGAACGTCACCGGCGACCGCACCGCCGAGCACGGGCTGGCCACGATCGGCTACGACGACGAGGGCGTGGCGGCCCAGTCCTGGGACCTGGTGCGGGACGGCGTCCTGGTCGGCTACCAGCTCGACCGGCGGATCGCGAGGCTGACCGGCCTGGGCCGCTCCAACGGCTGCGCCTTCGCCGACTCCCCCGGCCACGTCCCCGTGCAGCGCATGGCGAACGTCTCGCTCCGGCCCGACCCGGACGGGCCGGACACCGAGGAGCTGATCTCCCGGGTGGAGCGGGGCATCTACGTGGTCGGCGACCGCTCCTGGTCGATCGACATGCAGCGCCACAACTTCCAGTTCACCGGGCAGCGCTTCTTCCGGATCGAGAACGGTCGGCTCGCCGGGCAGCTGCGCGACGTGGCCTACCAGGCGACCACCACCGACTTCTGGGGCTCGCTGGAGGCCGTCGGCGGGCCGCGGACGTACGTGCTCGGTGGCGCGTTCAACTGCGGCAAGGCCCAGCCGGGCCAGGTCGCCGCCGTCTCGCACGGCTGTCCCTCCGCGCTCTTCCGCGGCGTCAACATCCTCAACACCGCCCAGGAGGCCGGTCGATGACTGCACTCTCGGTATCTTCGGCGTCCCCCGCCCCGCACGAGGTCGTCGAACGCGCGCTGGAGCTGTCCCGGGCCGACGGCTGTGTGGTCATCGCCGACGAGGAGTCCACCGCCAACCTGCGGTGGGCGGGCAACGCGCTGACCACCAACGGCGTCACCCGGGGCCGCACCCTCACCGTCATCGCGACCGTCGACGGGGCCGAGGGCACGGCCTCGGGGGTGGTCTCCCGCTCGGCCGTCACCGACGCGGACCTCGAGCCGCTGGTACGGGCCGCGGAGCAGGCCGCGCGGTCCGCGGGCCCGGCGGAGGACGCCCAGCCACTGGTGACCGGCGGGCCGGCCGCTCCCGGCTTCACCGAGGCACCGGCCGAGACCTCCTCGGCGGTCTTCGCCTCCTTCGCCCCGGCGCTGGGCGAGTCCTTCGCCCGGGCCCGGGCCGAGGGCCGCGAGCTGTACGGCTTCGCCCACCACCAGATGGTCTCCACCTACCTGGGGACGTCCACCGGGCTGCGGCTCCGGCACGACCAGCCCACCGGCACTCTGGAGATCAACGCCAAGTCCCCGGACCGCAGCCGCTCGGCGTGGGCGGGGCGGGCCACCCGCGACTTCGGTGACGTCGACCCGCAGGCGCTGGACGCCGAGCTGGCGCGGCGCCTGGAATGGGCCGACCGGCAGGTGGAGCTGCCGGCCGGGCGGTACGAGACGCTGCTGCCGCCCAGCGCCGTGGCGGATCTGCTGATCTACCAGCTGTGGTCGTCCGCCGGGCGCGACGCCGCCGAGGGCCGCACGGTGTTCAGCAGGCCCGGGGGCGGTACCCGGGTCGGAGAGCGGCTGTCGGAGCTGCCGTTGACGCTGCGCAGCGACCCGGACGCGCCCGGTCTGGAGGCGGCGCCGTTCGTCATCGCGCACTCCTCCGGGGACGACGCGTCGGTCTTCGACAACGGCCTGCCGCTGGCGGCCACCGACTGGATTCGCGACGGCGAGCTGCGGCAGCTGCTGACCACCCGGCACTCGGCGGGGCTGACGGGTCTGCCGGTGGCACCCGGGATCGACAACCTGATCCTGGACGCGGGCGGCAGCGCCTCGCTGGAGGAGATGGTGGCCGGCGCCGGGCACGACGGTCCCGCCCTGCTGCTGACCTGCCTGTGGTACATCCGCGAGGTCGATCCGGCGACCCTGCTGCTGACCGGGCTGACCCGGGACGGCGTCTACCTGGTGGAGAAGGGCGAGGTCACGGGCGCGGTGAACAACTTCCGGTTCAACGAGTCGCCGGTCGACCTGCTGGGCCGGGCCACCGAGGCCGGACGCAGCGAGCGCACGCTGCCGCGCGAGTGGTCGGACTGGTTCACCCGGGCCGCGATGCCCCCGCTGCGCGTACCCGACTTCAACATGAGCTCCGTCAGCCGGGGGGTGTGAGCGGTACGGACTCCCGCCCGGCCGACTCCCGCGGACGGGACGGGGCCGGCGCGCCCGGTGAGCGCGCCGGCCCCCGTCCTGTCGTCCCGCCGTACGGGGCGGCTTCGCAGCCGCGGCCGGATCCTGCCGGGCGGTGTCAGGCGGTACGCCTGCTGCCTCCCCTGACCTTGGCGTACAGGGGGGTGCCCAGTGCCACGATCAGTACGGCTCCGGCGAGCTGGAGCAGATGCCGGATCCAGTCGATACCCGCGGTGTTCCCCACACCGACCCAGCCGGCCACGGCGTTGCCCAGGATCCCGCCGAGGATTCCGAAGATGGCCGTCAGCCACAGAGGGATGTCCTGCCTGCCCGGCAGGACGGCGCGGGCCAGCACACCCAGTACCAGACCCACGATGATCGCCCACAACCAGCTCATGTCGCCTCCTCGTGCGACGCACGATGTGCCCTGTGCGTTCAGCTTGTGCCGGAGAGCTCCCGTACCGGGTGGTCCGGGAGACCGTCCGGGTGGGAGTCGTCCCTGGCGGTCCGGGTGCCCTCTCCCCGGCCTCGTATGCGGCGCAGCAGGGGCGTAGTGTGGAAAAAGCCGGGAACCCGGCGCGGACGTCCCAGGTTGCCGGCCATATGAGCGGGTGGTGGAGTGTGGTGGAGTCGTGAGGCGCAGGCAGCACGGGCCACAGGTCTTTCAGATCACCGGAGCGCGGCAGGGTCTCGACGAGGACGTACGCGGCCGGCAGCGGCGCTATGTGGCGGCGATGCTGGTGCGTACCGCGGCGGTCCTGCTGACCGTGCTGCTGTGGAACGTGCAGCGTCCGCTCGCCGTGCTCGCCCTGGTGCTCGGGGCGCTCCTGCCCTACGTGGCGGTGGTGGTCGCCAACGCGGGACGGGAGAACGCGCCCCCCACCCCGGCGTCGCTGCTCCCCGCGCCGCCGCGGACGGCGCTGGGGCACACGGCGCACACCGGGTATCCGGAGCCCCCGGAGCCGCGGTCCGACCGGGAGCCGGACGGGCGGGCCCCCGAGCGGGAGGCCGGCGGCGCGGCTCGGGAGACGACGCACCGGCAGGAACCGAGCCGGTCGGGGCCCGAGCGGCGGGAATGAGCCGCTCCGGAGCGCCGGACTTGGGAAACTCCCACCAATCGCGCTGTTCCGGTGCCGGGAGAATGGGTGCACGTGCCATACTGCGTACACGCTCCGCATCCCCCGTCGGAGCGACAGACCGACGCCGGGCGGCTCCCCCCGTGGCTGCCCGGCGTCGTTTTTTCTCACCCCCGGGCCACCCGCCGGGTCCGCCACCGCCTCCCGTGACCGTGTTCTCATGGGACTCGTGACCGATCCCATGAGCGCCCCCGCGTCCGAGAAGAACTCCGGCAGCCACGACAGCCCCGGCGACACGCCGGTCTGCTCCGCCAAGGGGTGCCGGGAACCCGCCGTGTGGGTGCTGGCCTGGAACAACCCGAAGCTGCACACCCCGGAGCGCCGCAAGACCTGGCTGGCCTGCGAGGAGCACCGGGAGTACCTGTCGCGGTTCCTGGGGATGCGCGACTTCCTCAAGGACGTGGTGGCCCTGGACGTCTGGGAGGGCCGGGCGGACGGCGCGGGCCGGGGCGGCTCAGCCGCCGATCGCTGACATCGGGCGGTCGGGCTGGAGGAAGGCGGGGTCGTCCAGTCCGGAGCCCGCCTTCTTCCCCCACATCGCCGTCCTCCACAGCCCGGCGATCTCCTCGTCCTCCGCGCCCGCGCGCAGCGCCCCGCGCAGATCCGACTCCTCCCGGGCGAACAGGCAGGTGCGGACCTGGCCGTCGGCGGTCAGCCGGGTGCGGTCGCAGGCACGGCAGAAGGGCCGGGTGACGGAGGCGATCACACCGACACGGTGCGGACCGCCGTCGACGAGCCAGCGCTCGGCGGGCGCGGACCCCCGGCTGTCCTCCCCCTCGGGGGTGAGGGTGAAGCGGGTGCGCAGCGAGGCCAGGATGTCGCCCGCGGTGACCATGTCCCGGCGCCGCCAGCCGTGCTGGGCGTCGAGCGGCATCTGCTCGATGAACCGCAGCTCGTAGCCGTGCTCGACGGCCCAGGAGAGCAGTTCGGGCGCCTCGGTGTCGTTGACGCCGGGCATCAGCACGGCGTTCACCTTGACCGGGGCGAGTCCCGCCGCGCGGGCCGCCGCCAGACCGCGCAGCACGTCGGCGTGGCGCTTGCGGCGGGTCATCCGTTGGAACACCTCGGGGTCGATGGTGTCGAGGGAGACGTTGACCCGGTCCAGTCCGGCCTCGCGCAGCGCCCCGGCGGTGCGCTCCAGCCCGATGCCGTTGGTGGTCAGTGACAGCTTCGGCCGTGGCTCGAGGGCGGCGCAGCGCTCGACGATGCCCACCAGTCCCGGGCGCAGCAGCGGCTCACCGCCGGTGAAACGCACTTCCCGCACCCCGAGCCGGGTCACGGCTACCGTGACGAGGCGGACGATCTCGTCGTCCGTGAGCAGATCGGGTTTGGCGAGCCACTGGAGCCCTTCCTCGGGCATGCAGTAGGTGCACCGCAGATTGCACCGGTCGGTGAGCGACACGCGCAGATCGGTGGCCACCCGGCCGTAGGTGTCCAGCAGCATGCCGACAGCCCCTCCCACGGTTGGACATCTCCAGGCAGCGTACGCGACGCCCCTGTCATCCGGCGGGCAGCGTACGGCCGGTGTCCCGGTCCGGCGCCGCACGGGCGCGGCGCGGGCGTCCGCCGGCGGGCCCCCGCTCCGGCCGGGGAACGCGCCTGGGGCCGGCGTCGTTCCGGCCACTCGCCTCCTCGCCCCGGCACCGGCGAGCCGCGCCGGCCGGACGGGAGGCCCCGGCGGAGCGGGGGTGCGCCGGAACCGGCCTCGCCGGCAGGCGCCCGCCCCGGAGCGGAGCCCGCCGCTCCGGAGGGCCCGGCCCATTGCCGCCTCGCCGGTGAGGGCGTTAACTTCCATCGTTGTACATCCGCACACCCAAGTCCGCTATGCGGACGCGGAGTTGCGGGTCCCACGTTCCCACAGACATGGAGAATCCATGGCATCGAGACCCTCCCGCCGACGCCGCGCCGTCGCGGTGCCGACCGGACTGGCCGTGGCCGCTTCCCTGGCCCTGCTGCCGGGCGCCGGCACGGCACTGGCGCAGGAGGCGGCGCCCGCGGTCGCGGCACCGGCGGCCGCGGACGGCGAGCAACTGTCGTACGTGGTCAACACCTCCTCCCACCCCGGCACGGTCAGGCGGGTCGAGAGGGCGGTGGCCGGGGCGGGCGGCACGGTCGTCGTCACGCACCGGAAGATCGGCGTGATCGTCGCCCACTCCGCGAACCCGGACTTCGCCGAGGAGATGCGCGGGGTGCGCGGCGTGCGGTCCGCCGGCGCCACCCGCACCGCGCCGCTGCGGCCCGCGGCGACGACCGAGGTGGGCGCTCCCCAGTACGTGTCGCAGGAGGCCGGGACGAGCGCCGCCGAAACGGCCGACGTCCCCGACGCCGAACCGCTGGAGGCCGATCTGTGGGGTCTGCGCTCCATACGCGCGGACGAGGCGAGCAAGGTCAACCCGGGCAGCGGCAAGGTCACCGTCGCGGTCATCGACACCGGGGTCGACGACACCCACCCGGACCTGGCCCCGAACTTCTCGGCGGGCCAGTCCGCGAACTGCGTCGGCGGCGTCGCCGACACCAGCGAGGGCGCCTGGCGGCCGTACACCGCGGACGACTACCACGGCACGCATGTCGCGGGCACCATCGCCGCCGCCCGCAACGGCATCGGCGTGGCGGGGGTCGCGCCGGGGGTGAAGGTCGCCTCCATCAAGGTGAGCGAGCCCGACACCAGCCTCTTCTACCCGGAGGCGGTGATCTGCGCGTTCGTCTTCGCGGCCGACAAGGGCGTGGAGATCACCAACAACAGCTACTACATCGACCCCTACCTCTACAACTGCAAGGACGACCCGGACCAGGGCGCGGTCGTGGAGGCCGTCAACCGGGCCGCCCGCTACGCCGAGCGCAGGGGCACCCTGCACGTCGCCTCGGCCGGCAACTCCAACGACGACCTCGCCGCCGACGAGATCGTCGACGACTCCAGCCCGAACGACACCGAGCCGGTCCCGCGCACCATCGACCCGTCCGAGTGCCTGGACCTGCCCACCCAGCTGCCGGGCGTGGTGACGGTCACCGCGACGGGCGTGCAGGACCTGAAGTCGTACTACTCCAGCTACGGCCACAAGGTCGCCGATGTGGCGGCGCCCGGCGGCGACCGGTTCCAGATCCCGGACACCCCCTCGGGGAACGGCCGGATCCTGTCGACCATGCCGAACGAGTCCTACGCGTTCCTGCAGGGCACCTCGATGGCCAGCCCGCATGTCGCGGGTGTGGCGGCACTGCTCAAGAGCGAGCACCCCTGGGCGAGCCCGGCCGCCCTCCAGTGGATGCTGAAGGCGCAGGCGGACAACCCCGGCTGCCCGGAGTTCTACGACCCGGACGGCAACGGGACCGAGGACTCCACCTGTGAGGGCGGCAGGCACCTCAACGGCTTCTACGGCCACGGCATCGTCGACGCCCTGGACGCCGTCGAGTAACCCGCCGGTCGAGTGGTCCGCGGCGTCGGGCCCGGCCGCCGGAACTCCGGTGGCCGGGCCCGACGCCGCGTCAGCGCTCCGGTGTCCCGTGCGACCAGCGGTGATACGGGGGTGTCAGTTGAGCCCCGTATCCTCTGGGACCATGCTCGAAGACCAGTCGGCCCACCGCCTGCGACCCACGGCGCGGCACGCGGCGCAGCCCAGCACCCCGGCCTGGCCCGTCGAATACCCCGAGAGCTACGCGGTGGTGGACGTGGAGACCACGGGGCTCGCCCGGGACGACCGCATCGTCTCCGCCGCCGTCTACCGGCTGGACGCGCTGGGGGACGTGATCGACCACTGGTACACCCCGGTCAATCCCCAGCGGGATCCGGGACCGACCTGGATACACGGTCTGACGAGCGAGATGCTGGCCGACGCCCCCGTCTTCGCGGAGGTCGCCGAGGAGTTCGCCGAGCGGCTGCGGGGCCGGGTGCTGGTCGCGCACAACGCCGTCTTCGACTGGTCGATGATCGCCCGTGAGTACGCCCGGGCCCGGCTGACGCCCCCCGTACGGCAGCGGCTGTGCACCATCGCCCTGTCCAAGGAGCTGGGCCTGCCCCTGGCCAACCACCGGCTGGAGACCCTCGCCGCGCACTACGGCGTCGTCCAGCGCCGGGCGCACCACGCGCTGGACGACGCCCGGGTGCTGGCCGAGGCGTTCCGGCCGAGTCTGCGCCTGGCCGCCGCCGGCGGCATACGGCTGCCCCTGCTGGCCTGCCAGCCACTGACCGAGTGGACCGACAGCGTCACCGCCCCGGGTGCCCGCGGCGGACGTCCGCGGTCCCCCGCGGGGAGCTGGCGTCCCTCGCGCAGGCGGCCGGCCTGCCCCTATCCCAACCCCGGGCGGTACGAGCCGGGCGGGCCGCTGGTCCAGGGCATGCGAGTGGCGTTCTCCGGCGACACCTCCACCGACCGGGAGCTGCTGGAGGACCGCGCCGTGGAGGCCGGGCTCCATGTCGCGACCAGTGTGTCCCGGCTCACCAGTCTGCTGGTCACCAATGATCCCGACTCCGGCACCTCCAAGACCGTCAAGGCGCGTGCCCACGGCACCCCGGTGATCGACGAGGCCGCCTTCACCCAGCTCCTGCGGGACGTGCTCCCGGCCGCCGAGGCCCCCGCCCCACGGGAGTGACGCCCGGCGGGGTACCGTCGAAACCGTGTCGTCAGTGTCCTCAGACCCACCGGGACCGCCGGGTCCGCCGGCGCCCCCGGAAGCGCCGGAGTCCTCTCCGTACCGCTTCCTGCTCTCCCGGCAGTGGGTGATCCTCGCCCTTGTCGCGCTCCTGCTGATCCCGGCCATGGTCCGGCTGGGCTTCTGGCAGTGGAACCGGCACGAGGAGCGGGTGGCGCGCAACGAGCTGATCGCCGCCAGCCTGGCCGCCGATCCGGTGCCCGTGGACGAGCTGACCGCCCCGGGCCGCGGCCCGGCCGACGGCGACCGGTACCGCCCGGTGACCGCGACCGGCACCTACGACACCCGCGACGAGGTGGTCGTACGGCAGCGGACCGGTGCCGGCAAGCGGATCGGGTACCACGTGCTGACCCCGCTGGTCCGCGCGGACGGCACGGCCGTGCTGGTCAACCGCGGCTGGATCCCGACGGGTGAGGACCTGACGAGGTTCCCCGACGTACCGCCGGCACCCACCGGTGAGGTCACCGTGACCGGGCGGCTGATGCCGGACGAGAGGACGGGCGAGGGGGTCAAGGAGAAGGAGGGGCTGCCGCCCCGCCAGGTGATGCTGATCGACAGCGGACGGCTGGCCCGGGAACTGGACCGGCCGGTCCTGGGCGGTTACCTCGCTCTGGCCGAGACCTCGCCGGAACCGTCGGGCGAGCAGCCCGAACTCCTCCCCGAACCGGACCACAACGGCATCGGCGCGCATCTGGCGTACGCGTTCCAGTGGTGGCTGTTCGCGGCGGCGGTCCCGGTGGGCTGGGTGGTACTGGTCCGCCGCGAGCTCCGGGACCGCGCGGCGGAGGCGGAGCGGGCCGGGAAAGGGGCCGGCGGCGGCCCCGGTGCCGGCTCCGGCGGTGGTCCCCGGAAGGACGCCGAGAGGGGCGGGATCGGCGGGCACCCCGTTCCCTCCCCCACCGGTCCCGCCCCCTCGGCTCTCGGGACGGCGGACCGGCGGGCAGACTGAGCACCATGGATCTCGGACTGCAGGACAGGGTGTATCTCGTCACCGGCGCCACCCGCGGCCTGGGCTTCGCCGCCGCCCGGGAACTCGCCGCCGACGGCGCGAAGGTGATCGTCACCGGCCGCACCGGGGAGTCGGCGGCCGAGGCCGCCGCTCGGCTGGGCGGGGACGCCACCGGCATCGCGGCGGACAACGCCGACCCGGCCGCCGCCGGCCGGCTGGTGGCGGCGGCGTACGAGCGGCACGGCCGGCTCGACGGGGTGCTGATCAGTGTCGGCGGGCCACCCGCCGGCTCCTTCGAGACGATCACCGACGACCAGTGGCGGTCATCGTTCGAGACGGTCTTCCTCGGCGCGGTGCGGCTGGCCCGCACCGCGGCCGGGCGGCTGGGCGAGGGCGGGGTGATCGGCTTCGTGCTGTCCGGCTCGGTGCACGAGCCGGTCGCCGGTCTGACGGTCTCCAACGGGCTGCGGCCCGGGCTGGCGGGCTTCGCCAAGTCGCTCGCGAACGAACTGGGGCCGCGCGGCATCCGGGTCGTCGGGCTGCTGCCGAGCCGTATCGACACCGACCGGGTACGTGAGCTGGACGCGCTCACCGGGGACGCCGAGGCCGCCCGGGAGCGCGGTTCGGCCGCCATCCCGCTGCGCCGCTACGGCACCCCGGAGGAGTTCGGACGGGCGGCGGCCTTCCTCCTCTCCCCCGCCGCCTCCTACCTCACCGGTGTGCTGCTCCCGGTGGACGGCGGCACCCGGCACGGCTTCTGACCCTCAGGTGCCCGCCGGGCGGTCACCCGGTCCCGGCGCGTGTCCCGGCCCCCGGACCGGTCCGGGGGCCGGGACGCGCGCCGTCAGCTCACCCGTCCGGCGCGGTGCCGCGCCGAACGCATCCGGACATCCGCCGAGAGCCTGTCCAGCCCCGCCGAGGTGCGGGCGTGCTCCAGGGGCCCCTCCCGCAGGCCCGCCAGGGTCCCGGCGGGTCCCGCGTGAGCGGCCAGCGCCACCGCGACCCGGGCCCGCACTCCGGTGCGGCGGCGGCCCAGGGTCACTTTGGCCCGCTCCACTCCCGCCATGGTCCCGGCCTCGGCGGCCACCGCGTCCTCCAGGGTCCCCGCCCGGAGCAGGGCCCCGTAGCCGTCGCCGCTGTCGACCAGTACCGTGTCCGCCCGCTGCCGCCGGAGCTGGACCGCCAGCCACCACAGGGCGAGCAGGAGGAGGGCGGCGGGCACACCGATCACCACCAGCCAGCGCCACCAGCCGGCGTCCTGCCACCAGGCCGGGCTCCCGCGGCCGAGCAGCACCTCGTCCGGTCCGCTCCAGAGCCATCCCGAGGGCGGGTCGAGGTTCCAGCGCCGCCACAGGTCGAGGCCGGCCGCCAGCACGGCCAGTCCCAGCGCCAGCAGCACCAGTCCGGCCAGTCCCAGCAGGACCCGGTTCACCGCCTTGAGCATCCGGCCCACCTCACCCTCTCCGCTATTCCTTCTTCGGACGGCGCACCCGGGTCGACAGCCTCGGCCGCCGGGCGAGCCCGAGCAGCCGGACGCCGTCCTCCAGAGTCCGGTCCACGTCTCCCCGCACCTCCTCCAGCGGCCGGAAGTGCGCCCGTACCCGCGTGGTGATCCGGTGCCGTCCGACGCGCACCCGTGCCGACTGCACCCCGGGTACCTCCAGCAGCCGGTCGCGGAGTGTCAGTTCGGCGGCGGACCGCTCCAGCCAGGCGCGTACCCGGACTCCGCCGGTGCCGCTGCCGCGCATCGGCAGCAGTCCGCGCAGTCCGGGGGTGAGCGCCAGGACCAGGAGCCACAGCCCCAGCAGGGCGGTGAGCGCCGCGCCGGCGATCACCCAGAGGTCGTCCAGCGGACGGGCGTCCAGTTCACCGGTGACCTCGCGCCGCCACGGGGCGGCGGACTTGTCGATGCTCGCGGCGACGGCCTCGTACAGCAGTACGGCCGCCACGACGGCCAGGATCAGGGCCAGGACGGCGGCGGGCACCCGCCGGGCGGACCAGAGGCGTCCAGTGGCCCGTCCTCCCCCGCCCCCCTCCGTGCCGTCTCCCGGGCCGTCCGGCGGGGAGGCCGTGGCCGAGGTGTCGGCGGAGGCGTCGGTGGCGGGCCGCTCCTCGCCGTCCTCCGGAGTGGTGCCGGCGGCCTTCCCCGGGGTCGGCGGCTGCCGGGCGGCGTCATGGCTCATCGCGCTCACCGCACCCTTCCGGTGTCCCCGGCGTCGAGCGGCGCCGAGTGCAGCCGTGTCACCTCGACGGTCACCTGCCGGACCGTCATACCGGCCAGTTCCCGCACCCGTGAGACGATCCGGCGCCGCACCGCGCCGCACCGCGCCCCGATGTCACAGGGGTAGGGGAGTTCGACGGCGACCCGCACCCGGGCCTCGCCGTTCAGGCCGTCGCGGTCGGGGGGTCGGTGGACGTCGATCGTCGTCCGCGGGTCCGAGCCCGGGCCGTAGGGCACTCCGGCCACATCCGGTTCGGCCTCCAGCGCCTCGCGGGCGGCCCGTGCGGCGATCCTGGCGACGGCCCGGTCGGCGATTCTCGTCGCTCCCCGCTCTGCGGCCGGCACCAGGGAGACCCCGGCCGTACGGAACTCCTGTGCCACCGGTCACCGCCGCCGTTCGCCGCGGCCGCCGGAACCGAGGAACTGCCCCGGATCCAGATCGCCGTCGAGGAACCGGCCGACGGCCAGGCCGACGGCCCCCAGCACCGCCACCAGCAGAAAGGCCCAGAAACCGCCGAAGTACCCGGCGAAGCCCAGCGCCATGCCGGCAGCCAGACCAACCACGGCCATGCTCATCGTGCGCTCCTTCGCTCATGCTTCGCCGAGCCCCCGCGGCCCGTCGCCCTACTGCAGTCGCGGCCTGTCGGACGACTGCTCCTCCTCGTCCTCCTCGTCGGGCAGCTTGACGTCACCGACCGCGATGTTGACCTCGACGACCTCCAGCCCGGTCATGCGCTCGATCGCGTTGATCACGCTCTCCCGCACATCGGCGGCCACCTCGGTGATCGACACCCCGTACTCGACGACGATGTCCAGGTCGATCGCCGTCTGCACCTCGCCGACCTCGACCTTCACCCCCCGGGTGACAGGCTTGCCGCCGCCGGGGACCCGGTCGCGCACCGCGCCGAAGGTGCGGGCCGCCCCGCTTCCCATGGCGTGGACGCCGTCGACGTCCCGGGCCGCCATACCGGCGATCTTCTCCACCACTCCGTCGGCGATGGTGGTCTTCCCCCGGGCACCCGGGTCGCTCGCGCCGCGCCCTTCACCGAACTGCCTGCCCTTGCCCAGCTCGGCGGACTCCTTGGTGGCACCGGAGGGCCCCGTGCGGTTCTGCTGTGTGGTCTCCGCCATCGTTCTCACCCTTACCTGTGTGAATGGATATTTCCATGCCTTTAGCCACGTTAGGCATGCTTCGATCTCAAGGCCCCGTACGGGTACCGCCAATCGGAGGAAGCATGCGCCCGCAACGGCTCCGATACGGAAAGCTGGCGTCCGGGACGGTACGGGGGAAGTCCCGGGGAAGACGACGGAACAGACACATCGGAGAACACCGGAGAACACCGGAGGACACCGGGAACCGCCGGAGGCACACGGCGGTTCCCGGCGGCCTGCGGGAGAGGAGCGCGGACCCATGGTCGCGGACCAGTTGACCCAGGCCGTACGCCGGCAGCTCGGCCTCGGCCGGCTGCTTCCCCTGGGCGAGGCGGCGGACGGCGCCTGGCTCACGGAACGGGCCGCGGCCGGCGTGCTGCGGCGGGCGGTGGACGGACTGCCGGGGGTGCGGCCCGGCAGACTGCGGCTCGCACCGGCCGGCCCGGACACGGCCGCACCGGCCGTGCCCGCGCCCCCCAGTGCGCTGCCGCCCGGTCCGGTGCGGATCGAGGCGGACTTCGCGGCCGGTGCGGACGAGCCGCTGCCGGTGGCCGCCGAACGGCTGCGCACGGCGCTGGCCGAGGCCGCGGACAGCCGGCTGGGGCTGGCGGTGGCAGCGGTCGACCTGCGGATCACCGGGCTGCTGGAGGGACCGGACGACACCGCCGCACCGGAGGGGGCTCCCGAGGCGGATCCCGGCGACGATTCCCCCGGTGACGGGGACACCACCGGAGCGGAGGCGGCGGAGAGGGAGACGGCGGACACCGCGGAGGCGGCGGGGGGTCCGGAGGCCGCGGTACGCGCCGCCGCGCTGGCCGTCCCGGGCGTGGCACACCTCGCCCCCCTCCTGGGAGGCGCGGCGCGGCCCGTGCGGATCACGGAGACCACCGGCCCCGGGGGCCCCTCCGGCCGCCATGTGCAGATCCAGTTGGCGGTCGCCGGGGGCCACCGCGCCCTCGACGTGGTGCGCGAGGTCCGCGACGCGGTGGCGCGGACGGCGGACGGCGCGCCCGGCCCGGTGACGGTCGCGGTCGTGGTGACGGAGGTGACGGAGGTGACGGAGCCCCCGGAGGCGGCGGATCAGCCGAACGAGCGGTGACGGAGCGTGGCCGGTGACGAGCCGGCGAGACGCCCCGCACCGGCCCCGCCGGGCGTCCGGGGTCAGTCGCCGAGACCGGCCAGCTCGCGCAGCCTGCGGGCCTGGGCCGCGCGTTCGGCCGCGCGCTGCTCGTCGTAGGTGCGCCCGGCCGCGCCGCGCAGCAGCGCCTTGGTCTCGATCACCGCGTCGCGCGGTGCGGCGAGCAGCGCCGCCGCCAGATCGGCGGTGGCCCCGTCGAGTTCGGCGCGGGGCACCACGAGATTGGCCAGACCGGTCCGCTCCGCCTCCTCGGCGTGCACGAACCGGCCCGTGGCGCAGATCTCCAGCGCGCGGGCGTAGCCGACGAGGGCGACGAGCGGATGGGTGCCGGTGAGGTCGGGGACCAGTCCGAGAGCGGTCTCGCGCATGGCGAACCGGACGTCGTCGGCGCACACCCGCAGGTCGCAGGCGAGCGCGAGCTGGAAACCGGCGCCGACGGCATGCCCCTGCACGGCCGCGATGCTCACCAGGTCGTTCCGCCGCCACCAGGTGAAGGCCTCCTGGTAGCCGGCGATGGCCGCGTCGAGCTCGGCGTCGGAACCGCGGGCCAGGTCGACGAAGGACGGCTCGCCCTCGAAGCCCTCCGGGGTGAGCGCCTGCCGGTCCAGGCCGGCGGAGAAGGACGGCCCCTCGGCACGCAGCACGACGACCCGGACGTCACCGGGCAGCAGTCGCCCGGCCTCGGCCAGGGCACGCCACATGGCGAAGGTCTGGGCGTTGCGTTTGGCCGGGCGGTCGAGCGTGACCGTGGCCACGGCACCGTCGACGGCGAGCCGTACGCCGTCCTCGTCGAGCAGGGTCATGAGGACCTCCAGGGGCTTCCACAGTCAAGTGACTGAAGAGTAACCACCCAGCCGGTCGGATGGCCGACCGGGTGGCGCCCCTGGCGGACACCCTGGGTCTCAGGACGTCGTCGTGGTCTTCTTGCCCCGTGTGGCGCCGCCGCGACCGCGCAGGGTCACGCCGGACTCACTGAGCATCCGGTGCACGAATCCGTAGGAACGGCCGGTCTCCTCGGCCAGTGCCCGGATGCTCGCACCGGAGTCGTACTTCTTCTTGAGATCAGCCGCGAGCTTCTCGCGCGCGGCGCCGGTCACCCGGCTGCCCTTCTTCAGAGTCTCGGCCACCCGTGCCTCCTCATGGGAAGTGCGCTCTGGACTCTCATGATCACCCCTTGCCGGTCTTCTGGCCACCCATTCGACAAGGTCCGTACGACGACCTTGGCCTGCGGGCAAGGGGCGGGAACCGCCGGAGTGCCTGATTCCGGTCCGTCGGCACCGGGCACACGACCGGGCGGACACAGGAAGGCGCAGGTCAGCACGGGGGCGGAAAGGGCAAACCAGTGTCGCGGGAGGTCTATGCCACACCGCGCGCGCTCTCGACGTCCGACAGCGCCGCGATACGAGCCGGTCTCACACAGATGATGGATCACGCGTCGGCCGAATGATCCATAAAGATGTGATCAACACGGCCGTCGCGCGCTCAGGCCAGCGCGACGAGGTCCGCGTACTCCTCGCCCCACAGGTCCTCCACCCCGTCCGGCAGCAGGATGATCCGCTCCGGCTGGAGCGCGTCCACCGCGCCCTCGTCGTGCGTGACCAGCACCACCGCGCCCGTGAAGGTGCGCAGGGCGCCCAGGATCTCCTCGCGGCTGGCGGGGTCGAGGTTGTTGGTCGGTTCGTCCAGGAGCAGCACGTTGGCCGAGGAGACCACCAGCGTGGCCAGCGCCAGCCGGGTCTTCTCGCCGCCGGAGAGCACCCTCGCGGGCTTGTCCACGTCGTCGCCGGAGAACAGGAAGGACCCCAGCGTCTTGCGGACCTCGACCAGATCCAGGTCGGGAGCGGCGGAGCGCATGTTCTCCAGGACCGTGCGGTCCGGGTCGAGCGTCTCGTGCTCCTGCGCGTAGTAGCCCAGCTTCAGCCCGTGCCCGGGGACGACCCGGCCGGTGTCGGGCTTCTCCACCCCGGCCAGCAGGCGCAGCAGGGTGGTCTTGCCCGCGCCGTTGAGGCCGAGGATGACCACCCGGGAGCCCTTGTCGATGGCGAGCGATAGATCGGTGAAGATCTCCAGCGAGCCGTAGGACTTGGACAGCTCCTCCGCCATCAGCGGGGTCTTGCCGCAGGGGGCGGGGTCGGGGAAGCGCAGCCTGGCGACCTTGTCGGCCTGCCGCTCCCCTTCCAGCCCGGCCAGCAGCCGCTCGGCGCGGCGGGCCATGTTCTGCGCGGCCACCGTCTTGGTGGCCTTGGCGCGCATCTTGTCGGCCTGGGCGTTGAGCGCGGCGGCCTTCTTCTCGGCGTTGGCCCGCTCGCGCCTGCGCCGCTTCTCGTCCGCCTCCCGCTGGATCAGGTACTGCTTCCAGCCCATGTTGTAGATGTCGATGTGGGAGCGGTTGGCGTCGAGGTAGAAGACCTTGTTGACGACCGTCTCCACGAGGTCGACGTCGTGGGAGATGACCACGAAGCCGCCGCGGTAGGTCTTGAGGAAGTCCCGCAGCCAGGCGATCGAGTCGGCGTCGAGGTGGTTGGTCGGCTCGTCCAGCAGGAGGGTGTCGGCGTCCGAGAAGAGGATGCGGGCCAGCTCGACCCGGCGCCGCTGACCGCCGGAGAGGGTGTGCAGGGGCTGGCCGAGCACACGGTCGGGCAGCCCGAGGCTGGCGGCGATGGTGGCGGCCTCGGCCTCGGCGGCGTAGCCGCCCCTGGTGAGGAACTCCGTCTCCAGCCGCTCGTACTTCTTCATCGCCTTCTCACGGGTGGCACCGCGGCCGTTGGCCATCCGGTCCTCGTTCTCCCGCATCCGGCGCAGCACGGTGTCCAGCCCGCGGGCGGAGAGGATGCGGTCCCGGGCGAGCGCGTCGAGGTCGCCGGTGCGGGGGTCCTGGGGCAGGTAGCCGACCTCGCCGGTGCGGGTGATGGTCCCGGCGGCGGGGGTGCCCTCCCCGGCCAGGCAGCGGGTGAGGGTCGTCTTGCCGGCTCCGTTGCGGCCGACGAGGCCGATGCGGTCGCCCCGGGCGACACGGAAGGAGGCGGACTCGATGAGGACCCGCGCGCCGGCGCGCAGCTCCACTCCGGTGGCGGTGATCACGGAAAGACTCCAGGGCAGGGTGGACGCGCGTACGTCATGGTCAGGGACTTCTCGGGACGGGCGTACGCCGCTAGTGCACGAGGAGGTTCGCCATGCCGCCAGTCTAACGGCGGTACGCAACCCGGTTTCCGCGCCGGGCACGGCCCGGACCGTGACGCACCGCACGGGCACCGCCCCCCGTGCCCGGTGCCGTCCGCCGGCCGGGTGGGGACGGGTGCCGTCACCTCTCGCCGGTGTGGACCTGGAAGGCCGCGCGGCGCACCGCCTTGGCCAGGGCGGGATCGGGATGGGCGGCGGCGAGCGCGACCAGCACCTGGACCGTACGCGGATGGCCGGTGGCCCTGACCTCCTCCAGCAGCGCCGGAACGCTGCCCTGCACGGCGGAGTCCAGATGCTCCACCAGCAGATGCCCCTCACCGTGGTCGGCGACGGCCGCGGCGGTGTCCACCCACAGCCAGGTGGCCTCCTCACGGGTCAGCACCTCCGGGGCCCCGCCCCCCGGCTCCCCGGGGTCGGCGCCCTCGTGCTCGGCGAGCCAGAGCAGGGCGTAGGGACGCAGGGTGGGCTCGGCGGACGCCGCCCGGACGGCGGGTTCGGCGGGAGCGCCGACGACCCGCAGCGCGTCGAAGGCCAGCCCGCGTATGAGGGCGTCCTCCCCGCGGGCGGCGTCCAGCAGTTCGGCGACGGCCGGGGCGGTGGTACGGGCGGCGAGCCAGGCTCGGTACTCGGCACGGGCCTCCCCCGGCGAGAGCCGGGCGCAGCCGCGCAGCATGTCCTCGGCCGGGTGCTCTATGTTCCCGGCGGGGCTCTGGGCGGCCACACAGATCTGCTCCAGCTTCACCCACACCGCCCAGTTGCCCAGCGGGGTGAGCACCGCCTGCCCGGGACGCCCCTCGGCGTCCGCCGCGCAGCGGGTGAGGGCACCGACGGAGGCGAGACCGTCGAGCGCCCAGTCGAGCAGTGCGGGCAGGTCCAGATCGGCGTCCACGGAGGCGGTGTCGGCGGACGCCGTGTCCGGGGCGGCGGCGCCGCGCTCCGCGGGGTCCTTTCCGCGCTCCGCAGAGTCCTTTCCGCGCTCCGCGCGGAGTTCCGCGATCCGCTGCCGCAGCAGGTCCAGCAGGGCCGGCACGGTCACCGGTCCCGAGGACAGATGCATCACGGACAGGAACTGCGGAGCGGCCACCACGACCTCGCCGACCGCCGCCGGACCGGCGTCGGCGGGCGCCGGGTGGGCGAGCGACCAGGCGTCGAAGAGGGCGACCCAGCCGCGCAGCACGGCGGAGTCGTCCCGGTCCCAGGCCCGCAGCCGCCAGCCGGGCAGGGCGGTGTCGCCGTGCAGTTCGATGAGGCCCGCGAGCCGGGCGCGGTCCCACTGGACGGGTACCTGCTCCACCGGCATCCGCAGCTCCGCGGCGGCCCGCTCGGCCGCCGTCGCCGGCGACAGCCCGGTGCGCTCCGCCCAGCGGGCCAGACGTACGGCGTCACCGAGGCAGGCCCGCGCCTGCCGGGCCAGCTGGTCGCGGGGAGGCACCCCCGCCGGGGGCCGGGGCGCGCTCCGCCTGCGGCGCGCGCCCTCTGCTCGGTGCGCGGCGGCGAGAGGCTGACGGGGGACAAGGCGCAGCCGGGTGTCTCGCGGGATACGGGACGTCACGGGAGCAGTGTTGTTGATGACGGCCCGAAAGCCCAAACGCCCGTGTAACGGCCTCATATGAGCACCCCGCGCCCGCGGGGGCGCGAAGGGCTACAGCAGCGGTGTCAGGAAGCGGCGCAACGCCTCCTCGTAGCTCTCCGGGCCGGCGTTCCACATGGCCGCGTGCGGAGCCTGCCGGACGGTGTGGAGCGACACCAGACCGGGGCGCCGTTCGGCCATCTCCCGGGAGAGGTCCCAGGGGGCGATGTCGTCGTCGGGACCGTGCAGAAGCAGGGTGGGAATCCCCGGGTCCGCCGGGCGGGGCAGTTCACCGGAGGACTCCGGACGCGAGCGGGCGCGGCCCTGGGCGGCCCGTACCGCCAGCGGCAGCAGCGGACGGGGGACCCCGCGGCTGCCGGCCAGGGCCCGCAGGGTCGCCCGCCAGTCGAGCACGGGCGAGTCCAGCACCAGCCCCCCGATCCGGTCCCGCAGCGGGGAGTACTCGGCGGTGCGCAGCGCCATGGTGGCCCCGGTGGACCAGCCGTACAGCACGACGCTGCGGGCGCCGTGGTCCAGGGCGTGGCGGACCGCCGAGTCCAGATCCCGCCACTCGGCGCCGCCCAGGTGCCCGATCCCGTCGGACAGCCGGGGCGCCCCGGGATCGCCGCGGTAGGCCGGGACGAGCACCGGGAGGTCCATGGCGTGCAGGAACGGCAGCAGGTTCATGGCGTGCTCGCGGGTGGTGCCCAGCCCGTGCACGGCGATCACCCACACGTCGCGGAGGGCCGGCAGGTACCAGGCCGGCAGCGCGCCGAGCTCGCCGGGCAGGGTCACGTCCGTGTGCTCCAGGCCCAGGGCGGCGCGCGGGTCGCCCAGGTGGAGCTGCGGGGACAGCCGTACCCGGTCGCCGGGGGCGAGCAGGCCCCGGTCGACCCGCTCCAGACGCCGTACGACGGTGTCCGGGGCGGAGGGCACGTCCAGCACGGCGCCGACGACCGCGTGCCGGCCGGGACCGGTGAGGACGTAGGTGCCGGGCCACCGGGAGGCGAGCGAGCGGGTCAGGGTGATCTGTCCCGCGGCGGTGGCGTGGACCGTCAGCGGCGGCCCCTCGAAACCGGCGGGCCGCGCGCGGCCGCCGGGCGGCCTCAGGGCGACGTCGGCCGCGTACCGCCCGGCCGCGACCGCGGCCACGCCGGCACCCAGCATCGTGGTGGCGGCCACGGCCGCCGTTCTGCGCAGGCTCATCCCGTCCAGGATGACGGTGTCACGCCGCCGGGGCCAGTGGGTCGGGTCCGGCGGGTGGGCGGGCCGGGCGCTCCGGGGCCCTCCGCCGCCTCCTCGGCCGCGGTCTCCATGGTGTCCGCGGTGGTCTCCGCCGCCGCCCGGTCCCGCCGCCCGTAGCCGCGCAGCTTCTCCGCGACCCGGCCCAGCTCCTCGGGCGGCAGCAGCGCCGGCGTACGGCCGGGCACGGCGGCGGCGGCGAGCCAGACGCGGCACATCCACTCCAGCTGGGCGGTGTCGTCGTACGCCCGGCCGAGGCTGCCGCCGTACACGAGCGTGCCGTGGTTGCGCAGCAGGCAGCCGCTGCGGTCGCGCAGCGCCGTCAGGGCGTGGACGGCCAGCTCCTCGCTGCCGTAGGTGGCGTACGGGGCGACCCGTACCGGGCCGCCCAGAGCCGCGGCCATGTAGTGGACCGCCGGGAGTTCGTCGACGAGGGTGGAGACGGCGGTGGCGTGCACGGCATGGGTGTGGACGATCGCCGCCGCGCCGGTGGCCCGGTAGACCGCCAGATGCATCGGCAGCTCGCTGGTGGGTGCCGCCCGGCCGGCCACCTGCCGCCCGTCCAGGCCTACGGCGCACAGGCCGTCCGGCCCGAGCTCCTCGTAGGGGACACCGCTGGGAGTGACCAGCACGGTGTCGCCGACCCGCACCGAGACGTTCCCGGAGGTGCCCACGACCAGCCCGTCCGTCACCGTACGGCGGGCCGTGGCCACCAGTTCGCGCCAGGCCCGGGCCCACTCCGGGGGCCGCTCCCGAGTGCTCCGCCGCATGCGTGCCACCTCCGGCGGAGCACTGTAGCGCCGCGGCGCATCCGGAGGGCGCGGGCTGGATGAAGAGAGCCGGGGGCGCACTTCGCGCACAACCATGCACCACCCTGCGTACACAGCCCCCGGGAGACACTCCGAAGCCGTTCTCAGTTCATCTCGCGTTCACCATGAAACCCTACGTTCACCGCGTATCCGCCTCCCCTTCGACTGATTGCCTGGGTGAATGGAAAACATCACGCTTCTCATCGGGATCGTGATCGTCACAGCCTTGGTGTTCGACTTCACCAACGGCTTCCACGACACGGCCAACGCCATGGCCACCACCATTTCCACCGGGGCACTCAAGCCCAAGACGGCGGTGGCGATGTCGGCGGTCCTCAACCTCGTCGGCGCCTTCATATCCGTCGAGGTCGCGGCCACCATCTCCAAGGGGCTCATCAACGAGGACTCCGGTGTGGATCCCGCGGTGGTCCTCGCGGGGCTGGTCGGAGCGATCGTCTGGAACCTGCTGACCTGGCTGGCCGGCCTACCCTCCAGCTCCTCGCACGCCCTCATGGGCGGTCTGATCGGCGCGACCATCGCCTCCGTCGGCATCGGCGCCGTCTCCATGGGCGCGGTCTTCTCGAAGGTCCTGCTCCCGGCCGTCGTCGCCCCGCTGGTCGCCGGCATCGCGGCGATGCTCGCCACCAGGCTGACCTACCGGATCAGCCGCGGCACCCCGGAGAAGGACGTCGCCAAGGGCTACCGCGGCGGGCAGATCGCCTCGGCCGCCCTGGTCTCCCTCGCCCACGGCACCAACGACGCGCAGAAGACCATGGGCGTCATCACCCTCGCCCTGATCTCCGGCGGGGTGCTGGGCGCCGACGCCGACCCGCCGCTGTGGGTCATCGCCTCCGCGGGCATCGCCATCGCGCTGGGCACCTACCTGGGCGGCTGGCGGATCATCCGCACCATGGGCAAGGGTCTCACCGACATCCGGCCGGCCCAGGGCTTCTCCGCCCAGACCAGTTCGGCCGTCACCATCCTGGCCTCCTCCCACCTGGGCTTCGCGCTCTCCACCACCCAGGTCTGCTCCGGCTCCATCATGGGCTCCGGTCTGGGCCGCAAGGGCGGCGTGGTGCGGTGGAGCACCGCGGGCCGCATGTTCGCCGCCTGGGGGCTGACCCTCCCGGCCGCCGGCCTGGTGGCCGCGGGCGCCGCGTTCCTGACGACCCGCGGCGACTGGGGCGTCACCGCGGTCATGGTTCTCACCGTGGCGGCCTGTGCGGCGATCTGGCTCGCCTCGCGCCGGGAGCCGGTGGACCACACCAACGTCAACGACGTCGAGACGGACACCGCCGGAGAGCCGGACGTGCTCACCACGGCCGTGCAGGCCGTCTCCCCGCCCCCGGTGGGCACCGAGGAGACCGAGCGGGCGGAGCACGCGGAGAAGGCCTCCGCCCCCGCCTCCTGAGCGCCCCGCAGCCCCTCCCAGCCCCCGCGGACCCCCATGGACCCCACGAACCTCACGGACAGGGTCCCGCAGAGAAGGAATCCCCGCTCATGGACATCCACTGGGCCGCACTCGGCCAGGTCTTCGTCGTCAGCCTCGTGATGACGATCGGCCTGGTGGCCGTGTTCACCCTCGGCATCGTCGGCAACCGCGCCAACCAGCAAACGGGAGTCGGCACCGCCCTCCTCGCCCGCACCGGCGCCTGGGTCAGCTACGCCCTGTGCGCGGCCGCCGTGGCGTACGGCATCTACATCATCGCCTCCTGAATCCCGGCGTCCTTCCGGGATCCCCCGCCGGCCGGCGCCGGGCGCTGTCCGCCCGGCGCCGGCCGGCGTTCGGGGGCGCGCGCACCGGCGCTGTGTGCTTCCACACAGCGCGCCGTCGCAGGTCATCGCCGAGTTGACGCGTCCGGTCGGCCGTGGTGGACTGCCCGTTGCCAAACGGCGGCAGGAGAGGAAGCCGGTGCGAATCCGGCGCGGTCCCGCCACTGTCACCGGGGAGCGCTCCCCCACTCGGCGTCACGGCCCGCACAGCGGGCTGGAAGACC
Source organism: Streptomyces rubellus (assembly GCF_036323805.1). Lineage (NCBI taxonomy): Bacteria > Bacillati > Actinomycetota > Actinomycetes > Kitasatosporales > Streptomycetaceae > Streptomyces > Streptomyces rubellus. The sequence continues at coordinate 43,878 of NZ_JAZDCX010000016.1, forward strand.
GGGGGCAGCGCCGATCCGGGAGCCAGGAGACTCTCACCGCCGGTCACGTCGAGCCAGGGCGCGGACCCTGAGTGAGGACATACCGCCATGCCGGGCACCCTGCCTTCCCCGTTGCCGCCCCCACTCCGCACCGCGAGGACCGTACGAGGTGTGACGGCCGGCTGACGCGATGCGCGCCGACCACACCACCCGTCGCACAGGCACCCCTTCCACCGGCACGGCCGCCCTCACGGCCCGGACCGCCGCCCGTTCCGCCATCCGGATCCGTTCCGGCGCGGGCCGGGTCCCCGAAGCGGCGCTCGGCCTGTCGGCCGGGTATCTGCTCGACCTGATCGCCGGTGATCCCCGCCGGGGCCATCCCGTGGCCGCCTTCGGGCGCGCCGCCGCGGCCGCCGAGCGGCTGCTGTGGCGCGACCACCGCGGCGCGGGCACGCTGTACACCGTTGTGTGCGCGGGCAGCGCCGTGGCCGCCGCCGCGGCGCTGGAGCGGGCCGTACGCCGCTCCCCCGCCGCCCGTACCGCCCTGGCCGCCGCCGCGGCCTGGTCGGTGGTCGGCGGCACGTCACTGGCGCGCGAGGCCCGGGCGATCGCCGCCGCCCTCCGGGCGGACGACCTCGGCACGGCCCGCGCCCGGCTGCCCCGTCTGTGCGGACGCGACCCGCGGGACCTGGACGCGGAGGACGTCGCCCGGGCGGTGGTGGAGTCCGTCGCCGAGAACACCTCGGACGCCGTGGTCGGCGCCCTGGTGTGGGGCGCCGCCTGCGGGGTGCCGGGGCTGGTGGGGTTCCGGGCCGTCAACACCCTGGACGCGATGGTCGGCCACCACTCGCCGCGCCACCACCGCTTCGGCTGGGCCTCGGCCCGGCTGGACGACGCGGCGGGGTGGCCCGGTGCCCGGCTGACCGCGCTGCTGGCGGTCCTCGCCGGTCCCGGCCCGCGCGGCGCGCTCCGCGCCTGGCGCACCGACGCCCACCGCCACCCCAGCCCCAACGCCGGGGTGGTCGAGGCGGCCTTCGCGGGCGCGCTGGGCGTACGGCTGGGCGGGACGCTGTCGTACGGCGGCCGCGTCGAGCACCGCCCGGTGCTGAACGCCGCCGGCCGTCCGGTGCGGGCCGCGGACATCGAGCGGGCGGTACGGCTGTCGCGCCGGGTGGGCGCGCTGGCACTGGTGGTGTGCGCCGTCACCGGGACGGCGCGGGAGAGGCGGCTCGACGGCCGGCGCGGAAGGGGAGCCCGTTGACGGGCGGCGGACTGCTGATCGCGGGAACCACCTCGGACGCGGGCAAGAGCGTGGTCACGGCGGGCGTCTGCCGCTGGCTGGCCCGCAGGGGTGTGAAGGTGGCGCCGTTCAAGGCGCAGAACATGTCGCTGAACTCCTTCGTCACCCGCGACGGCGCCGAGATCGGCCGCGCCCAGGCCATGCAGGCCGCCGCCGCCCGGGCGGAGCCCACCGCGCTGATGAACCCGGTGCTGCTCAAGCCCGGTGGCGACCGCACCAGCCAGGTCGTGCTGCTGGGCAGGCCGGTGGGCGAACTGGACGCGCGCGGCTGGCGCGCCGGGCGGCGGGAGCGGCTGCTGGGCACGGTCACCGACTGCCTGGCCGAACTGCGGCGCACCCATGACGCGGTGATCTGCGAGGGCGCCGGCAGTCCGGCCGAGATCAACCTGCGGCACGGCGACATCGTCAACATGGGCCTGGCCCGGGCCGCGCGGCTGCCGGTCGTGGTGGTCGGCGACATCGACCGCGGCGGTGTCTTCGCCTCCTTCTTCGGCACCACCGCCCTGCTCTCCCCCGAGGACCAGGCGCTGGTGGCGGGCTATGTCGTCAACAAGTTCCGCGGCGACGTGACGCTGCTGGAGCCCGGGCTCCGGATGCTGCGGGACCTGACCGGACGGCCGTCGCTGGGTGTCCTGCCGTACGCGCACGGGCTCGGCATCGACGAGGAGGACGGGCTGCGCGTCTCGCTGCGCGGCACCGTGCGCGAGTCGTCCGTCGCGCCGCCGCACGGACGCGACGTGCTGCGGGTGGCGGTGGTGCCGGTGCCGCTGATGTCGAACTTCACGGACGTGGACGCGCTGGCGGCGGAGCCGGGTGTGGTGGTGCGGCTCACCGACCGGCCCGAGGAACTGGCCGACGCCGACCTGGCCGTGGTGCCCGGCACCCGCGGCACCGTGCGGGCGCTGGCCTGGCTGCGCGAGCGCGGGCTGGCCGACGCGCTGGCCCGCCGGGCCGCCGAGGGGCGTCCGGTGCTGGGGATCTGCGGCGGCTTCCAGATGCTGGGCGAGCGGATCGAGGACGAGGTGGAGTCCCGCGCCGGGACGGTGCCGGGGCTGGGTCTGCTGCCGGTGCGGGTGCGTTTCGCGGCGGAGAAGACCCTGGCCCGGCCGGTCGGCGAGGCACTGGGCGAGCCCGTGGCGGGCTACGAGATCCATCACGGCGTGGCCGAGGTGACCGGCGGGGACGAGCCGTTCCTGGACGGCTGCCGCGCGGGTGCGGTGTGGGGCACGCACTGGCACGGGTCACTGGAGAGCGACGGTTTCCGGCGCGCCTTCCTGCGGAGGGTGGCCGCGGACGCGGGCCGGGCGTTCGTACCCGCGCCCGGCACCTCCTTCGCCGCGCTGCGCGAGGAGCAGCTCGACCGGCTGGGCGATCTGGTCGAGGAGCACGCCGACACCGGCGCGCTGCTGCGGCTGATCGAGGACGGCGCGCCGGCGGGCCTGCCGTTCGTACCACCGGGGGCGCCGTGAACGGCAGGCCCGCCGGCGCGGGCGGCGCCCCCGGCGCGAACGACACGACCGATCCGAGGGACGTACGGACCGATGGGAGCCCGATGAGCACGGTACTGCTGCTGTCCACCGCCGACACCGATCTGCTGGCGGCCCGCGCCTGCGACGCCCCGTACCGCATCGCCAACCCGGCGCGCGTCGACGTCGCGGAGGAACTGCCCGGGCTGCTCGAGGGGGCGGACATCGCCGTCGTGCGCCTGCTGGGCGGGCGGCGCGCCTGGGAGGACGGGCTGGAGGCGCTGCGCGCCACCGGGATCCCGGCGGTGCTGCTGGGCGGCGAGGCGGTGCCGGACGCCGAGCTGATGGCCCTGTCCACCGTCCCGGCCGGGGTGGTCGCCGAGGCGCTGAGGTACCTGGTCGCGGGCGGCCCGGAGAACCTCGCCGAGCTGGCCCGTTTCCTGTCCGACACGGTGCTGCTGACCGGCCACGGCTTCGCCCCGCCGCGTCCGATGCCCGAGTGGGGGGTGCACGGCGACCGCGCGCACGACCCCGCCCGGCCGACCGTGGGCGTGCTGTTCTACCGGGCGCACGAGCTGTCGGGGAACACCTCCTTCGTCGACACGCTGTGCGACGCGATCGAGGAACACGGCGCCAACGCCCTGCCGGTGTACTGCGGTTCGCTGCGGGGCGCAGTCGAGGCGAGGCAGGGGGCGGGGGCAGGGAGCGAGGAACGAGCGACCGGCACCCGCCCACAGCCGAGCCGAACCGAAGCCCGCCCGGTGGAGGAGCACGGTGCCGGGCCGGGCCTGTACGAGCTGCTGGGCCGCGCCGACGCGCTGATCACCACCGTGCTGGCGGCGGGCGGCACCCGGGCGGCCGACGCGAGCGCGGGCGGCGACGAGGAGGCGTGGGACGTCGGTGCCCTGGCCGCCCTGGACGTACCCGTGCTCCAGGGCCTGTGCCTGACCGGCTCACGCGCCGCGTGGGAGGCCTCGGACGCCGCCCTGTCGCCGATGGACGCGGCGATGCAGGTGGCGATCCCGGAGTTCGACGGGCGGCTGGTCACCGTACCGTTCTCCTTCAAGGAGGAGGGCCCCGACGGGGTGCCCGTCTACGTCGCCGACCCCGAGCGGTCCCGGCGGGTGGCCGGGATCGCGGCCCGGCACGCCGCCCTGCGGTACAAGCCCAACGCCGGCAAGCGCCTCGCCCTGGTCTTCACCGCCTACCCGACCAAGCACTCCCGGGTGGGCAACGCGGTCGGTCTGGACACCCCCGCCTCGGCGGTGGAACTGCTGCGGGCCCTGAAGGCCGCCGGCTACGACACCGGCGAACTCCCCGAGGACGGCGACGAGCTGATCCACCGGCTGATCGCCGCCGGCGGCCACGACGTGGAGTGGCTGACGGAGGAGCAGCTCGCCGCCGCCCCGGCCCGGGTGCCGCTGGCGGACTACCGGCGCTGGTTCGCCGCGCTCGACCCGGAGCTGCGGAAGGCCATGACCGAGCACTGGGGCGAGCCGCCCGGCTCGCTGTACGTGACCGGGGAGGGCGAGAACGCGGAGATCGTGCTGGCCTCCCTGCGGTTCGGCAACGTGGTGGTGATGATCCAGCCGCCGCGCGGCTTCGGCGAGAACCCCATCGCGATCTACCACGATCCCGACATGCCGCCCTCCCACCACTATCTGGCGGCCTACCGCTGGCTGGCGGCCGCCGAGCCGGAGGGGGGCTTCGGCGCCGACGCCGTGGTCCACATGGGCAAGCACGGCACGATGGAGTGGCTGCCGGGCAAGGGGCTCGGCCTGTCGGCCGGTTGCGCGCCGGACGCGGTGCTGGGCGATCTGCCGCTGGTCTACCCGTTCATCGTCAACGACCCCGGCGAGGGCACCCAGGCCAAGCGCCGCGGTCACGCCACCGTCGTCGACCATCTGGTGCCGCCGATGGCGCGGGCCGACTCCTACGGCGACCTGGCGAAGCTGGAACAGCTGCTGGACGAGTACGCGCTGGTGTCCGACCTGGACCCGGCCAAGGCCCCGGCGGTGCGCGGCCAGATCTGGACGCTGGTGCGGGCCGCCGAGCTCCACCGCGACCTGCACGTCGAGGAGCAGCCGGGTGAGGACGAGTTCGACGAGTTCGTCATGCACATCGACGGCTGGCTCTGCGAGATCAAGGACGTGCAGATCCGCGACGGACTGCACGTGCTCGGCGGCGGCCCGGTGGGCGAGCCGCGTGTCAACCTGGTGCTGGCCGTGCTGCGCTCGGCGCAGATGTGGGGCGGCGTCGGCGGCGCCCTGCCGGGCCTGCGTGCGGTGCTGGCCGAGCACGTGGGGCTGGAGGAGGCCGTACTGCTGGCCGAGCCGGGCGCCCGCATCGAGGTGCCCCGGGCCCTGACGGTGCTCGCGGACGGGCCCTCCCGCACCGCCTCCGACGCGGTCGACCTGCTGGAGCACCTGGCACGGCGGCTGGTGGCGGGCATGGAGGCGCGCGGCTGGGCGCGGGAGGCGGTCGGCGAGGTGACCGCCGGGGTGCTGGGCGAGCGGGTGCCGGGGGCGGTGCGGGCCCTGGAGTTCGCGGCGGACGAGGTCGTGCCCCGGCTGGCGCGTACGGCGGACGAGATCGGCAACGTGCTGCACGCGCTGGACGGCGGCTACGTACCGGCCGGCCCCTCCGGGTCTCCGACCCGCGGTCTGGTCAACGTCCTGCCGACCGGCCGCAACTTCTACTCCGTGGACCCCAAGGCGATCCCGTCCCGGCTCTCCTGGGAGGTCGGCGCCGCGCTGGCGGACTCCCTGCTGGCCCGCCATCTGGCCGACCACGGCGCCTACCCGCGGTCGGTGGGCCTGACGGTGTGGGGCACCTCCTGCATGCGCACCCAGGGCGACGACATCGCGGAGATCCTGGCACTGCTGGGCTGCCGCCCGGTGTGGGACGACGCCTCGCGCCGGGTGACGGGCTTCACGGTCGTGCCCCTGGAGGAGCTGGGCCGGCCGCGCATCGATGTCACCGTCCGCATCTCCGGCTTCTTCCGGGACGCCTTCCCGCACGTGGTGGGCCTGGTGGACGACGCGGTGCGGACGGTGGCCGAGCTCGACGAGCCCGCCGAGTCCAACTACGTGCGCGCCCACGCCGACGAGGACACCGCCGCGCACGGCGACCGGCGCCGGGCCACCGCGCGGATCTTCGGCTCCAAGCCGGGCGCGTACGGGGCCGGGCTGCTGCCGCTGATCGACGCCCGCAACTGGCGCTCGGACGCCGACCTGGCCGAGGTGTACGCGGTGTGGGGCGGCTACGCGTACGGGCGCGGCCTGGACGGCCGCCCGGCGCGCGGCGACATGGAGACGGCGTTCCGCCGCATCCAGGTGGCGGCGAAGAACGTCGACACCCGCGAGCACGACATCGCCGACGCCGACGACTACTTCCAGTACCACGGCGGCATGGTCGCCATGGTGCGGCAGCTGACCGGCGGCTCCCCCGAGGCGTACATCGGCGACTCGGCCGTCCCCGACCAGGTGCGGACGCGGACGCTGGGCGAGGAGACCCACCGCGTCTTCCGGGCCCGGGTGGTCAATCCGCGCTGGATGAGCGCCATGAGGAGGCACGGCTACAAGGGTGCCTTCGAGATGGCCGCCACCGTGGACTACCTCTTCGGCTACGACGCGACGGCCGGGGTCGTGGACGACTGGATGTACGAGAAGCTCGCCGCCGAGTACGTCTTCGACGGGACGAACCAGGAGTTCATGAAGCGCTCCAATCCCTGGGCGCTGCGCGGCGTCACCGAGCGGCTGCTGGAGGCCGCCGACCGCGGGCTGTGGGAGGAGCCGGACCGGGCGACCCTGGACCGGCTCCGGGAGGTCTACCTCGAGCTCGAGGGTGACCTGGAGGGGGAGGAATGACCGTTCCCGCCCCGACCCCGCGGCTGCGGGGGCCACAGGAGCGGTTCCGCCACGTGGCCGTGCGGCGGCGGACCGTCCCCGCGGGCGCGGGGCCGGTCTCCTCGGCCCCGCGCGGCCCCGCGGCGGACGTCCGGAACCTCACCGCTCGTTCACTCGACGGAGGGAGAACAACATGAACGTCCCCTACCCCTTCAGCGCCGTGGTCGGAATGGCCGATCTACGCCTCGCGCTCCTGCTCAACGCGGTGAGTCCCGCGGTCGGCGGCGTGTTGGTGCGGGGTGAGAAAGGGACGGCGAAGTCCACGATGGTGAGGGCTCTCGCCGCGTTGCTTCCCCGCATCGAGGTGGTGCCCGGGTGCCGTTTCTCCTGTGATCCGCACCGGCCGGACCCGCGGTGCCCCGACGGCCCGCACGAGACGGGCCGGGGCGCCACGCGGGCGGCGCACCTGGTGGAGCTGCCGGTCGGCACGTCGGAGGACAGGCTCGTCGGGGCGCTCGACATCGAGCGCGCGCTCTCCGAGGGAGTCAGGGCGTTCGAGCCGGGTCTGCTCGCACAGGCCCATCGGGGAGTCCTCTATGTGGACGAGGTCAACCTGCTGCAGGACTTTCTCGTCGACTCGCTTCTCGACGCCGCCGCGATGGGTGCCTCCCACGTCGAGCGCGAGGGCGTCTCGGTGCGGCACGCCGCCCGGTTCCTGCTGGTGGGGACGATGAACCCCGAGGAGGGCGAGCTGCGCCCGCAGCTGCTGGACCGCTTCGGGCTGACCGTGGAGGTGGCCGCCTCCCGGGACACCGGGGAGCGGATGGAGGTGGTGCGGCGGCGGCTGGCGTACGAGGCGGACCCGGACGCCTTCGCCGCCCGCTGGGTGGCCGAGGAGAACGCGCTGCGGGAGCGGATCGCGGCGGCGCGGGCCCTGCTGCCGGACGTACGGCTGGGCGACCCGGCACTGCGGCAGATCGCCGCGACCTGCGCCGCGTTCGAGGTGGACGGCATGCGGGCCGACATCGTGATGGCGCGCACCGCCACCGCGCTGGCGGCCTGGGCGGGGCGCACCGAGGTGGCGGCCGAGGACGTGCGGCAGGCGGCGCTGCTGGCCCTGCCGCACCGCCGGCGCCGCAATCCCTTCGACGCCCCCGGCCTGGACGAGGAGAAGCTCGACGAGACGCTGCGGCAGCACGGCGGCGGGAACGACGAGCCGGACCCGGACGGACCGGACGGCGGCCCCGGCGGCCCCGGGGACGGGGACGGCGGTGGCGGGCAGCCGCCGCAGGACGGTCCCCCGGAGCCGTCCGTGCCCGGGCAGTCCCGAGGTGACGAGGAGACCGGTGGCCGGGGCGGGGACGCCGGGGAGCAGGCCCCCGCCCGGGCCGGTGAGCCGTTCCGCACCAGGACGCTGAGTGTGCCCGGGGTGGGCGAGGGCACGACCGGACGGCGCTCGCGGGCCCGTACCGCGCAGGGCCGCACCACCGGCGCCCGCCGCCCGCACGGCGCGCTGGGCAGGCTGCACCTGTCCGCGACCGTCCGGGCCGCCGCTCCGCACCAGCGGGCGCGCGGGCGCTCCGGGCCGGGGCTGGTGCTGCGCCGGGACGATCTCCGGGAGGCCCGTACGGAGGGCAAGGAGAGCAACCTCGTGCTGTTCGTCGTGGACGCCTCCGGCTCGATGGCCGCCCGGCAGCGGATGAGCGCCGTCAAGGGCGCGGTGCTGTCCCTGCTGCTGGACGCCTACCAGCGCCGTGACAAGGTCGGGCTGGTCACCTTCCGCGGCGCGGAGGCCGAGGTGGTGCTGCCCCCGACCTCCTCGGTGGACGCCGCCGCCGCCCGTCTGGAGTCGCTGCCCACCGGCGGCCGCACCCCGCTGGCCGCCGGGTTGCTGAAGGCCCGTGACGTGCTGCGGGTGGAGCGGCTGCGCGACCCCGCGCGGCGGCCGCTGCTGGTCGCCGTCACCGACGGCCGGGCCACCGGCGGTCCCGAGCCCGTGGCACGGGCCCGGCAGGCGGCGCGGCTGCTGGCCGCCGGCCGGACGGCGTCGGTGGTGGTGGACTGCGAGTCCGGGCCGGTACGGCTCGGACTGGCGGGCGCGCTCGCCGCCGAGCTGGGCGGTTCGGCCGTCACCCTGGAGGAGCTGCACGCCGACGCCGTCGCGGGACTCGTCCGCTCCGCCCGCTCCGTACAGTCCGCACAGAACCCGAACCAGAGCCGCGGGAGGGCCGCGTAGTGCCGAAGGGACAGCCGAGTGTCGTGCCCGAGGACGGGCTCACCACGCGTCAGCGCCGCAACCGCCCGCTGCTGGCGGTGCACACGGGCACCGGCAAGGGCAAGTCGACGGCCGCCTTCGGGCTGGCGCTGCGCGCCTGGAACCAGGGCTGGCCGATCGGGGTGTTCCAGTTCGTGAAGTCGGCCAAGTGGCGGGTCGGCGAGGAGCGCGCGCTGCGGGTGCTGGGCGACAGCGGCGAGGGCGGGGCCGTCACCTGGCACAAGATGGGCGAGGGCTGGTCCTGGGTGCAGCGCGGCATCGAGTCCTCCGAGGAGGCGGCGCGCGAGGGCTGGGCCCAGGTCAGGCGGGACCTGGCGGCCGAGACGTACCGGCTGTACGTGCTGGACGAGTTCACCTACCCGATGCACTGGGGCTGGGTGGACACCGACGAGGTCGTCGCCGTGCTGCGGGAGCGGCCCGGCACCCAGCATGTGGTGATCACCGGGCGGAACGCGCCGGAGGCGCTGGTCGGCGCCGCCGATCTGGTGACGGAGATGACCAAGGTCAAGCATCCGATGGACACCGGCCAGAAGGGCCAGCGGGGTATCGAATGGTGAGCGGAGTGGTGAGCCGGGTGAGCACCGGATGAGTACGGCCGTCCCCCGGCTGGTGGTCGCCGCGCCCTCCTCGGGCAGCGGCAAGACCACCGTCGCCACCGGCCTGATGGCCGCCTTCACGGCGGCCGGGCTGGCCGTCTCCCCGCACAAGGTGGGCCCGGACTACATCGATCCGGGCTACCACGCGCTGGCCACCGGCCGCCCCGGCCGCAACCTCGACGCGTACCTGTGCGGGCCGGAGCTGGTCGCGCCGCTGTTCCTGCACGGGGCGGCCGGGGCGGACCTGGCCGTGGTCGAGGGCGTGATGGGGCTGTACGACGGCGCGGCGGGGGAGGGTGAACTCGGCTCGACCGCGCAGGTGGCGAAGGTGTTGCGGGCGCCGGTGGTGCTGGTGGTGGACGCCTCCGCGCAGTCGCGCTCGGTGGCGGCGCTGGTGCACGGCTTCGCGTCCTGGGACCCCCGGGTGCGGGTGGCGGGGGTGATCCTCAACAAGGTGGCCTCCGACCGCCACGAGGGGCTGCTGCGCGAGGCGCTGGACGCCTCGGGGGTGCCGGTGCTGGGTGTGCTGCGCCGTGTGAGGCAGGTGCGCAGCCCTTCGCGTCATCTGGGTCTGGTGCCGGTGGCCGAGCGGCGGGCCGAGGCCACCGAGGCGGTGGCCGCGCTGGCGGAGCAGGTGCGGTCCGGCTGCGATCTGACGGCGCTGCTCGCTCTGGCGCACTCCGCGCCACCGCTGCCGGACGAGCCCTGGGCGCTCCCGGGTCCCGGTTCCGCGCCGCGCGCACGGCCGGTGGTCGCGGTGGCGGGCGGGGCCGCGTTCACCTTCTCCTACGCCGAGCACACCGAACTGCTGCGGGCGGCGGGCGCGGAGGTGGCCGTCTTCGATCCGCTGCGGGACACCGCGCTGCCGCCGGGGACGGCCGGGCTGGTGGTCGGCGGCGGTTTTCCGGAGGTGTACGCGCCGGAGCTGTCGGCGAACGAGCCGCTGCGGAAGGCCGTCGCGGAACTGGCCGCCTCGGGGGCACCGGTCGCCGCCGAGTGCGCCGGGCTGCTGTATCTGGCACGGGAGCTGGACGGGGCACCGATGTGCGGGGTGCTGGACGTCACCGCCCGGATGACCGAGCGGCTCACCCTCGGCTACCGGGAGGCGGTCGCCGTGGGCGACAGCGCGCTGGCCGCCGCCGGCACCCGGGTGCGCGGCCACGAGTTCCACCGCACCGCGGTGGAACCGCCGGCCGGGGCGGGCCCCGGTGCGGCGCCCGCGTGGGGGCTGACCTGGGGAGGCTCCCGGGGCGCGGACCGTCCCGAGCGGCGCGTCGAGGGTTTTGTGAAGGGCGGTGTGCATGCCTCGTATCTGCATGTGCACTGGGCCGCCGAGCCGTCCGTCGCCCGGCGCTTCGTCAACAGGTGTGTCGGGAGGGATGCCGCATGACCGGTGCGGGCAGCACGGGCAGTGACCGTGGCGCGCGCGAACCACGGCTGGTCGGGGTCGGGGTGGGTCCCGGCGACCCGGAGCTGGTGACCGTCAAGGGGGTGAACGCGCTGCGCGAGGCGGCCGTGGTGGTCGTGCCGGTCCTGGCGGGCGGCGGCACGGGCCGGGCCGAGGCCACCGTGCTGCACTACGTGGCACCGCAGAAGATCGTCCGGGTGGTCTTCGCGCTCAACGAGCGCGAGGACCGGGCCCGCCGGGAGGCCGCGTGGGACATGGCGGGCGAGCGCGTCGCGGAGCTGCTGCGCGCCCACGGCACGGTGGCCTTCGCCACGATCGGTGATCCGAACGTCTACTCCACCTTCACCTATCTCGCCCAGACCGTGGGCGCCCTGGTGCCCGGGACCGCCGTGGAGACCGTGCCGGGCATCACCGCGATGCAGGATCTGGCCGCGCGGAGCGGTGCGGTGCTCACCGAGGGGACGGAGCCGCTGACGCTGGTACCGGTGACGGCGGGCACGGCGGTGCTGAAGGAGGCCCTTCAGGGGCCGGGCACGGTGGTGGCGTACAAGTTCGGGCGGCTGGCCGGCGAGGTCGCCGCCGCGCTGCGGGCCACGGGCCGCACCGAGGGCGCGGTGTGGGGTTCGTCGCTGGGGCTGCCGGCGGAGTCGATCCGCCCGGCGGCCGAGCTGGAGGCGGAACCCGCCCCCGGGAACACCGGACTGCCCTATCTGTCCACACTCATCGCCCCCGCCCGCCGTGAGAGCCGAGGAGGCAAGCTGTGACCGGCGCACCGCGCACCGAGCCGTCCGGCACCGGCACGTCCGGCGCGCCCCGCACCGGCCGGGTCACCATCGTGGGAGCCGGGCCCGGGGCCGCCGACCTGCTCACCTTCCGCGCCGCCCGCGCCATCGCCGAGGCCGACATCGTGATCTGGGCGGCCAGCCTGGTGCGCGAGGAGGTGCTCGAGCACGCCCGGGCGGACGCGGAGGTCCTGGACTCGGCGTCGATGTCCCTGGAGGAGGTCACCGCCGTCTACGCGCGCGCCGCCCGCGAGGGGCTGCGGGTGGCGCGGATCCACTCCGGTGATCCGGCGCTGTGGGGCGGCACCCAGGAGCAGGTGGACCGCTGCGCGGAACTGGGCGTCGAGGTGGAGATCGTCCCCGGGGTGTCGTCGTTCTCGGCGGTGGCCGCCGTCGCGGGACGGGAGCTGACGATCCCGGAGGTCGCCCAGTCGGTGATCCTCACCCGGCTCGGCGGCGGCAAGACACCGATGCCGCCCGGCGAGGAGGTGCGGGAGTTCGCCCGGCACGGCACGACCATGGCGGTCTTCCTGTCGGCGGCGCGCTCGGGGCAGCTGGCGGTGGAGCTGCTGGAGGGCGGTTATCCCACCGACACCCCGGTGGTGATCGCCCACCAGGCGACCTGGCCGGAGGAACTGGTCGTGCGCTGTACCGTCGGCACGCTGGAGGAGACCGTCAAGGAACACCGGCTGTGGAAGCACACGCTGTTCCTGGTCGGGCCCGCGCTGTCCGCCTCCGGTACGCGTTCGCACCTCTACCACCCGGGGCACTTCCACGGCCACCGCCGCGCCGACCCGGCCGCTCGCCGGGCGCTGCGGGCGGCCCGGGAGGCGGAGGCGAGCCGTGAGTGAGGAACCGCGGTCGGCGTCCGGGCCGGGACCGGAGCGGGGGGCCGGGCAGGGGCCCGAGCTGCGGGAGCCGGACCTGCCGCGTACCGCCAAGCAGCGGCCGAGGGCGCTGCGCACCGGCTGGACGACCGGCACCTGCGCCTCGGCGGCGGCCCGGGCCGCCGCCCTGCACCTGGTCACCGGCGAGCCCCAGCCCTGGGTGGAGGTCGCGCTGCCGTCGGGGCGGCGGGTGACGTTCGCGGTGGAGCGCTCGGTACGGCTGCGGCCGGGCCGCACCGAGGCGGTGGTGGTCAAGGACGCCGGCGACGACCCGGACGTCACCCACGGCTCGCTGCTGACCGCCACGGTGAGCTGGCGGGACGAGCCCGGCATCGGGCTGCACGGCGGGATCGGCGTCGGTGTCGTCACCCGGCCGGGGCTCGGTCTGGAAGTGGGCGGCCCGGCCATCAACCCCGTGCCCCGCGCCATGATCAGCCAGGCGGTGGGCGAGGTCGTCGACGCCGCGGCGCGGGGCGTCGACGTCACCATCAGCGTGCCGGACGGGGAGAAGCGCGCCCGGAAGACCACCAACGCCCGGCTCGGCATCCTCGGCGGCCTCTCCATCCTGGGGACGACCGGGATCGTCCGGCCGTTCTCGACGGCCTCCTGGCGCGCCAGCGTCGAGCAGGCGGTGTCGGTGGCCGCCGCGCAGGGCGCCCCGGCCGTCGTGCTGTGCACCGGCGGCCGCACCGAGAAGGGCGCCATGGAGCTGCTGCCCGGGCTGCCCGAGGTGTGCTTCGTCGAGGTCGGGGACTTCACGGGCGCCGCGCTGCGGCGGGCCGTGGAGCACGGTATGGACCGGGTGGTGTTCGTCGGCATGGTGGGCAAGCTGACCAAGCTGGCCTCCGGAGTGCTGATGACGCACTACACGAGGTCGAAGGTGGACACCGCCGTCCTGGCGGACATCACCCGCGCGGTGGGCGGGCCGGAGCCGGTGGCGGACGAGGTGGCGGTGGCGAACACCGCCCGCCACGCCTACGAGCTGTGGGACGCCGCCGGTCTGCTGGCCGCCGCGGGAGAGGAGCTGTGCCGCCGTGTCGTGGAGGTGCTGGAGCGCTTCACGGACCACCGGGTCACGGCGGAGGCGGCCCTGGTGGACTTCACGGGCCGCGCGGTGATCGCCCGGCACTCCGAGGCCGGCGGCGATGGCGGGGGGCTGCTGTCATGACCGCCATGATCACCGTCGTGGGCACCGGCACCGGCACCGCCGGGACGGCGGCGGCCGCCGGGCCCCTCCCCGGTGGCCCGGACTGGCGGGAGGTGTCCCTGGCCGTGGGCGCCCGCCGCCATCTGGAGGCCGCCGGGATCCCGCCGGAGGTACGGCGTGTGGTGCTGGGCCCGCTGGCCCCCGCCCTGGACGCGATCGGCGAGCGGCTCACCGCGGCACGCGCCGGGGACGGCGAACGGCGCGGACCGGACGGACGGGGCGGGCAGGTGGTGGTGCTCGCCTCGGGCGACCCCGGTTTCTTCGGGATCGTCCGGGCGCTCGCCGAGCGGTTCGGCCCGCGCTCCCTGGACGTGCGGCCCGCCGTACCGTCCGTCGCCGCGGCCTTCGCCCGCGCCGGGCTGCCGTGGGACGACGCGGCCGTGGTCAGCGCGCACGGCCGCGATCCGCGTACCGCCGTCAACGTCTGCCGCGCCCGTCCCAAGACCGCCGTGCTCACCGGCCCCGGTGCGGGGCCCGCCGAGCTGGGTGCCGCCCTGGCCGGCACCGGACTGCGGCGCACCCTGGTGGTGGCGAGCGCGCTGGGCACGGCCGGCGAGCGCGTCGAACGCCTCTCCCCCGCCGAGGCCGCCGCCCGGGCCTGGCCGGAGACGGTGAACGTGGTGCTGTGCCTGGACGAGGACCGCCTCCTGGCCCCCGCGGCCCGCTCGCTCGCCGGACCGCCGCGGCCGCCGGCCGGCTGGGCGCTGCCGGAGGACGCCTTCGCGCACCGGGACTCGATGATCACCAAGTACGAGGTGCGGGCCCTGGCCCTGGCCCGGCTCGGCCCGGGCCCCGGCGACCTGGTGTGGGACGTCGGCGCGGGCTCCGGGTCCGTGGCGGTGGAGTGCGCACGGCTGGGCGCGGCGGCGATCGCGGTGGAGCGCGCCGCGGACGGTGCCGGACGCTGCCGGGCCAACGCCGCCGCCCACGGAGTGGACGTCCAGACCGTGCACGGTGCCGCGCCCGCCGCACTGGCGGGACTGCCCGATCCCGATGCCGTGTTCGTCGGCGGCGGGGGCCGGGAGCTGGAGTCGATCGTCTCCCTGAGCGCCCGCCGCGCCCGCCGGACCGTCGTCGTCACGCTCGCCGCGCTGGACCGGGTGCCCGCCGTACGGGCCGCGTTCGGCGACGCCGGACTGGTCCCCGACGGTGTGCTGCTGCAGTCCTCCCGGCTGTCCCCGCTGCCCGGCGAGGTGACCCGGCTCGCCGCCGGCAACCCCGTCTTCGTCCTGTGGGGCACCCGCCCCACCACCGAAGGAGCACCCGCGTGAACGCCCCGAAAGGCCCGATCGGTCTCGTCTCCGTCACCGCCGCGGGGCGGCGCGCCCGCGACCGGCTGGCCGCCGCCTGGCCGGACGAGACCCGGGTCTACGACACGGACGGCGGCACCGGCGGCACCGGCGGCACCGCACAGACCCCCGGCACCGTCCGGGAGGCGGTCGCCCGGGCCTTCGCCGAGTGCGACCGGCTCGTCTGCTTCCTGGCCACCGGCGCGACCGTACGGCTCCTCGCCCCGCTGCTCACCGGCAAGGAGAGCGACCCGGGCGTGGTGTGCGTGGACGAGGCACAGCAGTACGCGGTGGCCCTGCTGGGCGGTCACGCGGGCGGCGCGAACGAGCTGGCGCACGCGGTGGCCGAGGCCCTGCCGGGCTGCCGCCCCGTCGTCACCACCGCCACGGACGCCGCCGGGATCCCCGGTCTGGACACCCTGGGCCTGCCCGTCGAGGGCGATGTCGCCGCGGTGTCGCGGGCGATCCTCGACGGGGAGCCCGTACGTCTGGTGCGGCATGTCGTCCTCCCTCTCCCGGCACTGCCACCCAACGTAACCGAGAGCACCGACAACACGACCGAGAGCGACGGATGCGCCGGTGGTGGCGGCCACACCCTGCTGGTCACCGACCGCGTCCCGGTGCCGGAAGGACCGCGGGAAGGCGCCGGCCGCACCGCCGTGCTGCGGCCGACCACCCTCGCCGTCGGGGTCGGGGCCAGCCGGGGCGCCTCCGCCGACGAGATCACCGAGCTGGTGCGGCGGGCGCTGGCCGAGGCCGGGCTGTCGCCCCGCAGCGTCGCCGAACTCGCCACCGTGGACGCCAAGGCGGACGAGCCCGGTATCGCCGAGGCGGCCCGGCACCTGGGCGTACCGGTGCGGACCTACCCCGCCGCCGCACTGGCGGCCGTGCCCGTCCCCCATCCGTCCGACGCCCCGCTGGCCGCCGTGGGCACCCCGAGCGTGGCCGAGGCCGCCGCGCTGCTGGCCTGCGGCACGGGCGCCGAACTGGTCGTCCCCAAACGGAAGTCGGAAGTCCAGGGGCGCGCGGCGATGGCGACCTGCGCCGTGGCACGGCGGCGGCCGCGCGGCCGGCTGGCACTGGTCGGCCTCGGCCCGGGCGCCCGCGACCTGCTCACCCCGCGCGCCCGCGACGAACTGCGCCGCGCCTCGGTGGTCGTCGGCCTCGACCAGTACCTGGACCAGATCCGCGACCTGCTGCGCCCGGGCACCCGGGTGCTGGCCTCCGGCCTCGGCGCGGAGGAGGAGCGCGCCCGCACCGCCGTCGCCGAGGCCCGCGCGGGCCACGCCGTGGCGCTGGTCGGCAGCGGCGACGCGGGGGTGTACGCGATGGCCTCCCCCGCGCTGGCCGAGGCACCGGACGACATCGAGGTGGTGGGGGTCCCCGGCGTCACCGCCGCGCTGGCCGCCGCCGCGCTGCTGGGCGCGCCGCTGGGCCACGACCACGTCTCGATCAGCCTGTCGGACCTGCACACGCCCTGGGAGGTGATCGAGCGCCGGGTGCGGGCGGCGGCCGGGTCCGACCTGGTGGTGACGTTCTACAACCCGCGCAGCCGGGGCCGCGACTGGCAGCTCCCCCGGGCCCTGGCCCTGCTGGCGGAGCACCGCGCCCCGCACACACCGGTGGGTGTGGTGCGCAACGCCTCCCGGCCCGGTGAGCGCGTCACCGTCACCACGCTCGGGGAACTCGACCCGGCCGCGGTCGACATGATGACCGTGGTGACCGTCGGCAACACCGCCACCCGCACCGTCGCCGGGCGCATGGTCACCCCCCGCGGCTACCGCTGGCAGGAGGCACCGTGACCCGTACGACGCGTACCGCCCCGGCGGCGCCCGTGGCCGTCACCGCGCGCTGCGCGGGCTGCGGAGCCTGCCTGCTGACCTGCCCGGTCCACGCGATACGTCCGCTCGGCAGCACGCTGCTGGTGCGGGCGGAACTGTGCACCGGCTGTCTGGAGTGCGTCGAGGTGTGCCCGGTCGACGCGATCGAGGAGACCGCCGCCTCCGGGGACGCCCTGGGGGAGAACGGCCGGAAGAACCGCGCGGAGAACCCCGAGGAGGCACCGTGACACCGTCGACACCCGCGGCATCCCCGACACCTCCGGCCCGCCAGGTGCACCGCACCGTCCATCCCATCGAGGAGGAGTCGTACCGCATCCTGCGCTCCCGGCTGGACACCTCGCACCTGCCCCCGCTGACCCGGGCCGTGGTGGAGCGGGTGATCCACTCCAGCGCCGACCTGGCGTACGCCGGGGACCTGGTCACCGACGAGCCGGCACTGCGCGGGGCGCACACCGCCCTGCACGACGGCGCGCCGGTGGTGGTCGACGTGGAGATGGTCGCAGCCGGGATCACCCGCCGCAGGACGGTGTGCCGTCTCGCCGACGCCTCGGGCGGCCCCGGTCTGACCCGTTCGGCGCACGCGGTGCGGCTGGCCTACGAGGAGGTCGGACCGGGCGCGGTGTGGGTGATCGGCTGCGCGCCCACCGCCCTGTTCGAACTGCTCGACCTGGCCGCGGCGCCCGCCCTGGTCATCGGCCTGCCCGTCGGTTTCGTCGGGGCGGCCGAGAGCAAGGCGGCACTGCGCGCCAGCGGGCTGCCGGCCGTCAGCAACGTCTCGGAGAAGGGCGGCAGCGCGGTCGCCGCCGCCGCCCTCAACGCCCTGCTGTACACGACACCCGCCCCCACCCGTTCCCGTCCCGGCACCACCAAGGAGAGCCTGTGACCACCCCGCCCGCCCTGCTCCTCGTCGGCCACGGCACCCGCGACGACGCCGGCGCCGAGGCGTTCCGCGCCCTGGTGCGCGACCTCGGCGAGCGGCGGCCCGACCGCCCTGTCGCGGGAGGGTTCATCGAGCTGTCGCCGCCGCCGCTGGCGGACGCCGTCGCCGAACTGGTCGGCCGGGGGGTGCGGAACTTCGCCGCCGTCCCGCTGATGCTGGTCTCGGCCGGGCACGCCAAGGGCGACATCCCGGCGGCCCTGGCCCGCGAGAAGCTCCGCCATCCGGGGACCTCGTTCGCGTACGGCCGCCCGCTGGGCCCGCACCCGGCGCTGCTGGACGTGCTGGAACGCCGGGTGGAGGAGGCGCTGGGCGACGGCGCGGGCCGCTCCCCGCAGGACCGGGCCGGTACGACCGTACTGCTGGTGGGCCGCGGCTCCACCGACCCGGACGCCAACGCCGAGGTGCACAAGGCGGCCCGGCTGCTGTGGGAGGGCCGCGGCTACGCGGGCGTGGAGACCGCGTTCGTCTCACTCGCCGCGCCCGACGTCCCCTCCGGTCTGGAGCGCTGCCGCCGGCTGGGCGCCCGCCGGATCGTGGTGCTGCCGTACTTCCTGTTCACCGGCGTCCTGCCGGACCGGGTGCGGATGCAGGCCGCGGGCTGGGCGGCGGCGCATCCGGAGACCGAGGTGCGCTGCGCCGAGGTCATCGGACCCGTCGGGGAGCTGGCGGAGCTGGTGTGGGAGCGGTACGCGGAGGCGCTGGCGGGCGATCTGCGGATGAACTGCGACTCCTGCGTCTACCGTGTCGCCCTGCCCGGTTTCGAGGACAAGGTCGGTCTGCCGCAGCAGCCGCACCACCACCCGGACGACGACGGGCACCACCATCACCACGGCGGGCACGCCCATGCCCACTGAACCGGTGAGCGCACCGCGCGCCCCGTACCGCCCGCCCGGCCCGTCCGTCCCGTCCGATCCGCACGACCTGCGCCACCACGGCGACGCGGAGGTCCGGGACGCCGGGACGGAGCTGCTCGACCTCGCGGTCAACGTCCGCGCCGGTACGCCTCCCGAGTGGCTGCGGGAGCGGATCGCCGCCTCCCTGGCGGGGCTGGCCGCCTACCCGGACGGACGGGCGGCCCGGCGCGCGGTGGCGGCACGGCACGGACTGCCGGAGGAGTGCGTGCTGCTGACGGCGGGGGCGGCGGAGGCGTTCGTCCTGCTCGCCCGGGCGCTGCCCGCCGGCGGAGCGGGTACGGACCGCCCGGCCGTGGTGCACCCGCAGTTCACCGAACCGGAGGCGGCGCTGCGGGACGCGGGCCACGCGGTGGAGCGTGTCCTGCTGGACGGACGGGACGGCTTCCGGCTCGATCCGGCCCACGTGCCGTCCGGGGCACCCGTGGTGGTCGTCGGCAATCCGACGAACCCCACCTCCGTGCTGCACCCGGCGTCCGCGCTGGCGGCGCTGGCCCGGCCGGGCCGGACCCTGGTGGTGGACGAGGCGTTCATCGACGCGGTGCCGGGCGAGCGCGAGTCGCTGGCCTCCCTGGTCATGGAGCTGCCGGGCCCGGTGGTGGTACTGCGCAGCCTGACCAAGACCTGGGGGCTGGCCGGGCTGCGGATCGGCTATGTGCTCTCCGATCCGGAGACCGTCGCCCGGCTGGCCCGGCACCAGCCGCTGTGGCCGGTCTCCTCCCCCGCGCTCGCCGCGGCCGAGGCGTGCTGCGCTCCGGCGGCGCTGGCCGAGGCCGATGAGGCGGCGCGGCGCACCGCCCGGGACCGGGCGTATCTGACCGGCCGGCTCGCGGAGTTCGGCGAACTGGGCGCCGCGACCCCGGATCCCCGGGCGCCGTTCGTGCTCGTCCGGCACCCCGGGGCGGCGGAGCTGCGGGAGCGGCTGCGCGGGCAGGGCATCGCGGTGCGCCGCGGGGACACCTTCCCCGGGCTGGACCGGCGGTGGCTGCGGCTGGCCGTACGGGACCGGGGGACGACCGACCGCCTGGTGCGGACGCTGGACGGGCTCGGGGTGCGCTGAGGGCGGCGGCCGATGGCTCCGGCCGCCGCCCTCTCACTCCCGCTTCCCGTCACCGCCGCGCGGGTCTCGTCCGTTCATCCGGAGCGAGGCCCGCGCGGCGACCGGTGCCGTGCCGGACCGGACAAGGCGCCCGGCACGGCTGTTCGTCACGCCCCGCCGCGGCGGCGCCGCGCCAGGACGAGCGCACCGCCGGCCGCGACGAGCAGCAGGGCACCACCCGCGAGGTACGGGGTGGCGGAGCTGCCGCCGGTCTCGGCGAGGTTGCCGTCGAGCTTGTCCTTGCCCTGGTCAGAACCGGTCTGCGGCTCCGGCTTGTTGCCCTCGCCACCGCTCTCGGATCCGGCGGAACCGGTGGAGGCGCCGTCGGAGCCGCCCTCGGACCCGGCGGAACCGGTGGCACCGGCGGTCTCGCCGCCGGTGGTGCCCTCGGAGCCGCCGGTCTCGCCGCCGCCGGTGGAACCGCCGTCGGAGCCGGTCCCGCCGCCCGTGGTGCCGCTGTTGGCGCCGCCGTCGGAACCGGTGGAACCACCGTTCTGGGCACCGCCGTTGTCACCGCCGCCGCTGCCGGGCGTGGTGCAGGCGGCCTCGACCAGGGTGACCTTGCCCTTGACCTTGGTGACACCCAGCTTGCCCGGGTCCACCGCGACGTCCAGCGTGAGCGCGGTGGCGGCCGCGGTGCCGGAGGTGGTGACGGTCTCGGCCATCCTGAGGTGGACCTTGCCGAGGTCCGTCCTGACCGTGGCGGTGCCGCCCGCCTTCACCTCGACCTTCTTGCCGAGCACCTTGACCTTGCCGACGAACAGGGAGTCCGCGGTCGGCTCGGCACCGGCCTCGCAGACGGCCTCGGAGGTGACCGCCTCGACCTTGACGAACGGCCTCACGCCGGGGAGCTTCCTCGTCTTCGCCATACCGGGCAGGTACACCTCGGCCTCGGCGAGGTTGGAGTACCCCCGGGCCTTCTCGGCCGTGACCGTCGCCTCCGAGGTGGCGGCGTCGGCCGTCAGCATGGTGAACGGCTTGCCGCCGTTCACACCGTCCAGTCGGGCCTCCAGCAGGCGCTCCTTCACACTCTCGGGCGCCCGGACCGCGTTGAGCTCGACGTTCAGCGGCAGGCTGGCGCCTCCCGCGGAGACGTCCAGGTCGGCCCGCAGCACGGCCGCCGTGGCGGTGCCCCGCTCACCGGTGGCGTGCGCGGGAACCGCGCTCACCCCCACCAGAGTGGCAGCCGCGAGCAGGCCGTACATGGTCTTGTTCACAGATGAAACCCCCACACATGACATGGCGTCACCGGCGCGCCAATGGGGACATCACTCGCGCCGGTGACCTGAGACCCCGCCATGCTTGGGGTGGCGGCCTGCGACGGTCCAGTAACATAGAGCTATTTCACTCTTACGAGTAACGGACATCACGTTTGGATCTCGCATGGCCCCCTGTGCGCCGTGGTGGTCTACCGCACCACGCGCCCCCGGAGCACCACCCGGCGCGGCGCGGCCAGCACCCGTACGTCGGCCCGCGGATCCTCCCCGTACACCACCAGATCGGCCGGAGCGCCTTCCTCCAGCCCGGGCCTCCCCAGCCAGGCCCGGGCCGCCCAGGTGGCCGCCGACAGGGCGGCCGGCGCCGGGATACCGGCCGTCACCAGTTCGGCGACCTCCTCGGCCACCAGTCCGTGGGCCAGGGAACCGCCCGCGTCGGTGCCGGCGAAGACCGGGATGCCCGCGTCGTACGCCGCACGCACGGTGTCGTAGCGGCGTTCGTGGAGCCTCCGCAGATGGTCGGCCCAGCGCGGGAACTTCGCCTCGCCCCCGGCCGCGAGCCGGGGGAAGGTCGCGATGTTGACCAGGGTGGGGACGATGGCCACACCGCGTTCGGCGAAGAGCGGGATCGTCTCCTCGGTCAGCCCGGTGGCGTGCTCGACGCAGTCGATCCCGGCCTCCACCAGGTCGCGCAGCGAGTCCTCGGCGAAACAGTGGGCGGTGACCCGCGCCCCCTCCTCGTGGGCGGCGGCGATGGCGGCCGCCACCTCGGTGCGGGGCCAGCAGGGGGCCAGGTCGCCCCGTTCCCGGTCTATCCAGTCCCCGACGAGCTTGACCCAGCCGTCACCGCGCCGCGCCTCGCGCCGCACGAACGCCACCAGGTCGCCGGGCTCGATCTCGTGTGCGTAGTTGCGGATGTAGCGCCGGGTACGGGCGATGTGGCGGCCCGCGCGGATGATGCGCGGCAGGTCCTCGCGGTCGTCGATCCAGCGGGTGTCGGCGGGGGAACCGGCGTCCCGGACGAGCAGCGCCCCGGCGTCGCGGTCGGTGAGCGCCTGCTTCTCGCTGGTGGCCTCGTCGACGGCACCGTGGGCGTCGAGTCCGACGTGGCAGTGGGCGTCCACCAGACCGGGCAGCACCCAGCCCTCGACGGTGGTGGTCTCCAGCGGCCCCCGGGGCCTTTCGAAGGTGATCCGGCCGTCCACGACCCACAGCTCGTCCCGGATGTCCGCGTCCGGATCCGGCCCGGTCGGCACCCGTCCCCTGATGTGCAGATTTCCGCGTTCGCTCATATGCCGCACTGTACGAGCCGCCTGTTACGCTCACCCGGCCACAGGGGGTCGTGGTACGACAGCGCTGGATCCATCGAGCCTGAGGAGGCCGCGTGGACGCCCCCACCGAAGAGTTCCACGCCTTCTTCGACCACCACTACTCCGAACTGTCCCGCTTCGCGTACCTCCTGCTGGGGGACGCCGAGGGAGCCGACGACCTCGCGGCCGACGCGCTGGTCGCGGTGTGGCGCCGCTGGGACCGGGCGTGCGCCGACGGGGAGCCCGTCGCCTACGCCCGCGGTGTGGTCGCCGCCATGGCCCGCACCCGGGCCCGCAGTCAGCAGCGCGAACGCCGCCGGGTCGCCCTGTTCTGGTCGCACCGGCCGGACCGGATCAACGACCCGGACGTGCCCGCGGTGCTGGACGTGCGCCAGGCGCTCGCCCGGCTTCCGCTGCGGAAGCGGGCCTGCGTCGTGCTGCGCCACGCCTTCGACCTGTCGGAGAAGGAGACCGCCCGCGCCCTGGGCATCTCGGTCGGCACCGTGAAGAGTCAGACCTCGCGCGGCATCGCCGAGTTGGAGCGCATGCTGGCCCCGTCCCGCCCCGGTCCCGAGGCCGCGTACCGGACCGCGTACCGGACCGTGCGGGTGCTGCGCGCCGGACCGGCGGAACGGAGCAGTTGGTGACCGACCGCGGCCGCCCGGAGTGGGCCACCGCGCGGCTGAAGGCGGCCGCCGCGGAACACCAGCCGGACCGGGACCGGATGTGGTCCCGGGTGGCCGGACGCGCCCGGGACGCCGCCGGACGCGGAGGCCGGGCGGAGGCCTACTCCCCCGAGGGCCCGGGCGGCCGGGCCCGGCCGCCCGGTGGCCCGCTCCGGGTGGCCGGGGCCGCCGTCGGCCTGGTGGCCGCGCTCGCCGCCGGGGCCCTGGCGGCCGGCTGGGTGGCCGGGGACGGCGGAGCCCCGTGGACAGTGCGGGCCCCTGCCGGGGCGGCACCGGACACGGACGGTGTCTCCTCCGCCGGTCCCTCCGGCGTCACGGGGGCGGCGGGGCCGCGGGGCGGCGGGCTGAGCGCCCGCGGCGTACTGGGTCCCGGCAGCAACGCGCACTGGGCGCAGAACGACATCGTCCTGCGCAGCACCGGACCGCTGACCTCCCTGACGGTGGAGCTGCGCGTGGCACCGGCCGGGGAGGTGCGGCACACGGGCCAGTGGTGCTCCCTGCCGGCCGACGACTTCCGGGTGGCCGCCCGCGAGGAGGGCGGGGCGCTGGTGTACCGCTGGGAGCTGCGGGAGGGCCGTGAAGTACCTCCGGGCGAGTACCGGTTCGCCGGCCAGTACCACCACTCCGAGGGCCGGAGGAACGTGGAGCGGGACGGCTACACGATCTCCGGGGTGGGGCCGCGGGGGGCGGTGACGGTCCGCGGCGGATTCCACCGGGAGGACCGGGAGAACGCCGGCGACAGCGTCACCGAGTGACACGGAGATGATTCGAACCGTGAAATCGGAGCGAATTCCCCGGGGCCGAAAATAATAAAAGCCCATGTCCTTTATACCCCGCTCCGGATGCCCTAAACACAAAGATTCGATATCGGCGAACCTCGTATTTCGGACAGGCTTCGAGCTTGTTATGGATCTGTGACGGACTCCACAGCGTCTTCACTTTGCCCGAAAAATACCGGACAAACTACACATATCTTCACCCTCTTACGCGCGTACGCGCTCGCGCGTGTTATCACAGAAGCGCTCTTGACGTAACCCCTTTCGCCGATGTGATTTGACCTCCCACTGGGTAAATTTGATTTGCATGACCGCCGCACAAGCAGACCATGCAAGTGCCCCTGAAAGAACCATCGAAATGCCGGAGGGACTGCGACTCGACGTACCCCGGGTGGAGGACGGAGCAGCGATCTGGCGGCTCGCCCGCGACTCCCGGACACTCGATCTCAATTCCTCCTACAGCTACCTCCTGTGGTGCCGTGACTTCGCGGCCACCTCCGTGGTGGCGCGCGACGGCGACGGTGAGCCGGTCGGGTTCATCACCGGCTACATCCGCCCGCAGCGCCCGCGGATCCTGGTCGTCTGGCAGGTCGCCGTCGACCAGGGGCAGCGCGGACGCGGCCTCGCCGCGGCGATGCTGGACGGGCTGACCGCCCGGGTCGCCGGGGAGCTTGGCATCACCGGGATCGAGACCACGATCACTCCCGACAACACCGCCTCCAACCGGCTGTTCACCTCCTACGCCCGGCGCCACGGCGCCCCGGTGCACCGCGAGGTGCTCTTCGACGACGTGCTGTTCCCCGAGGACGGACACGAGCCCGAGGTGCTGTACCGGATCGGTCCCCTCCCCTCGGCGGCAACGGCCGCCGCCGGCCGCTGACCGCCGCACACGGTCCGCCCGGCGGCACACCCCCCACCCACGCTCCTCCCGCTAACCATCTCCCAGGAGATTCGCTGTGACCATCACCCAGCCCGACCTGAGCATCTTCCAGACCCTGGAGTCGGAGGTGCGCAGCTACTGCCGTGGCTGGCCCACCGTCTTCGACCGGGCGCAGGGCAGCCGCATGTACGACGAGGACGGCCACACCTACCTCGACTTCTTCGCCGGGGCCGGGTCCCTGAACTACGGCCACAACAACCCGATCCTCAAACGCGCCCTGATCGACTACCTCGAGCGCGACGGCGTCACCCACGGCCTGGACATGTCCACCACCGCCAAGCGCGCCTTCCTGGAGACCTTCCAGGAGACCGTCCTGCGACCGCGCGAGCTGGACCACAAGGTGATGTTCCCCGGCCCCACCGGCACCAACGCCGTCGAGGCCGCCCTGAAGCTCGCCCGCAAGGTCAAGGGCCGCGAGTCGATCGTGTCCTTCACCAACGCCTTCCACGGCATGTCGCTGGGCGCGCTGGCCGTCACCGGCAACGCCTTCAAACGCGCCGGCGCCGGAATCCCCCTGGTCCACGGCACCCCGATGCCGTTCGACAACTACCTCGACGGCCAGGTCGAGGACTTCCTGTGGTTCGAGCGCCTGCTGCAGGACTCCGGCTCCGGCCTGAACCGGCCGGCCGCGGTGATCGTGGAGACCGTCCAGGGCGAGGGCGGCATCAACGTCGCCCGCCCGGAGTGGCTGCGCGCCCTGGCCGAGCTGTGCAAGCGCCAGGACATGCTGCTGATCGTCGACGACATCCAGATGGGCTGCGGCCGCACCGGTGCCTTCTTCTCCTTCGAGGAGGCGGGCATCACCCCGGACATCATCACGGTCTCCAAGTCCATCAGCGGCTACGGCCTGCCCATGGCGCTGACCCTGTTCCGGCCCGAGCTGGACGTGTGGGAGCCGGGCGAGCACAACGGCACCTTCCGCGGCAACAACCCGGCCTTCGTCACCGCCGCCGCGGCGCTGAACGCCTACTGGACCGACGGCCAGACGGAGAAGCAGACCCTGGCCCGGGGCGAGCAGGTCGAGGCCGCCCTGCGCGCCATCGCCGCCGAGCACCCCACCGAGGTGGCCGACGTCCGCGGCCGCGGCCTGGTGTGGGGCGTGGAGCTCAACGACCACACCCGGGCGAGCGCCATCGCCTCCCGCGCCTTCGAGCTCGGGCTGCTGATCGAGACCTCCGGCCCGGAGAGCGAGGTGGTCAAGCTGCTCCCCGCGCTGACCGTCTCCCCCGAGGAGCTGGACGAGGGCCTGAGCATCCTGGCCCGCGCGGTCCGCGAGACCGCGTAGCACGGCGCCGCGCGGTGTCCCGTTCCCCGGGAGACCGCCCGGCGGCCGCACGCACCACCCGAATGGCCCGCTCCCGGTCTCCCGGGGCGGGCCACCCGACAGAGAGGCACCGGAAACACCGTGATCGTCCGATCCCTGCAGGAAATCGAGGACACCGACCGCGACGTCAGGTCGGCCTCCGGCACCTGGCGCAGCAAGCGCCTGATCCTGGCGAAGGAACGGGTGGGCTTCTCACTGCACGAGACCGTGCTCTACGCGGGCACGGAGACCTCGATGTGGTACGCCAACCATGTGGAGGCCGTCCTCTGTGTGGAGGGCGAGGCCGAGCTCACCAACGACGAGACCGGCGAGAAGCACTGGATCACCCCCGGAACGATGTACTTGCTGGACGGGCACGAGAAGCACACACTTCGTCCCAAGACCGACTTCCGTGTCGTCTGCGTCTTCAACCCGCCGGTCACCGGCCGCGAGGACCACGACGAGAACGGTGTCTACCCGCTGCTCACCGAGCCGGACGAGGACTGACCCGGGGACAACGCCCCCGGAGGTCAGCGCGTACCGGGTGAGCCGGCACCCAGCCGGGGGCCACGGCCGAGGACGCGGCCGGGCCGCCCGGGAACCGAGGAGAAGGCTGGAGGGAGGAATCCGACAGCCGAACGCAGTAGTGCACAGGACCGTACGAGAGGAGAGGAAGGCAGCACCATGACCACCGCACCCGAGCGCACCACCGACCTGTACCCGACGCGGGGAGCCACCGAGGTGATCACCCCGCGCCAGGACCCGGTGGTGTGGTCCGAGCCCGGTGCGCCGGGGCCGATCGAGGCCTCCGACCTCCAGGCTTACGAGCGGGACGGTTTTCTGGCCATCGACCAGCTCATCACCCCCGACGAGGTGGAGGTCTACGCCAATGAGCTGGAGCGGCTGATCTCGGATCCGCTGATCCGTGCGGACGAGCGCTCGATCGTCGAGCCGAAGTCGCAGGAGATCCGGTCCGTCTTCGAGGTCCACAAGATCAGCCAGGTCTTCGCCGACCTGGTGCGGGACCCGCGCGTGGTGGGCCGCGCGCGCCAGATCCTGGGCTCGGACGTGTACGTCCACCAGAGCCGGATCAACGTCAAGCCGGGCTTCGGCGCGTCCGGGTTCTACTGGCACTCCGACTTCGAGACCTGGCACGCCGAGGACGGTCTGCCCAACATGCGGACGGTGTCCGTCTCGATCGCCCTGACCGAGAACTACGCCACCAACGGCGGCTTGATGATCATGCCGGGTTCGCACAAGACGTTCCTCGGCTGCGCGGGGGCCACGCCGAAGGACAACTACAAGAAGTCGCTGCAGATGCAGGACGCCGGCACGCCCTCGGACGAGGCGCTGACACAGCTGGCGAGCGAGTACGGCATCCGGCTGTTCACCGGCAAGCCCGGCTCGGCGACCTGGTTCGACTGCAACTGCATGCACGGTTCCGGGGACAACATCACCCCGTACCCGCGGAGCAATGTCTTCATCGTCTTCAACAGCGTGGAGAACACCGCGGTGGAGCCGTTCGCGGCGCCCGTGCACCGGCCGGAGTTCATCGGCGCGCGGGACTTCACCCCGGTGCGCTGAGCCGCCGCCCCGCGGCCGGGCCGTCCTCCGCCCGGCCGCGGGTCCGTACCGGCGCAAGGCGCGCGGGCGGGGGCGGGACCGCGGTCCCGCCCCCGCCCGCGCGCCGGTCGGTGCCTGCGCGTTCAGCCCCGGCCCAGCACCTCCAGCGCTGGGAGGGCCCGGCTGTCGTAGTCGAAGAGCGCCTGGTTCTCCCAGCCGTTGCCGGAGGCCGGGTCGGCCGGGTCCCAGCCGTTGCCGGGCACGGCGGTCCAGGTGGGCTCCCACCAGAACAGCCCCAGACCGCGCCCGTCCGGCACCCCGGCGACGACCGCGTTGATGTCGCGCAGCCAGGCGGCCTGCCCGGCGGGCGTGGCGGGGTAGCCGGGCACCAGTTGCGAGGACCGGTCGATGATGTTGGCCAGGGAGTCCTTGCTGTCCAGCCGGAACGGGTAGGCGGTCTCGGCGACGAGGACGTCCCTGCCGTAGCGGGCCGCGACGTCGTTCAGGTTGTACCGCAGGTCGCCCAGCGTGCCGTGCCAGTAGCCGTAGAACGACAGAGCGATCACGTCGAAGGGCACGCCGCGCGAGACCGCGTTGTCGAACCACCACCGGGTCTCCGCGTTGCGGCCGCCCTCCGCGAGATGGAGGGCGGTCAGGGTGCCGGGCGACACGGCGCGCGCGGCCTCGGCGCCGGCCCGCAGCAGCGCGGCGAGCCGGTTCCAGTCGTCGGTCGAACCGTCGGGCCAGAGCATCCCGCCGTTGATCTCGTTGCCGAGCTGGGCCATGGCGGCCGGGGTGCCCTGGGCGCGCAGCCCGCCCAGGATGTCGGCGGTGTGGTCCCGTACCGCCTGCTCCAGGGCGGTCCCGTGGAGGTTCTCCCAGGCGGCGGGCTTGTACTGCTTGCCGGGGTCGGCCCAGGTGTCGGAGTAGTGGAAGTCGACCAGGAGCCGCATGCCCGCGTCGTGCAGCCGCCGGGCCGTCCGCAGGACGTGCGGGCCGGTGTGGTAGCCGTCGGCCGGGTTCACCCAGACCTTCAGCCGTCCCCAGTTGACCCCGGCACCGGCCAGGATCCGCACCGGATCGCCGGCCCGGCCGTCGGCGTGGCGGTAGGTGCCGCCGAGGTCCTCGCTCTTGGCCAGGGACGAGACGTCGGCGCCGCGGATGCGGAGCGGAGCGGCCGAGGCCGTCCCCGGTAAGGCGGTGGCCAGGGCTGGAGCGGCGAGCGCGGCCGCGGACAGCCGCAGGACGGAGCGTCTGCGCATGGGATTCCCTTCTTCGGTCGTGGGGTGGGGTGTCGGTGCGGTATGCCCGGTTCCTCCGGCCGCCGGTCCGGCTGCCGGTTCCGCGGATGCCGTCCGGCGGGCCCGGGGGACCGGTCAGCGGTCGAGGCGGACCACGCGGACCCCGCCCGCGGGCACCTCGAGGTGTCCGGCCACCCGCCCGCCGGCGAGCAGTTCGGTACCGGCCGTCTCCAGCGGCACCTTGGCGTCGGCACCGGTGTGGTTGAGCGCGAAGAGGTAGCTGCCGGACTCGCCGGAGCGCCGCACCACCTCCACGTCACGGGGGATCTCCTCGCGCGGTGCGATCCCCGCGTCGGCGCACGCCGCGGCCAGGACGGCGTCCAGTCCGTCCGCGCCGAGCCTGGTCGAGACGTACCAGGCGGTGCCCCGGCCCAGCCGGTGGCGGGTGACGGCGGGGCCGCCCGCGGCGGGGCCGTCGGCGTAGGACCACACCGGCTCGGCGCCGCGCGGCACCACCGTCTCGGCCCACACGTCGGCCACCAGCGGCGGTCCGCCGGAGCCCCGGAGGGTGACCCGCTCCCCGGCCCGCAGCGGCTGGAACTCCTCGACCGTCAGCCCCAGTACGTCCCGCAGCGCACCCGGATGCGGGCCGGGATGCACGGTGTCGTGCTCGTCGACGATGCCGGAGAAGCAGGAGACGGCCAGGGTGCCGCCGTTCTCGACGTAGGCGCGCAGGTGCTGCCCGGCTGTCCTCGCCGTCAGGTACAGGGCGGGCACCACCACCAGCGGATAGCCCGCCAGCTTCGCCGGACCGGTCTGCGGCGGCAGGAAGTCGGCGGTCAGGCGGCGGTCGAAGAGCGCGGTGTACCACGCCTCGGCGCGTTCGCGGGCGTCGAGGTCCTCGCTGGGCCGCCACTCCAGCCGCTGTGCCCACCACGACTGCCAGTCCCACACCACGGCGACGTCCGCGACGGTGCGGGTGCCGCGGACCTCCTCCAGCGCGGCGACGTCCGCGCCGAGCGAGACCACCTCGCGCCAGATCCGGCTGTCGGTGCCGGCGTGCGGCACCATCGCCGAGTGGAACTTCTCGGCGCCGGCGCGGGAGGCCCGCCACTGGAAGAACATCGCGCCCTCGGAGCCGCGGGCGATGTGGGCCAGGGAGTTGCGGGCCATCTCCCCGGGACGCTTGGCGATACCGCGCGGCTGCCAGTTGACGCCGCTGGTGGAGTGCTCCAGCAGCAGCCAGGGCGCGCCGCCCGCGACGGAGCGGGTCAGGTCGGCGGCCATGGACAGGCCCACGTGGTTGCGCTCCTGCTCGGCCACCAGGTAGTGGTCGTTGGTGACGAGGTCGACCTCGCGGCCCCAGGCCCAGTAGTCGAGGGTGTCGCACTGGGCGGGCGAGACCATGAAGTTGGTGGTGACGGGGGTGCCCGGGGAGAGCGTGTGCAGGATGTCGCGCTCGCGGCGGAAGTTCGCCAGCGCGCTGTCGCCCGCGAAGCGCCGGTAGTCCAGACGCTGGGCGGGGTTGCAGACGGTGGGGGTCAGCCGGGGCGGGCCGATCTCCGCCCAGTCGCCGTAGGCCTGGCCCCAGAAGGCCGTCCCCCAGGCGGCGTTGAGGGCGTCCAGGGTGGTGTAGCGATTCCGCAGCCAGTCCCGGAAGGCGGCGGCGGAGTTCTCGCAGTAGCACTCCAGGACGGGGACGCCGTACTCGTTGTGGACGTGCCACATCACCACCGCCGGGTGGTGGCCGTACCGCTCGCCCAGCGCCCGGGTGATCCGGGCGGCGGCCTCCTGGTAGGCGGGCGAGTCGTGGCAGATCGCTCCGCGGGAGCCGAACGCGAGGCGCACGCCCTCCCGGCTGACCGGCAGCGCCTCGGGGTGGGCGCGGTAGAACCAGGCGGGCGGCGCCACGGTGGGGGTCGCCAGGTCGACGCCGATGCCGGCGCCGTGCAGCAGGCCGACGATCCGGTCGAGCCGGCCGAAGTCGTAGGCGCCCTCCTCCGGTTCGACCATCGCCCAGGAGAAGATCCCGACGCTGACCAGGGTCACCCCGGCCTCACGCATCAGCGCGACGTCCTCGTGCCAGACCTCCTCGGGCCACTGCTCGGGGTTGTAGTCGCCACCGTAGGCGAGGCGCGCCATGCGACCTCCTGAAGTCGGGATCCGGTCCGCAGCCGGGCCGTCGTGATCGGAGCTGAAGGAACGAGACTGGGAACGTGCACAGTCGCATCCCAATGACCTCTCCCAGAAAACACGGACACCCCGCTTATTGACAAGACTTACTCCGGTTTCTCTACTGTGCACGTTCACAGCACCTGCCAGGGAGGCACCCATGAACAACCGCACTGTCGCGGTGTGCACCGCGGCCGCCGTCGCAGCGGCCGCCCTCACCGGCTGCGGCTCGTCGGACGATTCCGCCGGATCCGGCCCGGTCGAGCTGACCTACTGGTCCTGGGCCCCCGGCATGGACCGGGTGGTGAAGCTCTGGAACGAGGAGCACCCGGACATCCGGGTGACCGTCAAGAAGCAGGCCGGCGGCGACGACCTGGTCACCAAGACCATCACCGCGGCCAAGGCGGGCGAGGCCCCCGACCTGGTACAGGCGGAGTACCAGGCGCTGCCCACCCTGGTCGCCAACGAGGTGCTCGCCGACATCTCCGGCGAGGTGAAGGGGGCGGAGGAGGAGTTCGCCCCCGGCCTGTGGCAGCAGGTCACCCTGGGCACCGACGCGGCCTACGCCGTCCCCCAGGACTCCGGCCCGATGATGTTCTTCTACCGCCAGGACCTCTTCACCGAGTACGGGCTGTCCGTCCCGGCCACCTGGGAGGAGTTCGCCGAGACCGCCCGCGCGGTGAGGAAGAAGGCCCCGGACCGCTCCCTCACCACGTTCTCCAGCAACGACGCCGGGCTCTTCGCCGGTCTCGCCCAGCAGGCGGGCGCCCGCTGGTGGACCACCGAGGGCGAGAAGTGGAAGGTCGCGATCGGCGACCCGGCCACCCGGAGGGTCGCCGACTTCTGGGGCGGACTGGTGGAGGAGGGCGCGATCGACAACCAGCCGATGTACACCCCGGCCTGGAACAAGGCCCTCAACACCGGCAAGCAGATCGCCTGGGTCAGCGCCGTGTGGGCGCCGGGCACCCTGGCCACCGCCGCCCCCGACACCAGGGGCAAGTGGGCGATGGCACCGCTCCCCCAGTGGGAGAAGGGTGCGAACGCCACCGGCAGCTGGGGCGGTTCCACCACGGCGGTCACGAACGACTCCGGACACAAGGAGGCCGCGGCCGAGTTCGCCGTCTGGCTCAACACCGACCCCGGGGCACTGGCCGCCCTGGTGCGGGAGAGCGGCGTCTACCCCGCCGCCGAGGCGGCCCGGCACAGCGACGCCCTCGCGCAGGCCCCGGAGTTCTTCCCCAACCAGCCGGACTTCTACGCCCGGGCCGCGAAGATCGCCCGGGGCACCGTGCCCGCCGCCTGGGGCCCGAACGTCAATGTCGCCTACAGCGCCTTCAAGGACGCCTTCGGCAAGGCCGCCAGGAACCGGTCCGGATTCGACGCGGCGCTGCGGACCGTGCACACGACGACCGTGGCGGACATGAAGAAGCGGGGTTTCGAGGTCTCCGAGTGACACCGACGACACGCCCGGCGCGGACGGCGCGGACGGCGCCGGGAACACCCGGGAGACCGGGGACACCGGCGGCCCGCGTCCCGCGGCGGTCCCGCGGCACACGGCGGGCACCGTACCTCTTCCTGCTGCCCGCCCTCACCCTGTTCCTGTTGTTCTTCGCCCTTCCCGTCGGCTACGCCGTCCATCTGAGCCTGCGCAGGGTCGAGGTCGAGGGGCTCGGACTGGGCGGCGGGGCGCGCGAGGAGGTGTGGGCCGGGCTGTCCAACTACGCCGACGCGCTCGGCGACCCCGAGCTGACCGCCGGCGCGCTGCGGGTGCTGGGCTACGGGCTGATCGTCGTCCCGGTCATGCTCGGCCTGGCCCTGGTCTTCGCCCTGATGCTGGACGCCGACCGGGTACGGGGCCGCTCCTTCACCCGGCTGGCGATCTTCCTGCCGTACGCCGTCCCCGGAGTGATCGCGGCACTGCTGTGGGGGTTCCTGTACCTGCCGGACGTCAGCCCGTTCCACTACCTCCTGGGTGAGCTCGGACTGCCGCGGCCCGACCTGCTCGACGGCGGCCCGCTCTACCTCGCGCTCGCCAACATCGCGATCTGGGGCGGCACCGGATTCAACATGATCGTCATCTACACGGCACTGCGCGCGATCCCCGCCGAGGTCCACGAGGCCGCCCGGCTGGACGGCTGCTCGCAGCTCCAGACCGCGCTGCGGGTCAAGATTCCGATGGTGGCCCCCTCACTGGTGCTGACCTTCTTCTTCTCGGTCATCGCCACGCTCCAGGTGTTCAGCGAGCCGACCACGCTCAAACCGCTGACCAACAGCGTCTCCACCGTCTGGAGCCCGCTGATGAAGGTCTACCAGGACGCCTTCGTCCGCAGCGACATCCACGCGGCCGCCGCCACGGCGGTGGTCATCGCCGTGGTCACACTCGTGCTGTCCTTCGGCTTCCTGCGGGCCGTGGGCAGCCGTACCGGGCAGGAGGAGTCCCGTTGAGCAACGCCGTGACCGCCGCCCCGGCCACTGCCGGGCGCGTTCCCCGCCGCATCGCGCCCGTCCCCACCGCGGCACTGTTCCTGGGCGCCGTCTACTGCCTGCTGCCGGTCGCCTGGGTGCTGGTGGCGGCCACCAAGTCCGGCCGCGAGTTGTTCTCCACCTTCACCTTCCTGCCCGGCACCGGTCTCACGGACAACCTCGCGGAGCTGTCGGCCTACCGGGACGGCCTCTACTGGCGCTGGCTGGCCAACTCCGCCCTCTACGCCGGACTCGGGGCACTGCTGTCCACCGCCGTCTCGGCGCTCGCCGGGTACGCCCTGGCCGTCCACCGCTTCCGCGGCCGGGAGACCGTCTTCAACGTCCTGCTCACCGGGGTGCTGATGCCTCCGGTGATCCTGGCCGTACCGCAGTACCTGCTGCTGGCCGAGGCGCACCTGACCGACGGCTACCTGTCGGTGCTGCTGCCCTCCGTCCTGTCCCCGTACGGTGTCTACCTGGCCCGGATCTACGCGGCCGCGGCCGTACCGGCGGACGTGGTCGAGGCCGGGCGGATGGACGGCTCCGGCGAGTGGCGGATCTTCCGCTCCCTGGCGCTGCCGATGATGCTGCCGGGCCTGGTGACGGTCTTCCTGTTCCAGTTCACGGCCATCTGGAACAACTTCCTGCTGCCGTACATCATGCTCGGCGACGACGAGAAGTTCCCGGTCACGCTCGGGCTGTTCACCCTGCTCCAGCAGGGGGCGTCCACACCCGCCCTCTACACTCTGGTGATCACCGGGGCGCTGCTGGCCGTCGTGCCGCTGATCGCCCTGTTCCTGGTGATCCAGCGGTTCTGGAGCCTGGACCTGCTGTCCGGCGCCGTAAAGTCCTGAGCATGCCCGAAGATGAAGGTGTACGGGGCGGTACGCGGACCGGGCCACGGGGTGCCGGAGCCGCGGGAGGGCGTGGGGGCGCGAGTGAGGACGGGTGCCGCATGAACGGCGGTGAGCGGCGGCGTCCGCCGACGATCCACGACGTGGCCCGGGAGGCCGGGGTCTCCCGGGGCACGGTCTCGCGGTTCCTCAACGGCGGGCACAACGTCAGCCCGGCCGCCGCCGACGCGGTCCGGGCGGCCGTCCGCCGGACGGGCTACGTCGTCAACCGGCACGCCCGCAGCCTGATCACCGGCCGCTCCGACTCGGTGGCCTTCCTGCTCACCGAACCGCAGGAGAAACTCTTCGAGGACCCCAACTTCAACGTGCTGCTGCGCGGCTGCACCCAGGCGCTCGCCGCGCACGACATCCCGTTGCTGCTGATGATCGCCGGCACACCCGCCGAGCGGCGCCGGGTGATGCGCTACGTCACCGCCGGCCATGTCGACGGGGTGCTGCTGGTCTCCAGCCACACCGGCGACCCGGTGGCCGAACAGCTGATCAAGGCGGGTGTCCCGGTCGTGGCAAGCGGCAAACCGATCGACCGGCGGGGGCGTACGGCCGTCCGGATCGCCCATGTGGCCGCCGACGACCGGGACGGCGCCCGGGAGATGGTGCGGCACCTGGTCTCCCTCGGCCGCCGCCGGGTCGCCATCGTCGCCGGGCCGATGGACACCCCGGGCGGGGTGGAGCGGCTGGCGGGCTGGCGCGAGGTGCTCACCGACGCCGGGCTGCCCGCCGGGGACGAACTGGTCGCCCACGGCGACTACAGCCGGGGCAGCGGGGAACGGGCCGCCGCCGAACTGCTGGCGCGGACCCCGGAGCTGGACGCGGTGTTCGTCGCCTCCGACCTGATGGCACGGGGAGCGCTGGCCGCGCTGGAGCGGGCCGGACGCCGGGTGCCGGACGACGTCGCGGTCGGCGGCTTCGACGACTCCCCCGCCGCCGTCGCCGGTCTGCCGGAACTGACCACCGTCCGCCAGCCGTGGGACCGGATCAGCTCGGAGATGGTGCGGGTGCTGCTGGGTCTGATCGGCGGCGCGGAGCCGTCGGCGGTCATCCTGCCGACCGAGCTGGTGCGCCGGGAGTCGGCGTGACCGGCCCCCGGCACACCGGCCCGGTCCGGGATCAAGGCCGGGCCAGCACCTCCAGCAGCCGGTCCACGTCCGCCTCCGTGTTGTACAGGTGGAAGGCGGCGCGCAGGTTGCCCGCCCGCACCGACACCGCCACGTCCGCCTCCTTCAGCGCCTCCGCGGCACCGTCCAGGCCGGGCACCGCGACGATCGCCGAGCCGCCGGGCACCGGCCGGTGGCCCAGCTCCGCGACCCCCGTGCGGAAGCGGTCGGCCAGCGCCCGGTCGTGGGCGCCGATCGCCTCCGGGCCGAGTTCCTCGATCAGGGACAGGGAGCGCTCGGCGGCGAGGTACGGCAGGAAGGCCGGACCGGTGTCGAAGCGGCGGGCGGAGGCGGCGAGCTCCTCCACCGGCCCGTAGCAGCTGTCCCAGGGCCTCTCCCCCGCGATCCACCCGGCCTGGCAGGGCACCAGGCCACCGCCGTCCTCGGGCACGGTGAGGAAGGAGACGCCGCGCGGGGCCAGCAGCCACTTGTAGGCGCCGCACACCGTGTAGTCGAAGTCCCCGTGGTCCAGCGGCAGCCAGCCGGTGGCCTGGGTGGTGTCGACGAGGGTGCGCGCCCCGTGCTCCCGGGCCGCCGCGGTCAGCGCCGCGAGGTCTGCGATCCGGCCGTCCGCCGACTGCGCGGCGCTGACCGCGACCAGGGCGGTACCGGGACGGACGGCGTCCGGCAGCTCCGTCAGGGGCGCGGTGCGCAGCTTGAGGTCGTCGCGCACCGCGAAAGGGTTGACCAGGGAGCTGAAATCGCCGTCCGCGACCAGCACCTCGGCGCCGGGCGGCAGCGCGCCCGCGACCAGGGCCACCTGGGGCGCGACGGCCGAGCCGACCGCCACCCGCCCGGGCGCCACACCGGCGATCCGGGCGAAGCGGGCCCGCGCCCGCTCGATCAGCTCGAACCAGCGCACCATGTCGATACGGCCGTCCACCGTCTCCTGCACCGCCGCGCGCAGGGCGTCGGCGGCGCGGGCGGGCAGCAGGCCGTGCGAGGCGGTGTTCAGATAGGTGGTCCGCGGTGCGAACTCACCGTCCAGCAGCGAGGTGTCCATGACGCCACTGTCCCGCCCCGCCTACCTGCTGTCCATTGCGGATTTTCTTGGGAGAACTCAAAGAACCCTTTATACCGCCAGGTCAGGCCCCTCCTTCGGTGCCACCCGGGACGGGTGGCACCCGGCGGGCCGGTCAGCTCTCGCGCCGCCCGTCCACCCGGCGCGGCAGGCCCAGCGGGTTGTCGTCGTGCAGTTCCGGCGGCAGCAGCGCCTGCGGGGTGTCCTGGTAGGCGACCGGGCGCAGCCAGCGCTCGATCGCCGTGGCACCGACCGAGGTGGAGGTGGAGGTGGTGGCCGGGTAGGGGCCGCCGTGGTGCTGGGCGGGGGCGACGGCCACCCCGGTGGGCCAGCCGTTGACCAGAACGCGTCCGGCCAGCCCGGTCAGCTCGGCGAGCAGCCGGGCGGCGGTACCGGCACCGCTCTCCCCGCCGTCCCCGGCGCCTTCGGCCTCCCGCTCCCCGAGGTGGAGAGTGGCGGTGAGATTGCCGGGCAGCTTCGCGAGGACGGCGACGGCCTCGTCGGTGTCGCGGTAACGGGCGACGACGGTGACCGGCCCGAAGCACTCCTCCAGCAGCAGTTCGTGCGCGCCGCCGGCGGCGAGCCGGGCGGCCGGGACGGTGAGGAAGCCCGCCCCCACGGTCTTCCCCTCCCCCCCGGCCGACAGGACCGGGGCGGCGACGTCCGCCAGCTCCGTACGGGCCCTGATCCCGGCCAGGAACGCCTCACGCATCCGGGCGTCCAGCAGCGGGCCGGGGGCCGCCTCGCCCAGGGCGCCGGTCAGCGCCGTCAGCAGCCGGTCGCCGGACTCCCCCGCGGGGGCGAGAACCAGGCCGGGCTTGGTGCAGAACTGCCCGCGGCCCATCGTCATCGAGCCGGCCAGCCCGCCGCCGATGCCCTCGGCGCGCTCCGCGGCCGCCGCCTCGGTGACGACGACCGGGTTGAGGCTGCCCAGCTCGCCGTGGAAGGGAATGGGCACCGGGCGGGCCGCGGCGGCGTCGAACAGGGCCCGGCCGCCGCGGATGGAACCGGTGAACCCGGCCGCCGCGACCAGCGGGTGCCTCACCAGCTCCACTCCCGCGTCGAAGCCGTGCACCAGGCGGACGACGTCCTCGGGCAGCCCGGTGCGGGCGGCGGCGCGGCGCAGCGCGGCGGCGCACAGCTCGGAGGTGGCCGGGTGGTCCGGGTGCGCCTTGACCACGACCGGACAGCCGGCCGCGAGCGCGCTGGCGGTGTCGCCGCCCGGCACGGAGAAGGCCAGCGGGAAGTTGGAGGCGGCGTAGACGGCCACCACGCCCAGCGGGATCTTGTAGCGGCGCAGATCGGGCCGCGGCGGGGTCAGCGACGCGTCGGCATGGTCGATGATCACATCCAGGTATCCGCCGTCGGAGACCTCGTCCGCGAAGGCGCACAGCTGGTAGGTGGTACGGCCCAGCTCGCCGTTCAGCCGGACCGGGCCGAGGGCGGTCTCGGCGTCCGCGGTCGCCACGATCTCCTCGCGGACGGCCTCCAGCTCCTCCGCGGCCACGCGCAGCAGGGCGATCCGGGCGGTGCGGTCGGCCAGCGCCGCACGGACGGCGTGGGCGGCGCGCACGGCCTCGTCGACATCGGCCGCCGCGGCCTCGACCGCGACCTGCTCGCGCCGCTTCCCGGTCCTGGGGTCGACGCTCCACACTGGTACTGCCACCGCTGAACTCCTCCTGCCGGTCGGCCGACGGACACTGCGGGAGGCACCGCGCCCGGACCCCGGGCACCGCGGGCTGTTCTCCCGTGAACCATGTTCGATATGCTGAACGCTGTCCCGAGGTGTGAATGTCTGTCCGGGACTCTATGGCCGGTCGAGTGAAAGGGTCAAGGTCGATGCCGTCAGTGCGCGAGGACTCCCCCGTCCGGAAACCGGAGGCGGGCGGCGGGCAGGTCAAGTCGGCGGTGCGGACGGTGGAGCTCCTGGAGTTCTTCGCCGGACAGCCCGGCATGCACACCCTGGCCGCCGTGCAGGAGGCCGTCGGCTATCCCAAGTCCAGTCTCTACATGCTGCTGCGGACCCTGGTGGACCTGGGCTGGATCGAGACGGACGCCACCGGCACCCGCTACGGCATCGGGGTGCGCGCCCTGCTGGTCGGCACCTCCTACATCGACGGGGACGAGGTGGTGGCCGCCGCCCGGCCCACCCTGGACCGGCTCTCCGACGACACCGCCGAGACCATCCACCTCGCCCGGCTGGACGGCACCAACGTCGTCTATCTCGCCACCCGCCAGTCCCAGCACTACCTGCGCCCCTTCACCCGGGTGGGACGGCGACTGCCCGCACACTCCACCTCCCTGGGCAAGGCGCTGCTGGCGACGTACGACGACGACCAGGTGCGCGCACTGCTCCCCGAGACCCTGGCGCCCCTCACCGAGCACACCCTCACCGACCGCGAGCGGCTCATCGAGGAGCTGCACCAGATCCGTGAGCAGGGCTACGCCGTGGACCGCGAGGAGAACACCCTGGGGCTGCGCTGCTTCGGCATCGCCATCCCCTACCGCACCCCCGCGCGGGACGCCATCAGCTGCTCGGTGCCGGTGGCGCGGCTGACACCCGCACACGAGCAGACGATCAAGGAAGCCCTGTTCCACGCCCGGGACCGGCTGGCCCTGGCCACCCGGCGGCTGTAGGAACCGCCCGGTGGAGGGCTGGCCTCCCCCGCGCGGGGGAGACGGTTCCCCACCGGGCGGGACGCCGGGCGGTGGTGCGCGGTGGGAGCGTGGCGTCATGACAACCGCACCCTCGTCCACCACCTCGTCCACCACCTCGTCCACCGCACCTTCGTCCACCGTCCCCCGCGCATACCGCCGTCTACGGGAGCGGCTTCGGCGCACCGGGTTCCGGCTGATCCGAGGACCGGGACGCCCGCGGCGGCCGGCCGGACGGCAGCGGGGGCACCTCACAGCCGTCCGAGAAGCCCTGACCTGTCAGTCCGAAGGCGCTGTTGACCCGCGACCGCAGGTTCTCCACCGCGACGATCGCCGTCAGCTCCACGAACGCCTTCTCGCCCAGCCGGCCGACCAGCGCGCGGACCATCTCGTCGGTGACCGCGGGCTCGGTCTCCGTCATCGCCTCGGCGTACTGCATGACCTGGAGCTCCAGTTCGGTGAAGAGGTCCCGGTGCTCGCGCCAGACGGGCACGTACCGGACCCTCTCCAGCGGCAGCCGGAGCTCCCGGGCCTCCCAGTAGCCGAAGTCCAGGCACCACGAGCAGCCGATGCGGGCCGCGGACGCCATCACGGCAAGATGCCTCAGGGCCGGGTCGAGCGTCCTCCAGCGGGCGACGCCCCGCTCCAGACGGACGTAGTCCATCAGCACCCCCGGGTTGTGCGCGAGGGCCTTCCCCGGGTCGAGGACCTTGCCGTACCGGCGGCGCGAGTACCACTCGCCGATGCGCAGGACGAGCGTGCGGGGCGGATCGAGGGAGATGCGGGCCATGCTCTGCCTCCTTGGATCACAGTGGTTCCTTCCACCCCCGGGACGCACCACGGCCCGCGTTCTGTGACATCCTCCGGCCGGCGTCGCCGAAGGGCCGTCCGTCCGGCCGGGGCCCCGCGGGGCGCCGGCCGGACGGACGGGCCGCCGGGAGGCGCCCGGCGGTCCCGGCCGCGCCCCGCCCGGGGCCGGGGCACCGCGGCGGCCGGTGCTCATCCGCGGTTCTCTCCGTTCCTCCCCTCCGGCTTCCCGGCGCCGGCGTACCGGTCGACCAGGTGCGGTACCGCGAGCGGGTGGTGGACACGGGTGCGCAGCCTTGGTGTCCAGCCCGCGTCGTCACCTAGAAGCCGGTCGGGATTGGCGGCGTTGTGGGCGGCCAACAGGTCCACGTACCGGCCGTTGACCCAGTTGTTCCGCTCGGTCATGGAGGTGCCGGGAGTCCACTGGTGGATGGTGTCGGCCGGGGCCAGGCCCTCGTGGAGGGTGAAGGCGTTGTGCTCGGCGACGAGTGCGGCCTCCTTGCCGATGCCCCAGGTGTAGCCGTACCGGACGTCCTCGTTCTGCCGGAAGTGGTTGTTGTAGACGTCCACCCTGCCGAAGCGCACCCGCGGGGCGCGCTCGTTGACGTCCTCGAAGAGGTTGTGGTGGAAGGTGGTGCGCAGCCTGCCGCGGTCGTCGTCGCCGGCCCCGTCGCTGTTGCCCAGCAGGATCGTCTTGTCGTGCTCGGTGAAGACGTTCCAGCTCACCGTCACCAGGTCGGCGCCGCGGACGATGTCGAGCAGGCCGTCGTGCTGCTGGAAGAGCTGCCCGAAGTAGCGAGGCTGGGCGCTGTCGGGGCGGCGGCCGTCAGTGAAGGTGTTGTGGTCCAGCCAGACATGCCGGGAGCCATGCACGACCACGTTGTCGTACTCGGAGTTCCAGGCGCCGCTGTCGCCGTCGGTGGGGTCCCACTGCGGGAAGCAGTCATGGGTGTCCTCGAAGGTGATGTTGCGGACGATGACGTTCTCCGCACCCCGGATCTGAAGACTGAGACCTAGGACGGTGGCGTCCTTACCCACTCCGATCAGTGTGGTGTTGGAGCCGACGGCGAGCTTGACACGCTTTTCCTGTTCGGCGGCCGAGGCGGCGCGCGCGTCCTCCAGCGGGCCCGACGGCTCGGCGTCACCCCAGACGGCCGGGTCGTACGTCCGGAGGTACTTCTCCAGGGTGTAGCCGCCCCGCCGGTAGTCCTCGCAGCCGAGCGGGTTGCCCCGGTCGTCGGCGTTGCCGTGGACGGTGCCCTTGATCTTGATGATCTTCGGAGTGTCGTCGCCGCCGTTCAGGGCCGCGGCCAGCCCGGCGCGGTCGGTGACGGTGAAGACGTGATCGGTGTCGGCCGCCGCGCCGCCGGTGGTGCCGCCCTCGGCCGAGGCCCAGCCGTCGCCCTCGGGGAGGACGGCGCGGGCCGGGTCCCCGCCGCGGCCGGGAGCTGCCTGGGCGGGTCCGGTGAGGGCCGCCAGGGTGAGCGAGGCACACCCCGCCATCAGTGCGGCGCGGACATGACATTTCACTCTCTGCACTGCGACTCCTTCGATGACTGATCGGTGGGGGTGCCGGTGGGGGTACCGATGGGGGACGCCCACGGGTGGGCGCGGCGGGGTGGGCCGGAGGACGACCCGCCGCGCGCCCCCGGGCGCGGTACCGGAACCGCTAGCCCTTCTGCTCGTTCCACTCGGCCTGCGCCTCGTTGAGGCGCTCCGCCAGGTCGCCGGCGAACTCCTCGGCGCTCATCTCACCCAGCAGCAGCTTCTGGAAGCCGGGTTCGGTGTCGGCCTTGCTGATGCTGTTCCAGTCCGGCAGGTAGTAGGGCAGCTGGACGATCCTGGTGTCCGGGTCGTCCAGTGACTCCATGGCCCTCCTGGTGGGCTCGGCCGCCGTGAGCCACTCGTCGTCCGCGGCGTCGGTGTGGGCCGGGATCGAGCCGGCCGACTCGTTCCAGAGGCTGTTCATCTCTGCCGAGGCGGCGAACTCGATGAACTTCCAGGCCGCGGCCTTGTTCTCACTGGATCTGAACAGGCCGAGACCGTCGACCGGGTTGGAGACCAGGGTGCGCGGGCCGCCCTCGGTGGCGGGCGGCATCGGCAGTCCGCCGATCCGCTCCTCGCCGAACGCCTTCACATGGTCGGTGTAGGAACCCAGGTTGTGCTGGAGCATGCCGACCTCGCCACCGGTGAAGGTGGCGACCATCTTGGTGAAGTCGTTGTTCAGGTCGGCCTTGGGCGTGGCCTTGTCGTAGAGGGCGACGTACTTCTCCAGGGCAGCGACGTTCGCCGGGTCGTCGACGGTACTCCTGTCGCCCTTCCAGAAGCCGTCGATGCCGGACTGGGCGTACATCATCTCCAGTGCCTGGGCGACGGAGCCGGCGCCGCCGCGGATGGTGAAGCCGAAGCGGTTCTCCTTCCTGTCCGTCAGCTCCTCGGCCGCCTCGTAGAAGTTCTCCCAGCTGGTGGGGGGCTCCAGACCGGCCTGCTCGAAAAGGTCGGTGCGGTACCACAGCACGCCCTGGTTGGCGGAGGTCGGGACGGTGAACAGCTCCTCCTCGCCGCCGGCCGCCCGGACGCTGTCGACCATGCCCCTGACCAGCTTGCCCTTGAGCGGGCTGTCCTCGATCCGGTCGGTGACCGGGTCCAGCGCCCCCTGTGCGACCATGCCGGCCAGGTACGCGGTGCCGACCATGCCGACGTCCGGCAGGCTGTCGCCGCCACCCTGGATGGCGGTGTCGTACTTGGACTGCACGTCGGCGATCGGTATGCCGACGTACTCGACGTCGATGTCCGGGTTCTTCTCCTCGAACTCGGCGATGATCTTCTTCCAGACCTCGGTGCGCACACCGCCGTTGTTGTCCCAGAAGACGATCTTTCCCTTGCCGTCCCCCTCGTCGCCCGTCCCGGTGCCGGAGTCCCCGCAGGCGGTGGCGGTGAGGGTGAGGACCGCGGCGGTGCCCAGGGCAAGCAGTGACCGGGCACGGGCTCCGCGGCTGGTGTGTCTGTTCATCATCGACTCTTCTCTCGGGGTTGCCCGGAGGCTCCGGGTGCGTTTCCGCGTGGACGGTGGAGTGGTGCGGGGGGATACACGCTGTGAACCGCTCGGCGGGCCGGCGGTGCGGTCGGGTGGCGCGGTCAGGTGACACGGAGTCGGGCGGCGACACCGGCCGCGGCGGCACGGTCCAGCCGCCCGTCGGCGACCGCGGTGACCACCCGCCGCACGACCGGCCGGCCGGGCGGCAGCGGCAGTCTGCTCTCCCAGGCCAGCGCCGAGCCCACCCCCGGGTACTCGGCCGCGCGCACGAACCACGGGTCGCGGCGGGTGTCGTCGGTGGCTCCGGCGAAGACCAGCGTCCAGCCCTCGCCGGCCATCGCCAGCCAGGGCGCCGGCCTCCCGTGCACCGCCGCCTCGCCCGTGGCCCGGTCCGTGAACACCTCGGGCGGGCGGGAGCCGGTCGGCGGGCGCCAGAAGAAGCCCCCGTAGCCGGCACCGGGGCGGCCGTTGGTGGCCGGGCTGCCCGCCGACAGCTCCTCGCCGCGGACATTGGTGAGTTCGCAGGTGAGGTCCAGCGCCCAGCAGCGCCCGTCCAGTTCCCGGACGGCGACCGTGCGGCGTTCGGTCAGCAGCCGCCGCCCGCCGCGTTCCCAGGCCAGCTCCTCGGCGAAGCCGTCCGTACCGCGCCGCAGCCACCGCAGATGGCGCTGCCGTCCGTGGTTGTCCAGTTCGGTGGGGCCCCGGCCGCGGACGAAGGTGCGCCCGCCCCAGAAGTTGGCGCCGGAGATGTCGGGAACGGCGATGCTCACCCCGAGATGATGGACATGGTCGGCGGGCCGCAGCTCGGTGACGACCGTGCCGCCCAGAGTGCGCACGGGATGCAGACAGGGGCGCGGGGACTCCCGCACGGGCAGGTCCGGACGGTACTCGTAACGGGCCACGGCCCGTCCGCCGCAGCGCAGTTCCACGGTCTCGTCCGCCCCGGCGGGGACGGTGCCGGGCTCGCTCATGCCCCGGCCTCCTCTCCGGCCCCTCCCGCGGGTGCCGCCGGTGCCGCGGGCACCGCCCAGGGGATGTACGGGCCGCCGGAGCGGGCCAGTTCCGGGGCGGTCTCCGAGTAGAGGCCCAGCCGCTCGGCCCCCGCGGCGACCAGCTCGTCGATGCCGGTGACGATCCGCCGCGCGGAGCCGCCGCCGTCCGGGCCGGGCTCGGTGTACCAGGCGTCCGGCGGCAGCGGACGCGGCTCGGGAGCGGTGCGGACGGCCTCCACCAGCCGCATGAAGGCGCCGGTGCGCCCGGGCGGCACCAGCAGCTCCGCGCCGTCGGTGAGATGGGCGAGGAGGTTGCGCAGCAGGTCGGTGCGGGCGTGCTCGGTGGTCTCGGGGGCGTGGCCGTGCCGTTCCAGCCGGACGCGGTCCGCCTTGTACCAGAGGGTGACGCGGCCCTCGGTGCCGTGCA
The DNA here is from genome assembly GCF_036323805.1 of Streptomyces rubellus. Lineage (NCBI taxonomy): Bacteria > Bacillati > Actinomycetota > Actinomycetes > Kitasatosporales > Streptomycetaceae > Streptomyces > Streptomyces rubellus. The sequence continues at coordinate 88,384 of NZ_JAZDCX010000016.1, forward strand.
CGACGACGTACGGCTCACCGGGCCGCCGCGCGCACAGCGTCACGGCCGCGGTGATCTCGCCCGTGGTGCCGTCGCCGTGCACGGTGCGGAGGCGGGCGCAGGAGGTGTCGTCGGCCTCGATGGGGTTGGCCCGGTACAGCTCCAGCTCGACGCCGGCCACGTCCTCCGCGCGGTCGCCGCCGTCGATGCGCAGCGCGGTGGCCACGGCGTGGGCGAGGGGATTGGTGAGGACGCCGTCCACCACGTCCCGGCCGTCCAGCCTGCGCCGTCCGGCCCAGCCGGCGCGGTGCCAGTAGGCCAGGTCGCGGGCCCAGGCACCGGCGGCGCCGATGCCCCGCACCCGGCCGATCGCGCCGTCGGCGACCAGCTCGCGGACGGCGGTGACGGCGTGGGAACCCAGGGACTGGAAACCGATCTGGCAGGCGACCCCGGCCGCGGCCAGCCCCTCGGTCAGCCGCTCGAACTCGGCGTACGAGGGGGCGGGCGGCTTCTCCAGCAGCAGGTGGACGCCCCGCTCGGCGGCGGCCAGCGCCAGGTCGACATGGGTGTGGATCGGGGTGCAGACGACGGCGACGCGCGCGCCGGTGCGCTCCAGCAGACCGGCGAGGTCGGTGGACTGCTCGACGGGGCCGAGGCCGTCCAGTTCCCGCCCGGTGAGCGGGTTCAGCTCGCAGATTCCGGCCAGGCGGACCAGGCCCTCCCCGGCGAGCAGGCGGATGTTGTCCAGGTGCCGGCGGCCGTGGCCGCGGGCACCGGCCAGCACGACGGGCAGCGGCGGTCCGGCGGCGGACACCGCGGCGGGCGCGGGTGCGGGCGCGGGTGCGGGCGCGGTCGCGGAGGTGAGCGTGGGTACGGAGGCGGAGGTGTTCATCAGCCCTTCACCGCCCCCGCGCTGAAACCGGTGATCAGCCACTTCTGGATGAAGGCGAAGATGATCACCACGGGTACGGCGGCTACCACCCCGCCCGCGGCGAGCGCGCCGAGGTCCACGCTGTCGGAGCCGATGAGGGTGTTGAGGCCGACCGGAATGGTCTGCTTGTCCTGCGAGGAGAGGAACATCAGCGCGAACAGGAAGTGGTTCCAGCTGTGCACGAAGGCGAAGGAGCCCACCGCGATCAGCCCCGGCCGCAGCATCGGCAGCACGATGGCCCCGAAGGCCCGCAGCCGGGAGCAGCCGTCCACCCAGGCGGCCTCCTCCAGCGACTCGGGCACGTTCCTGATGAAGCCGCCGATGAGGATCATCGACAGCGGGAGCTGGAAGACCGTCTCCGCGATGATCACGCTCCACATGGAGTTGATGAGCTGGAGGCTGCGGAAGGTCTCGAACAGCGGGACGAGCATCAGCGCGCCCGGGATGAACTGCGAGCACAGCAGCGCCAGCATGAAGGCGCTCTTCAGCCGGAACCGGAAACGGGCCAGGGCGTAGCCGCCGGCCAGTGCCACCGCCATGGTCATCACCATCGAGGCGATGCCCACCTGGGTGCTGTTGAGGAAGTAGGTGCCGAAGCTCCGGTCGTTCCAGACCTTCTCGAAGTGCTCGCCGGTCACCGGCCAGGGCACCAGGGCGGTGGAGCCCGCCGGGCGGAGGGCGAACAGCAGCATCCAGTAGAAGGGGATCAGCGTGAACAGCAGGTAGAGGCCCAGCGGGAGGAGGATCTGCCAGCGCGGCGGTCCGTCGTCCGGTCTGCGGCGCCGGGTTCCCCGCCGGGCCGGAGGCGGGGTCTCGCCGTCGGCCGGGACGGGGACGCGGGTGCCCTGCTGTGCGAGTGCGGCGGTCACTTGTCGTCGCCTCCGAACTTGCTCAGACGCAGGTAGAGGATCGAGCAGAACAGGAGGATCACGAAGGCCACGGTGGTCAGCGCGGAGGCGTAGCCGAAGTCGTGGCCGTCGATCCCGGTGTTGGCGACGTAGAGCGGAAGCGTGGTGGTCACGCCCGCCGGACCGCCGCCGGTGAGGGTGTAGAGCAGGTCGACGTTGTTGAACTCCCACACCGCGCGCAGCAGTGTGGAGAGGATGATCGCGTCCTTCAGGTGCGGCAGGGTGATGTGCCAGAACCGCCGGAGGCGGCTCGCGCCGTCCACCGAGGCGGCCTCGTAGAGGTCCTTGGGGACGGACTGCAGGTCGGCGAGGATGAGGATCGCGAAGAACGGGACGCCGCGCCAGAGTTCGGCCAGGACGGCGGCCCAGAAGACGGTGCCGGTGTCGGAGAGGACCGAGGTGCCGTACTCGCCGATGCCGGCGTCGGCCAGATAGCGGCTCAGCCCGGTGGAGGGGTTGTACAGCAGGATCCAGATGGTGGTGGTGAGCACCCCGGAGACCGCCCAGGGCGAGAAGACCAGGGCCCGGGCGATGCCGCGGCCGACGAACGTCTGGTTGACGATCAGCGCCAGCGCCAGACCGAAGACCAGTTGGAGGCCGACCTCCACGAGGACCCACTTGGCGCTGAAGGCGAGGGTCTGCCAGAACAGCGGGTCCTCGAAGAAGATCTCCCGGAAGTTGTCCGCGCCGGCGAAGCCGTTCCGCCAGGGCTTGGTGACGTTGTAGTGCTGGAGGCTGTAGTAGAGGACGCTGAGCATCGGATAGGCGATGAAGCCCAGCATCAGCAGCCCGGCGGGCGCGATCAGCAGATACGGCAGGCCGCGCCTGCCCGGTCTGCCCGGCCTTTCCGGTGCCCCGGGCTTCCCTGCCGGGGCGCGCTTCTTCGGCACGGCGGTGAGGGCCATTGCCGGTGCTCCGTTCTGTCGTCGAATGACCGTCGAACGTCGTTCGAGATGTCGGCCGGTCCTCGGCCGGTGTTTTCGGACGGTGGGGCGGCGGGCCGAGCGGACCACCGGGACGGCCGTGCGGGTACGGCGCCCGGCCGCGGACTCAGTCCGCGTGGGGTTCCGGCACCTCGCCGGGCCGGGCGAGGAAGGCGAAGTCGCAGCCGGTGTCGGCCTGGGTGATGTGCTCCTCGTACAGGGCCCCGTAGCCGCGTCCGTAGCGGGCCGGCGGGGGCTGCCAGGCGGCGCGGCGGCGCTCCAGCTCGGTGTCGTCGACCTCCAGGCGCAGGGTGCGGGCGGGGACGTCGAGGGTGATCAGGTCCCCGCTCTCCACCAGGGCCAGCGGCCCGCCCACCCACGACTCGGGCGCGATGTGCAGGACGCAGGCGCCGTAACTGGTGCCGCTCATCCGGGCGTCGGAGAGCCGGACCATGTCGCGCACCCCCTGTCTGAGCAGGTGGCCGGGGATGGGCAGCATTCCGTACTCGGGCATCCCCGGCCCGCCCAGCGGGCCGGAGCCGCGCAGCACCAGCACGCTGTCGGCGGTGATGCCGAGCGCGGGATCGTCGATGCCGGCCTGCAGGGCGCGGTAGTCGTCGAAGACGACCGCGGGACCGGTGTGCCGCAGCAGGCGCTGCTCGGCGGCGATGTGCTTGATCACGGCGCCGTCCGGGGCGAGGTTGCCGCGCAGGACGGCGATGCCGCCCTCGGCGGACAGCGGGTCGTCCGCGGTGCGGATGACGTCGTCGTCGTGGACGAGCGCGCCGGCGAGCTGCTCGCGCAGCGTGTCGTGGGCGACGGTGGGGCGGTCCAGGTGGAGGCGGTCGCGCAGCCGGGAGAGGAAGCCGGGCATCCCGCCGGCGTGGTGGAAGTCCTCCATCAGGTACTTCCCGCCGGGCCGCAGATCGGCCAGCACCGGTGTGGTGCGGGCGATCCGGTCGAAGTCGTCCAGGGTGAGGCCGACTCCGGAGCGTCCGGCCATGGCGATGAGATGGATGACGGCGTTGGTGGAGCCGCCCAGCGCGCACACCGTCGTCACCGCGTCCTCGTACGCCTCGCGGGTCAGGACGGTGGAGAGTCTGCGGTCGGACCACACCAGTTCCACGATCCGCCGTCCGGCCGCGGCGGCCATCCGGGAGTGCCCGGAGTCGACGGCGGGGATGGCGGCGGCGCCGGGCATGGTGACCCCCAGGGCCTCGGCGGCGCCGGTCATGGTGGAGGCGGTGCCCATGGTCATGCAGTGGCCGGGCGAGCGGGCCAGACCGCACTCCAGTTCGGCGAGCTCGCAGTCGCCGATGAGCCCGGCGCGGTAGTCGTCCCAGTACTTCCACATGTCGGTGCCCGAACCGAGGGTCTCGCCGCGCCAGTGGCCGCGCAGCATGGGCCCGGCGGGGACGAGGACGGCGGGCAGGTCGGCGCTGGCCGCGCCCATCAGCAGGGCGGGGGTGGTCTTGTCGCAGCCGCCCATCAGCACCGCGCCGTCCACCGGGTAGGAGCGCAGCAGTTCCTCGGTCTCCAGGGACAGCAGGTTGCGGTAGAGCATGGGGGTGGGCTTCTGGAAGGTCTCCGACAGCGTCGCGACGGGGAACTCCAGCGGGAAGCCGCCGGCCTGCCACACCCCGCGTTTGACCGCCTCGGCGCGCTCGCGCAGGTGCTGGTGGCAGGGGTTGATGTCGGACCAGGTGTTGAGGATCGCGATCACCGGCTTGCCCAGGTGCTCCTCGGGGAGGTAGCCGAGCTGGCGGGTGCGGGCGCGGTGGCTGAAGGAGCGCAGCCCCCCGGTTCCGTACCACCGGTGGCTGCGGAGCTCCTCGGGCCCGCGGCGGGGCCGGGGTCCGCGGGTTTCCCGGCGGTCCGTCATGTCCGCTCCCACCCCTCGACGATCGCGGCGACCTCGGCGCGCAGTTCCTTCGGCAGCGTGCTGCCGGGCGGGCGGACGTCGCGGCGGCACAGGCCGAGGTGCGCCAGGGCCTCCTTGACGACGGAGACGTTGTTGGCGGACTGCTTCTCGGCGCGCAGGTCCTCGAAGGCACGGACCCGCTCCCAGACCTCCATCGCGGCCCGGAAGTCCCCGGCGCGCAGCGCCCGGAGCATCTCCAGCGGGAGCCGGGGGGCGACGTTGACCAGACCGGAGGTGAAGCCGGTGGCACCGCAGGCGAAGTAGGCGGGGGCGTACAGCTCGGCGAGTCCGGCCACCCACACGAAGCGGTCCGCTCCCGCGTCGCGGGCGAAGGCGGCGAAGCGGGCCGCGTCCGGGACGGCGTACTTGACCCCGATGACGTTGGGGCACTCCGCACCGAGCCGGGCCAGCGCGGCACCCTCGACGAAGGGGGTGCGCAGGTACGGCACGACGCCCAGGTCGGGCACCGCCTCGGCCACGGCCCGGTGGTAGTCCACCCAGCCGTCCTGGGAGACGTACGGGTTGACGGGCTGGTGGACCATCACCATCCCCGCCCCGGCGTCCCTCGCCCGCCGGGCGCTCTCGGCCGCGCCGGCCGGGTCGTGGCCGATGCCGACGATCACCTCGGCCTCCCCCGCGGCCTCCGCCACGGTCAGTTCCGTCTCCAGGTGCCGCTCGCGGGGGGTGAGGGAGTGGAACTCGCCGGTGTTGCCGTTGGGGGTGAGGGCGCCGATCCCGGCGTCCAGCAGGCGGCGCACCAGGGCCCGGTAGGCGTCCTCGTCCAGCCGGTCCCGTCCGTCGAACGGGGTGACGGTGATGGCCACCACGCCGGCGAGGGCGGCCCGCCGACGGGAGAAGTCCGTCATGCCCGATCCACCTGACCTTTCTCGTTCTCCTCGGCGGGGAACGCCCGGCGGACGAACCCCTCGATGTGGTCGTGCAGCAGCCGGGCCGCGCCGTCCGCGTCCCCGTCCAGGGCGCGGGCGAGGATGCGCCGGTGCTCGGCGGCCTCCCGCTCCCAGGAGGGCACCGCCTCCCAGGCGACGGTGGACACCAGCGCCGCCTGGTCGCGCAGGTCGTCGAGCATCCGGGTCAGCAGCGGGTTCCCGCAGGGCAGGTACAGGGCGCGGTGGAAGTCCCGGTTGGCCAGCGACCGGGCGGCCCGGTCGGCGGCGGCGTCCGCCCGCTCCAGGGCCTCCCGGGCGTCGGCCAGGCCGGCCCCCGCGGCGACGGCACGGCGCAGTGCCTCCGGTTCCAGCAGCAGCCGCACGTCGTAGACGGAGCGGGCCATCGCGGTGTCCACGGTGCGCACGGTGGCGCCCTTGTACTCGCTCATCACGACCAGTCCGCGGCCCGCGAGGGTCTTCAGGGCCTCGCGGACCGGGGTCTTGGACACCCCGAACCGCGCGGCGAGCTCGGCCTCCACCAGGGGCTGCCCGGGCGGGAGCCGGCCGGTGAGGACGGCGTGGGTCAGCTGCTCCAGCACGTACTGCGTCCTGGAGGGGAAGGGCACCGGCACGACACCGGTCAGGGGCGCTCTCATGCGGTCGGCTCTCGGCTCGGTTCCGGCGGCTGGCACTGGCCGGCACCTGGCACCAATGCCACAGGGGACGTCAGGTGGGCCACAGGCCTCATACGGGGCGGAACAGGTCCGCACCGTCCCGTACAGGGCTGTGTCACACCTCGTATATGACGTATGACGTACGACTCGTGGTGGGAAGCAACGTAGGTCGGCCCCCGGACTCCGTCAACGGTTCCGACAGAAGTTCGGGGGTCCGATTTGAAAGCGCTTACTGTGCGCAGCCAACGGGGCTTGGGCGGTCACCCGGCGCCGCGCCCGCCGCACGGCGCACACCGGCGGCGGCCCGTCGGCGGCGGATCAGACGAGGCGGGACAGCGCGCCGCGCACCGCCGCCAGGTCGGCGTCCGAGGCCAGCCCGGCGTGGTAGAGCCGCAGTTCCCCGGCGCCCAGCTCCCGGGCGTGCGCGGCCTCCTCGGCCAGTGCCTCCGGGCGCCCGCCCATCCCCGCCACCACCGTGAAGTTGGCCGCCAGTACGGTCCCGGGGGCACGGTGCGGCCCGAACGGAGCGAGCACGGCGGCACGTTCGGCCGCGTCCCCGGTGCACGCCAGCACCACCCCGTCGGCCGCGCCGGGGCCGCCGCCGAGCACCCCGGCGGGGTCCGTCCCCGCGTTGGCGCCGCAGCGGTGCGGGGCCGGATCGGCGTGCAGCAGCACCCGGAAGTCCGTCCCGCCGCGCTCCCGGGCGGCGTCGCGCACCGCCTCGACCACCTCGCTTCGGAAAGCGCTCGCTATCCGGTTCCGCCAGGCGGCGGCGACCGCGGCGAGCTCGGCGCCCAGCAGTCCCTCCACCTCGGCCCACTCCTCCTCCCGCCCCCGCGCGGTCTCGTTGTACGCCCCGGCCCACAGCGGCTCCAGCGCGCCGGTGACGGCCGACCGCAGCCGCCCGGGGTCCGCGCCGAGCGAGGCGTAGCCCGCCTCGCAGACCGGGCAGAAGCACAGCGACATCAGATACTGGCCGGCGCCGCCGAGCCGTACCCCGCCGGTCTTGTCGTGGGCGCTCAGATGGGACAGCCCGTACCAGCCGCAGGACTCCAGTTCGGTGCCGCGCGCGCCGGGCCGTACGGCGGCCTCCGCGGCGAGCGAGACGGCGTAGGCGCGCACCTCCTCCCGGGCGATGCAGGGCGCCCAGGGATAGGAGTCGCCGTGGGCGTTGCGCACCCGGATGCCGGGGTGTTCGGCGCCCAGCCGGGTGTTGTGGGCCAGGATCACCCAGGAGTGCACCTCGAGTCCGGCGCCGGCCAGCGCCTCGGCCGCCGCGCCGAACGGGTCCTCGCCCTCCGTCCAGCGCTGCGGGTACGGACGCAGGGCGCGGCCGGCCCAACGGGCCGGATCCACCGGGTAGTACACGGCTGAGTGCTCGGCGGTGACGATCCGGTGGCGCGGGTGGCGCGGGGTGAGCGCCCGGGTTGAGTGGTAGGCGGAGGCGAGGGTGACCTGCCGGACTCCCAGGTCGGCGATCCGGCGGGCGGCGTCGGGGTCCCCGACGACGTCCCAGGGGTAGAGGAAGGCGGAGGCGCGCATCGGCAGCTCCTCGGTCGAAGGGGCGGGACGAGGGAACAGGGGGGGAGGGCGGGCGGCGGAAGTGATCAGGGAACGGCCGAAGGGTAGAACAGCGGCACCCTTCCCGACAGGTGTCCACCCGGCTGTCCGCCGTACATCGGTGTGAATCACGGCCGGACACGCCACCCTCCCGGACCGGCCCGGAAGATGGGGCGGCACCTCTTGACGGCGTTCGGGTGGACTCCTTAGCGTGATCCCATATGTGAACATCATTCATGAACGGAGACGCCGATGCCCGTCCCCCGCACCGTTCTGCTCACCGGCGCCGCCGGCGGCATCGGCACCCGGATGCGCGAGCTGCTCCCGCCGTACGGCTACGCGCTGCGCCTGTTCGACGCCCGCCCCGTCGAGGGCGAGCCGGACGCCGTCACCGCCGATCTCTCCGACACCGCCGCGCTGCGGGAGGCGGTGCGGGGCACCGACGCGATCGTCCATCTGGCGGGCATCTCCGGAGAGGCTCCCTTCGGCGACATCATGCGCGCGAACGTCGAGGGCACCTACCACCTCTACGAGGCGGCCCGCGCGGCGGGCGTGCGCCGCGTCGTGTTCGCCTCCTCTAACCACGCGGTGGGCTTCGCCGCCCCGCCCCGCCCCGGGGAACCGCCGCTCGGCGCCGGCGGCCCCCACCGGCCGGACACCTTCTACGGCCTGTCGAAGTGCTTCGGCGAGGACCTCGCCCAGCTCTACTGGGACCGCGCCGGGATCGAGACCGTCTCCGTCCGGATCGGCTCCTGCTTCCCGGAGCCGACCACCGTGCGCATGCTGTCCACCTGGCTGAGCCCCGCCGACTGCGCCCGGCTGCTGCACGCCGCCCTGACCGCGCCGGAGGTCGGGCACACCGTCGTCTACGGCTCCTCGGCCAACACCCGGCTGTGGTGGGACCTGGACCCGGCCCGCGCCCTGGGGTACGAGCCGCGCGACGACTCCGAGCGGTACGCCGGGCGGCTGATCGCCGAGCAGGGCGAACCGGACCCGGACGACCCCGAGCACGCCCACCTGGGCGGCACCTTCTGCACCGAGCCGCCCGACTGGCCGGACGGCCTGTGAACCGCCCCGGCGGGCCCCCGGCCGGACCCGCCGGAACCGCACGGCGCCGCTGTCCGTTATCCGGACCATGACTGCGATGACTCCCGGCTCGAACCTTCCCCTGTCCGCGGCCCGGGTGGCGGTGGACGTCACCGCGCCGGTCCGGCTCGACGTGTCCGGCCTGCTGCTCACCGCCGACGGCAGGGTGCGCTCCGACGACGACTTCGTCTTCTACAACCAGCCGTCGGCACCGGGGGTGACGCACAGCGCCGCGGACGGCCGGGACACGATCACCGTGGACACCCAAGCGGTGCCCGCCGGCATCGAGAAGGTGGTGGTGACCGCCAGCCTCGACACCCCCGGCGCGACCTTCGCCGGCACCGAGCCCACCGCCACCGTCCGGGACGCCGCGAGCGGCACGGTGGTGGCCACCTTCACCCCGCCCCGGCTGGGTCCGGAGACGGCACTGGTGGTCGTCGAGGTCTACCGCCGGGGCGGGGCGTGGAAGGTGCGCGCGGTCGGCCAGGGGTACGCCGACGGGCTGGCCGGCATCGCCACGGACTTCGGCGTGACGGTGGAGGAGCCCGCCACCGCGCCGGCCGCACCGGTGGCGCCCCCCGTGCCGCCCGCACCGCCCGCGGCCGCCGCCCCGGCCCCCGCGCCCGCGCCCGCGTCCGGCGGGAAGATCAACCTGGACAAGGGCCGGGTCGACCTGCGCAAGCACCAGACGGTCTCCCTGGTCAAGGGCGGCAAACCGCTGCTCGGCTCGGTGCGGATGGGACTGGGCTGGGAGCCCGCCTTCCGCGGCAAGAACGTGGACCTGGACGCCTCGGTCATCGCCTACGGCCCCGACCGCAAGAAGATCGACAACTGCTACTTCGGCAGGCTCGCCATCCTGAACGGCGCCGTCCAGCACTCCGGTGACAACCTCACCGGCGAGGGCGCGGGGGACGACGAGAGCATCACCGTCCAGCTGGGCGGTCTGCCGCCCCAGGTGACGGGTCTGGTCTTCACCGTCAACTCCTTCTCCGGGCAGAAGTTCACCGAGGTGGCCAAGGCGTACTGCCGGCTGCTGGACGCCGTCACCGGGGAGGAACTGGTCCGGTTCGACCTGACCGGCTCCGAGCCGCGCACGGGCGTGCTGATGTGCAAACTGGTCCGCCAGTACTCGGGTGAGTGGGAGATGACGGCGCTGGGCGACTACGTGGACTCCCGCACGGTCCGCGGCATGGTCAAACCCGGGGGCGCGGCCCTGTAGGACGCCCCCGCGCGGGGCCCGGTGGAGTGACATCCGTCGCACCGGCGCGGCGGGGCGGCGTCCTCCCCGCCGTTAAGTGGAACGGGTATTCGCAGGTCAGTGGCGCTTGACGAGATTTTCCAGGTGATTGAGGTTTGAGCGATAAGAACGGAGGGAAAGTGGCAGGGCCTGCCGATGTCATATCCAGCGCCTACGCTGGAAGCATGTCCACCACTCCCGAGCACGGATCCCAGCAGTCCCGGCCCCAGACGTCCGCCCAGGCGAACGAGGCGCTGCGCGCCTTCGTACGCGCCCATGGCGACCGGCCGTGGACGCGGACCGAGCTGGCCGAGCTGGACCGGCTGTGGGCCCTGTGGCGGGCGGCCGGACAGGCCGGGGTGAGCACCGCGGCCTGAGCGCCGCCCGAGCACCGGCGCGCCGGTCCCGCGGAGGGCGCCCTCTCCCGGGCGGGCCGGCCCTCTCCCCGCCTTCCCCGCTCTCCGGCCGGCCCCGGAGCCCTACCGGCGGCGCTCCCAGGGACCGGTGATCGCGAACATGATCCCCGGTTCCTGCACACAGGCGTACAGCGTCCGGCCGTCACGCGCGAAGCACACCCCCGCGAACTCGGCGTACTCCGGCTCCCCGGCCGTCCCGATGTTCAGCTCGTTGCGTGCGATGGGGTACGTACGGCCGCTGTCGTCGGCACCCAGCAGGTGCTGGAGTCCCTCGCCGTCCTCGGCGAGGATCACCCCGCCGTACGGCGAGACCGTGATGTTGTCCGGGCCGTCCGCGCCGCCGGGCGCCAGCGGGTCCCGGTTGACGCCGAAGCGCAGCTTCAGGGTGAGGGTGCGGCGGCGGGGCTGGTAGAACCACACCTGGCCGTCGTGCGGCTCCCCCGGGCTCCCGTCGTCCGCGCGGGCGTAGGAGGCGACCACGTACGCGCCGCCGTCGGCCCACCACATGCCCTCCAGCTTGCGGGCCCGGGTGACCCGGCTGCCGGTGAACTGCTTCCGTACGGGCACCTCGCGCGCGTCGCGGTCGGGGACGTCCACCCAGTCCACGCCGTAGACCGTGCCGGGCCGCACCGCGCGGGAGAGGTCGTCGACGAACCGGCCGCCGGAGTCGAAGCAGCGGAACGCCTGGAGCCTGCCCGCGTCGGCGGCGAGCGTACGCAGCCGGCCGCGCCCGTGCCGGAAGCCCTTCGGCGGCGTCCAGCGGTACAGCAGGCCGTTGGGCCTGGAGTCGTCCTCCGTCAGATACAGGTGACCGCTCCGCGGATCGACCACCACGGCCTCGTGGTCGAAGCGGCCCAGCGCCCTGACCGGTTCCGGGTCGCGGTTGGCCCGCCGGTCGAGGGGATCGACCTCGAAGACGTAGCCGTGGTCGCGGGTCATGCCGTTCTCACCGGCCCGGTCGGAGTTCTCCTCGCAGGTCAGCCAGGTGCCCCAGGGGGTCACCCCGCCCGCGCAGTTGGTGGAGGTACCCGCGATGCCGACCCACTCGGCGAGTTTCTCGCCGTGCGGGGAGACCTCCACCACCGTGCAGCCGCCCGCGGCGGCCGGGTCGTAGACCAGACCCTCGGCGAGCGGCACGGGGTGCTCCCAGTCGCTCCGGGGCCCCTTCAGCTCGTGGTTGTTGACCAGCAGCACCCTCCCCCGGGGGCCGTCGAAGGCGGCGGTGCCGTCATGCCCCGCGGGCGTGTGCTCGCCGCTCTCCAGCCGGGTGACCCCGCAGTGGGTGAGGACGCGGTACGAGAAGCCCGCGGGCAGCGCGAGCAGCCCGGCGGGGTCGGGCAGCAACGGACCGTAGCCCGGCTCCCCGCCGCGCCCGCGCCCGTGCGCCGTCTCCCCGCCTGCCCCGTCGTGTCCCCCGGCCCGCTCCGGCGCGCCGGGCGCGGCCGGCGCGGCGGCCAGGACGCCCGCGCTGCCCGTCAGGGCGACCCCGGCGCCCGCCACGACGGTCCTTCTGGTGAGTTCCCCGCTGCCGGCCGTACCACTGGTCGCGCTGGTGGGCATCGTCTCTCCCGTCGGCTCCGCGATTCCGGACGAATGCCGACCACGATCCCGCCCCCGGGCGAACTCCGGCTGAACTCGGCGCCAACCGGCCGCCTCAGCCGCGCGACCGCGCCCTGTACGCCGCCCTGCGCGCGTCCTTCGCCGCCTGCCGGTCGGGGTGCACCCGGCTCATCGCCTCCAGCACCTCACCGGTCGCCGGGTGGTCGACGCGCCACGCCTTGTCGAAGAAGCCGCTGTGCCCGTCGACCAGGCCGCGCACCAGATCGCGCAGCTCGTCCGAACCGCCCGCCCCGGCGGCGTCGTCCGCCGTGGCCAGCTGGGCGGCCAGGGTGTCCACGGTGAGCCAGAAGACCATCTCCTCGGACGGCGCCGGGACATCGGCGAGGCCCCGCTCGGAGAGCCAGACCCGGGCCAGCCCGCCCAGCTGGCCGTCGTCCAGGACCTCCCGCAGGGCTGGCTCGGCCTCCGCGCCGGCCAGGGAGAGCGCCTGCTGGCAGGCGAGCCGGCGGCGCGGCGCGTCCCGGTCGTCGCCCCGCGCCGCGGCGAGGAGTTCCCGGGCGGCCTCCAACGGGGCGCGCCGGGCGAGCCAGTGCTCGATCTCCCCGCGGGCGGCCTCCTCGCCGTGCCCGGGCAGGGCGGCCAGCAGGTCACCGGCGGCGTGCCCGGCGAGGTCGCCCACGACCGGGGCCGGCACGCCCGCCGCCAGCAACCGCCGCCGTACGCCGTACAGGCCGAGCGGGGTGAGCCGCACCATGCCGTAGCGGGCGACCTCCTCCCCGGCGGGGCCGCCGGGCTCCTCCGCGGAGCCGCCGGACACGCCACCGTCCTCCTCGAACAGGGCCCCGTCCACCGGCCGGTGGACGACGGCCCCGGTCGGCGCCAGCGTCCGGAACCCCTCGTCCAGCGCGACCATCGCCGCCGAGACCCTCTCCAGGACGGTGTCGGTGGGGTCGTCCATGTCGTCGGGGGCGACCGCCGAGGCGGCGAGCACCGGCAGCGGCACCATCGGTCCGGTCTCCCCGGCGGAGCCGCCGGAGTCACGGGCGGCCATCCGGTAGAGGGTGTCCAGGGCGCTGTCGAGGAGGCCGTCGCCGTCCCGGTCCGGCTGCCGGGCGGCGAGCACCGTCTCCAGTCCCTCGTACCAGATCTCCAGCGCCTCGGCCGGGCTTCCCCCGGTGAGCAGGGCGTACCTCGCCCCGGGGACGGCCGTACGGGCCGCGCCGTCCCCGCCGTCCGCGCGGAGTTCCAGCAGACCGGTGCCGACGGCCAGCTCCCAGACCCGTGCCGCCCGCAGCGGGCCGTCCCCGTCGTCCGCCTCGCCGGGGCCGAAGGGGGCGGCGGCCTCCGCCGGAAGCCCGGCGGGCGGCCCGCCCCCGGCACCGGCCCGGACGGCCTCCGTACGGCCGCCCGCCCAGCGGGCCAGCCCGGCGGCCCGGGACAGCAGCGGTGAGGCCAGCGCGTCCCGCGCCAGCGCGGCCTCCGCGGGAAGCCGTACGGGGGGCGCGGCGGGACGGTCGTCGGTCATGGGGAGAGGCTCCTCGGCGGGGCGTACGGGCGTGACGCCGTTCCAGCGTAGACCGGCTTCCGCGGCCGGCCGTCCGGTTCACCGGATCTTCCCCCCGCGGCCACCCGGACCGCTTGACAACGGACGGACGGGGACGGCACGTTACGCGCGTAGAAACCGCACGGTGCGCACCGGGGCGGTACGAACGGCACGACCGCCGCTCCCCCACCGCCCCGCCATCACCCGTCCCCGGAGGGACCCTTGAGCAGATCCACGGCCCGTACCGCCGCACTCACCGTCGCCGCGCTCACCTCGACGCTGCTGGCCGTGCCCGCCTCCGCGGCGTCCGCCGGCGGCGACGGGACCGGCGGCCCGGTCCGCATCCACGACATCCAGGGCACCACCCGTGTCTCCCCGCTGGCCGGCGAGCAGGTCTCGGAGGTGTCCGGGGTGGTCACCGGAGTCCGCGCCTACGGCTCGCGCGGCTTCTGGATGCAGGACACCGCCCCCGACGCCGACCCCGCCACCAGCGAGGGGCTGTTCGTCTTCACCGGCTCCGCTCCGCAGGTCGCCGTCGGCGACCTGGTGAGGGTCTCCGGCACCGTGGGCGAGTACCGCCCGGGCGGCGGCTCCTCCGGGAACCAGACGGTCACCCAGATATCCCGCCCCCAGGTCGCCGTCGTCTCCTCGGGCAACCCCCTGCCCGCCCCGGTGGTCCTGGACTCCGCCGCCGTCCCCGAGCGGTACGCCCCCCAGGGCGACCCGGCCGCGGGCGGGAGCGTCGAAGGGCTCGGACTGCGGCCCGGCACCTACGCGCTGGACCGCTACGAGTCGCTGGAGGGCATGGACGTCCAGATCCGCGACGCACGGGTCACCGGCCCCAGCACCGAGCACGCCGAGCTGTGGGTGACCGTCGAGCCGCGGCAGCACCCCACCCCGCGCGGCGGCACCGTCTACGGCGGCTACGACCGGCCCAACCCCGGCCGTCTGAAGGTCGAGTCGCTGACCCCCCTGGCCGAGGCGCCCTTCCCCACCGCGAACACCGGCGACGTGCTCACCGGCGCCACCACCGGCCCGCTGGACTACGACCAGTACGGCGGCTACCACCTGGCCGCCCGCGAGCTGGGCACCGTGGCCGACGGCGGCCTGGCGCGGGAGCGCACCCGCCGCCAGCACCACGGCGAGCTGGCCGTGGCCACCTACAACGTGGAGAACCTCCACCCGGGCAACGACCAGGAGAAGTTCGACCGGCTGGCCCGGGGCGTGGTGGAGAACCTCGCCTCCCCCGACATCCTCGCCCTGGAGGAGATCCAGGACGACAACGGGCCCGAGAACGACGAGGTGGTGAGCGCCGGCGAAACGCTGGAGCGCTTCACCGAGGCCATCGTGGCGGCGGGCGGCCCGCGCTACGACTGGCGCTCCGTCGACCCGGCCGACGACGCCGACGGCGGCCAGCCCGGCGGCAACATCCGCAACGTCCTCCTCTTCAACCCCGGGCGGGTCTCCTTCACGGACCGGCCCGGCGCGGACGCGACCACGGCGGCCGGGGTGAAGCGGGTGCGCGGAAAGGCGGCGCTGACCCACTCCCCCGCCCGGATCGCACCGGAGGACGCGGCCTGGGAGGACAGCCGCAAGCCGCTGGCGGGCGAGTTCCGCTTCCGCGGCCGGACGGTGATCGTGGTCGCCAACCACTTCGCCTCCAAGGGCGGCGACCAGTCCCTGCACGCGGCCGTCCAGCCGCCGAACCGTTCCTCCGAGACCCAGCGGCACCGGCAGGCGAAGGTGGTCAACGGCTTCGTGCGGCAGGTGCTGGCGGTGGAGCGGAAGGCGGACGTCGTGGTCCTGGGCGACATCAACGACTTCGAGTTCTCCGCCACCACCCGTGAGCTGACGGCGGGCGGGGTGCTGCGCAGCGCGGTGTTCTCGCTGCCCGCGGACGAGCGCTACACCTACGTCTACGACGGCAACTCCCAGGTGCTGGACCAGACCCTGGTCTCCCCCGGGATCCGCCGCTTCGACTACGACATCGTCCACGTCAACGCGGAGTTCGCCGACCAGGCCAGCGACCACGACCCCCAGGTGATCCGCTTCCGCCCCTGAGCGGCCCTTGAGCGACACGGCCCCGCTCCGGCCGTGCCGCCCCCGGCGGGGGCGGCACGGCCGGAACCTCCGCGACCGGGCGTGACCGGTCCGACACTCGTATCGTTGGACCGTGCGGTTGCGCCGCCCGGCGCGGCGGGGAGGAGCGGCACACCGATGACCGTCGAGCTCACCGACAGGATCGAGATGACCGACAGCAGCGAGCCCAGCCTGGACGAACTGTTCGAGCTGCTGGAGCGGATGCCCGTCCCCGAGGGCTACAAGGCCGAGATCGTCGAGGGGACCGTCCACATGACGCCGCAGCGCGACACGCACTGGGAGATCATCGCCGCTCTGTACGACCATCTGCGCTCGCGGCATCCGCGGAACCGGTTGAAGTCGGACGTCCGGATCGACTTCCCCGGCCCTTCCAACGGGTTCGCGCCGGACATGGTGCTCCTGGCGGAGGGCGCACGCCAGACCGGCCGGGGACGGTGGCGCTACCAGGACATCCAGTTCGTCGCCGAGGTGATCTCGGAGGCCACGCGCCACAACGACTACGGCAAGAAGTGCGAGGCCTACGCCGCCGCGGGAGTTCCCTCCTACCTGATCGTCGACCCGTACACCGCTCGGTGCCATCTGTTCACCCACCCCAAGGACGGCGAGTACCGAAGCCACCTCGCCGTCGGCTTCGGCGAGGTGCTCGACCTCGGGGACACTCCCGTCGGTCTCGTCCTGCCCACCGACGAGTTCCCCCGGGAGCGCGGCTCCGCCGACGACGACCGCTGACGGGACCCGTTGGACCGTCCGCGGCGGCGTGGGCGAGACTCGCCCCATGACCGACTCCCCCTTCGGCCGGGTCGCCGCGGCCATGATCACTCCGTTCACCCCCGGTGGCGAGCTGGACCTGCCCGCCGCCCGGCGGCTCGCCGCCCATCTGGTGGACCGGGGCGGCTGCGACGCCCTGGTGCTGGGCGGCGCCACCGGCGAGTCCGCGACCGTCTCCGACGCGGAGCGGACCGCCCTGGTGCGGGCCGTGGCCGAGACCGCCGGCGACCGGGCCCGGATCGTGGCGGACGTCGGCACGGGCGGCACCAGGCGCTCGGTGGAGCTGGCCCGGGCCGCGGCACGGGCGGGCGCCCACGGGCTGCTGGCGGGCGCGCCGTACTGCGCCTCGCCCGTCCAGGAGGCCGCCGCCCGTCAGCTGGCCGCCGTCGCCGACGCCACCGACCTGCCGGTGCTGCTCCTCGACGTGCCCGCCCGCAGCGGCGAGGGGACCGCACTGACCGCCGACACGCTGCGGCGGCTGGCGGAGCACCCGCGCGTCCACGGGGTGCTGGACCGCGCGGGGGACCTGCTGAAGCCGGCGAAGGTGCTGGGCTCCACCGGGCTGCGGTACTACTCCGGCCGCGACGAGCTGAACCTGCCGCTGCGCGCGATCGGAGCCCACGGCTGTGTCAGCGCGGCCGCCAATGTGGCCGGGCCCGCCGTGCGGGGCGTCCTGGACGCCTTCGACGCCGGAGACTCCGACGAGGCCGCCCGGCGGCACCGGGCCCTGGCCCCGCTGATCGACGCCCTGGTGTCCGAGGTGCCGGAGGCGGTCGCCGTCAAGGCGCTGTTCGCCGCGGCCGGGCTGCCGGGCGGGCCGCCCCGCCCGCCGCTGCTCCCGGCGGACGACGCGCTGACCGGGCGGCTGGCCGAAGCCCTCAGGCGGGCCCTGGGGTAGGCCGGGTATCCCGCGGGCCGGGTGCCGGACCGGGGGCGCCCTCCCCGCTCCCGCTCGCACCGCCACCGCCGTCGCCGTCCGCGCCGCCGTCCGCGAGGTCCCGCACCAGCAGGGCGGCGCCCGCGACCGCTCCCGGCATCAGGAAGACCGCCGCCAGCGGCACCAGGAAGCACAGCACCAGCGGCCCGCCGAAGCCCAGGGCGAGGGTCTTGCGTCCGCGCAGCATGCGCAGCCGCTCCCGGACGGGGATGGTGCGGCGCTGCATGGCGACCGAGGTGAGTTCCAGGGTGAGGAAGAATCCCGAGACGGCGAGGCCGAGCACCGGCACGACGGTCTGGCCGAGCACCGGGACGAAGCCGAGCGCGAACAGCGGCACCGCGAGGGCCAGGGCGCGCATCAGGACGTAGAGGCTGTCGCACAGCGAGATCCACAGACTCCGCAGCAGCGGGATGTCGGGGCCCTCGGTGACACCTCCGACGGACTCCTCGACCTTCTCCGAGAGCGACTCGTAGAAGGGGTCGCCGACCAGCAGGGTGACGGCGGTGAAGGTGAGCACCGCCAGCAGCAGGCCCCCGGCGAACAGCAGCGCGGTGAGCGTGCCGCGCAGCAGCCCGGGCCAGGGCGAGTCCCAGTCGTCGGCGAACGGGGTGGCCCAGGCCACCAGGTCGTCGGCCCAGAGGGCGAGGGCGGTCAGGGCCGCCGCGTACAGCACCAGGGTGACGAGGGCGGGCAGCAGGCCGAAGCCGAACCACCGTCCGTTGCGCAGGACCCATTTCTGGCCCTGCCCCAGGTAGCGCATTCCGGTCGCGAGATCACCCATGGCCGCACAGGGTAACGGCCCCGCCTCCCGGGGCGGGCGGCGGGGCCGCGGGAGAAGGCCGCCCGGTGACGGGCACCGGGCGGCTCCGGGCGGCGGGTCAGTTGTGGCTGTGCAGCGCCTCGTTGAGGCCGCCCCAGGAGCCGGAGCGCTGGAGGGCCTCGACGGTCCCGGTGGTGGAGTTGCGGCGGAAGAGGAGGTTGTTGGCGCCGGACAGCTCCAGCGCCTTGACGACCTGGCCGTCGGGCAGGGTGACCCGGGTGCCCGCCGTCAGGTACAGGCCGGCCTCCACGATGCAGTCGTCGCCGAGCGAGATGCCCAGGCCCGCCTCGGCGCCCAGCAGGCAGCGGCTGCCGATGGAGATGGTCTGCCTGCCGCCGCCGGAGAGGGTGCCCATGATCGAGGCGCCGCCGCCGATGTCGGAGCCGTCGCCGACGACGACGCCCGCACTGATCCGGCCCTCGACCATGGAGGTGCCCAGCGTTCCGGCGTTGAAGTTGACGAAGCCCTCGTGCATCACGGTGGTGCCGGAGGCCAGGTGGGCACCCAGCCGCACCCGGTCGGCGTCGCCGATGCGCACGCCCTTGGGGATGACGTAGTCGGTCATCCGGGGGAACTTGTCGACACTGGTGACCGTGAGCTGCTTGCCGGCGGCGCGGGCGGCGAGCCGGGCCTGTTCGACACGGTCCACGGGAACGGGGCCGAGACCGGTCCAGGCCACGTTGGCGAGCAGACCGAAGACCCCCTCCAGGTTCAGGCCGTGCGGCCGCACCAGACGGTGGCTGAGCAGATGCAGCCGCAGGTACACGTCGTGCGCGTCCAGCGGCTTGTCCTCCAGCGAGGAGATCACCGTGCGGACGGCGACGACCTCGACACCGCGGAGCGGGTCCGGGCCCAGCGCCTGCGGCGCGGCGTCGCCCAGCAGTTCGGCGGCGCGTACTGCGTCCAGCCGCTCGGTCCCGGCCGGGCCGGCCCCCGCGGCGCCGGAACTTTCCGCGCTGTCCGCGCCGGTCAGCTCGGGGGTGGGGAACCAGGTGTCGAGAACGGTCCCGTCGGGGGTCACGGTGGCGAGTCCGGCGGCGACGGCGCCGGTGCTGCGGTTGGCGGGGGCGGGTGCATCGGTCATGGCCAAACGCTATCCGGACACGCTCCGCCGAGGCGAACCGGTCCCGCGTGCCGGACGCGGGCCCCACCCCTCCGGGGCCCCGCCCGCCCCCGCGTCCCTCCGGTCGTCCGCCCGGCAGGCAGCCGGGCGGACGACCGGGCGGGGCGGCTCAGTGCCCGCCGCCCAGGTTGAGGACCACCACTCCCGCGATGACCAGGAGGATGCCGGTGATCCGGGCGGCGTTGACCGCCTCGCCGATGAAGACCATGCCGATCACGGCGACGAGGGCGGTGCCGGCCCCCGACCAGATCGCGTAGGCGGTGCCCACGGACATCGTCCTGAGCGTCTGTGCGAGCAGCACGAACGCCACGAGGTATCCGGCGGCGGTCCCCAGACTGGGCCACAGCCGGGTGAAGCCGTTGCTGTACTTCATCGAGGTGGTCGCGAGCACCTCGGCCAGGATCGCGCAGGCCAGTGTCAGATACGCCATGCGCGGGAGGCTACGCGGCGGCCGGGACCGCACGCGGAACGCCCGGCGGCCGGGACGCGGGGTCCCGGCCGCCGGGCGGTGCCGGAGGATCCGTGGTCCGGGCCCGGTGTCCGGGACCTCAGACGTTGAAGCCCAGGGCGCGGAGCTGCTCGCGCCCCTCGTCGGTGATCTTGTCCGGACCCCACGGGGGCATCCAGACCCAGTTGATCCGCAGCTCCCTGACCAGGCCCTCGGTCGCCGACCGGGCCTGGTCCTCGATCACGTCGGTCAGCGGGCAGGCCGCGGACGTGAGGGTCATGTCCAGGGTCACGCTGTTGTCGTCGTCGACGTGGATGCCGTAGATCAGGCCCAGGTTGACGACGTCGATGCCCAGCTCGGGGTCCACGACGTCGTACAGCGCCTCGCGGACCTCGTCCTCGCTCGCCGGTTTCGTCGTGGTCGGGGTCTCGCTCATGCGGTGGCCTCCTCGGCCTTCTCCTCTACCGCGCCGCCGCCCAGCGCCTGGGCGGTGGCGTCCTTCCATGCCATCCAGCTCAGCAGAGCACATTTGACGCGCGCCGGGTACTTGGAGACCCCCGCGAACGCCACCGCGTCCTCCAGGATCTCCTCCATGGCCTCGTCCGGCTCGATCCGGCCCTTGGACTGCATCAGCTCCAGGAAGGTCTCCTGGATCCTGCGCGCCTCGTCGAGCTCCTTGCCGACCAGCAGGTCGTTCAGCACCGAGGCGCTGGCCTGGCTGATGGAACAGCCCTGCCCCTCGTAGCTGACGTCCGCGACGGTGGAGCCGTCCAGCCGCACCCGCAGGGTCACCTCGTCGCCGCACGTCGGGTTCACGTGGTGCACCTCGGCGTCGCCGTCGCGGAGCCCCCGTCCGTGCGGGTGCTTGTAGTGGTCCAGGATCACGTCCTGGTACATGGAGTCAAGCCTCACGAGTCACCTTCAGCCGCTGCGTCGTCGGTCGGTCGCCCGACGTGAGCCGGGCCGGAACCTCACCCGAAGAAGTTCCGTACGTACTCCAGTCCCTCCACCAGGGCGTCGACCTCGGCGGGGGTGGAGTACAGATAGAACGACGCTCGGGTGGTCGCGGGAATTCCGTACCGCAGGCAGACGGGGCGCGCGCAGTGGTGGCCGACCCGGACCGCGATGCCCTGTTCGTCGAGTACCTGTCCCACGTCGTGGGGATGGATGTCACCGAGCGTGAAGGAGATCGCGGCACCCCGGTCCTCGGCCGTGGCCGGGCCGATGACCCGCAGGTCGGGCACCTCGCGCAGCCGCGCGACCGCGTACTCGGTGATGGCGTGCTCATGGGCGGCGATGCGGTCCATGCCGACGGACGACAGGTAGTCCACCGCCGCGCCCAGCCCGACGGCCTGGGCGATGGGCGGCGTGCCGGCCTCGAACTTGTGCGGCGCGGGGGCGTAGGTGGAGGAGCTCATCGAGACGGTCTCGATCATCTCGCCGCCGCCGAGGAACGGCGGCAGGTCCTCCAGCAGCTCCTGGCGTCCCCACAGCACGCCGATGCCGGTCGGGCCGCACATCTTGTGGCCGGTGAAGGCCACGAAGTCGGCCTGGAGCGCCTGGACGTCCAGCGCCATGTGCGGGGCGGCCTGGGAGGCGTCGATCACCACCAGGGCGCCCACCTCCTGGGCGCGGCGGACGATCGTCTCGACCGGGTTGACCGTGCCCAGGATGTTGGAGACCAGCACGAACGAGACGACCTTGGTCCGCTCGGTGATGATCTGCTCGATGCCGGACAGGTCGAGACGGCCGTCGTCGGTCAGGCCGAACCACTTCAGCTTCGCGCCCGTGCGCTGCGCGAGCAGCTGCCACGGCACGATGTTGGAGTGGTGCTCCATCTCCGTGATGACGATCTCGGTCTGGTCGTCGACCCGGTACGGCTCGTCGGCCCAGCCGAGCATGTTCGCCACGAGGTTGAGCGACTCCGAGGCGTTCTTGGTGAAGATCACCTCGTCGCGGCTCGGTGCGTTGACGAAGGCGGCGATCTTGTCGCGCGCTCCCTCGTACAGCGCCGTGGCCTCCTCGGCGAGTACGTGCACACCGCGGTGGACGTTGGCGTTGTGCCGCACGTAGTAGTCGTTCAGCGCGTCGAGGACCTGGTTCGGCTTCTGGGAGGTCGCCGCGTTGTCCAGGTACACGACCTTCTTCCCGTCGTGGACCGTGCGGTCCAGCAGCGGGAAGTCCTTGCGGATCGCCTCGGTGTCGAGAAGGCCCGGCAGCTGTGTCACGCTCGTGTCTCTCCGTTCGCGTCGTCGCCCGCCCGGCCCGGCCGGGGAACGTCGGTGGTCGGCGGGACCGCCGCGCAGACGGCCCCGCGCGCGCCGCTCACGCGGCCTGGCCACCCTTCACATAGGCCTCGTAGCCCTCTTCCTCCAGCTTGTCCGCCAGCTCCGGGCCACCCGACTCGGCGATCCGGCCCGCGGCGAAGACATGGACGTGGTCGGGCTTGATGTAGCGCAGGATACGGGTGTAGTGGGTGATCAGCAGGGTGCCGACCTCACCGGTCTCCCGGACGCGGTTGACGCCCTCGGAGACGACGCGCAGCGCGTCCACGTCCAGACCGGAGTCGGTCTCGTCGAGGATGGCGACCTTCGGCTTCAGCAGCTCCAGCTGGAGGATCTCGTGGCGCTTCTTCTCGCCGCCGGAGAAGCCCTCGTTGAC
This sequence comes from Streptomyces rubellus, assembly GCF_036323805.1. Classification (NCBI taxonomy): domain Bacteria; kingdom Bacillati; phylum Actinomycetota; class Actinomycetes; order Kitasatosporales; family Streptomycetaceae; genus Streptomyces; species Streptomyces rubellus. The sequence goes on from NZ_JAZDCX010000016.1 coordinate 110,866, forward strand.
GTTGCGCTCGGCGAAGGCGGGGTCGATGTTCAGGCGCTCCATGGCCCCCTTGACCTCCTTCACCCAGGTGCGCAGCTTCGGGGCCTCGCCGCGGATGGCGGTGGCGGCGGTGCGCAGGAAGTTGGAGACGGACACGCCCGGGACCTCGACCGGGTACTGCATGGCGAGGAAGAGGCCGGCGCGGGCCCGCTCGTCCACGCTCATCTCCAGGACGTCCTCGCCGTCCAGGGTCACGGTGCCACCGGTGATCGTGTACTTGGGGTGGCCCGCCAGCGAGTAGGCGAGGGTGGACTTGCCGGAGCCGTTGGGGCCCATGATCGCGTGCGTCTCGCCCTGCTTCAGGGTCAGGTCGACGCCGCGCAGGATCTCGGTGGGGCCGTTCTCTGCCTCGACGGAGACGTGCAGGTCGTGGATCTCAAGGGTTGCCATGGGGCTTCAGGACTCCTGGGTGACGGAGACGAGCACGGCCGCGTCGGGGCCGTCTCCTTCGATCTTGACGGGGTATACGGGGACGGGGCGCGTGGCGGGCGGGCCGTCGGGCTTGCCGGTGCGCAGGTCGAAGCTGGAGCCGTGCAGCCAACACTCGATGTGGCAGTCCACCACCTCGCCCTCGGACAGGGAGACGTTCGCGTGCGAGCAGATGTCGTTGACCGCGAAGACCTCTCCCTCGGTGCGGACGACCGAGATCGGCGTGCCGTCGATCTCCACCCGCCTGGGGGTGTCCTCCTCCAGCTCGCCGAGCTTGGCGACGTGGACGAAGCCCTCCGCGGTGCTCATGCGACCGACTCCTCGAGCTCCTCGTCGATCCTGGCGAGGAGGCGTTCCTGGAGGTCGGGCAGGCCGATCTGCTGGACCAGCTCGGCGAAGAAGCCCCGCACCACCAGCCGGCGGGCCTCCTGCTCCGGGATGCCGCGCGCCATCAGGTAGAACAGCTGCTCGTCCTCGAAGCGGCCGGTGGCCGAGGCGTGGCCGGCGCCGACGATCTCACCGGTCTCGATCTCCAGGTTGGGGACCGAGTCGACCCGTGCGCCGTCGGTGAGGACGAGGTTGCGGTTGAGCTCGTAGGTGTCGGTGCCGGTGGCCGAGGCCCGGATCAGTACGTCGCCGATCCACACCGCGTGCGCGTCCTCGCCCTGCAGGGCGCCCTTGTAGACGACGTTGCTCCGGCAGTTCGGCGTCTCGTGGTCGACGAAGAGCCGGTGCTCCTGGTGCTGGCCGTTGTCGGTGAAGTACAGGCCGTACAGCTCGGCCTCGCCGCCCGGGCCCGCGTAGTTCACCCGCGGGTGGAGCCGCACGAGGTCACCGCCGAAGGTGACGACCACCGAACGGAAGGTGGCGTCCCGGCCGACCAGCGCGTTGTGCTGGGAGCAGTGCACGGCCGTGTCGTCCCAGTCCTGGACGGAGACGACCGTCAGCTTCGCGCCGTCGCCGAGGACGTACTCGACGTTGGCGGCGCGCACGCCGTCACCGGTGTGGTCGATGACGACGACGGCCTCGGCGAAGGGCTTCAGCTCGAAGACGGTGTGCCCGAAGGAGACCCCGCCCTGACCCTGGACGCCGACCCGGACCGGCTCGGTGAGCACGGTGTCCCGGGGCACGGTGACGACCGTCGCCTTCTCGAAGGCGCTGTAGGCCTGCGCCGCGACCCGGTCGACCGGCCTGCCCGCCCGGCCCAGCCGGGCGTCGTCCCGGCCGACGGTCTCCACGGTGACGCCCTCGGGCGCCGAGACCTCGGCCTTGACGCCGCCGTCCGCCGTGGCGGTGCCGTCGTGCAGGCCCCGCAGCCGCTCCAGGGGGGTGAAGCGCCACTCCTCCTCGCGGCCGTGCGGGACCGGGAAGTCGGCCACCTCGAAGGACGGCGGCGCGCTCATCCGCGTCGCGACGGTGGACTCGGCGGCCACCGCGATCGATCCGGCGGTGGTGGATCCCACCGGGATGTTCTGAGCCTCAGCCATGGCTGTCGTGTTGCTCCTAATTTTTGTGTTCGCTTGCCTCGGGGACTCCGGTCCGCCGGCTCGCTCACGGTCACACGGGGTGGGCCTGGGGCCGGTCCGGCCTGTCCCGGCCGGACGACCCGCCGAACGGGGTGCCGGCCGGCCGGGGACCGACCGGCCGGCCGGGGGCTGACCGGCGGGTCAGCCGACCGCGCCCTCCATCTGCAGCTCGATCAGCCGGTTCAGCTCCAGCGCGTACTCCATGGGGAGCTCCTTGGCGATCGGCTCCACGAAGCCGCGCACGATCATCGCCATCGCCTCGTCCTCGGACAGACCGCGCTGCATCAGGTAGAACAGCTGGTCGTCGCTGACCTTGGAGACCGTCGCCTCGTGGCCCATCGTCACGTCGTCCTCGCGGACGTCGACGTAGGGGTAGGTGTCGGAGCGCGAGACGGTGTCCACCAGCAGCGCGTCGCACAGCACGTTGGACTTGGAGCCCGCGGCGCCCTCGCCGATCTCGATCAGACCGCGGTACGAGGTGCGGCCGCCGCCCCGCGCCACCGACTTGGAGACGATGTTGGACGAGGTGTTGGGCGCCATGTGCACCATCTTGGCACCGGCGTCCTGGTGCTGGCCCTCGCCCGCGAAGGCGATCGAGAGGGTCTCGCCCTTGGCGTGCTCGCCCATCAGGTAGACGGCCGGGTACTTCATGGTCACCTTGGAGCCGATGTTGCCGTCGACCCACTCCATCGTCGCGCCCTCGTAGGCCACGGCGCGCTTGGTGACCAGGTTGTACACGTTGTTCGACCAGTTCTGGATGGTCGTGTAGCGGCAGCGGGCGCCCTTCTTGACGATGATCTCCACGACCGCGGAGTGCAGCGAGTCCGACTGGTAGATCGGCGCGGTGCAGCCCTCGACGTAGTGGACGTAGGCGTCCTCGTCGACGATGATCAGCGTCCGCTCGAACTGGCCCATGTTCTCGGTGTTGATCCGGAAGTAGGCCTGGAGCGGGATGTCCACGTGGACGCCCTTGGGCACGTAGATGAACGACCCGCCGGACCACACCGCCGTGTTCAGCGCGGCGAACTTGTTGTCGCCGGCCGGGATGACGGTGCCGAAGTACTCCTGGAACAGCTCCGGGTGCTCCCGCAGGGCGGTGTCGGTGTCCAGGAAGATGACGCCCTGGCTCTCCAGGTCCTCGCGGATCTGGTGGTAGACCACCTCGGACTCGTACTGGGCCGCGACACCGGCGACCAGCCGCTGCTTCTCCGCCTCGGGGATGCCCAGCCTGTCGTAGGTGTTCTTGATGTCCTCCGGCAGGTCCTCCCAGGACTGGGCCTGCTTCTCGGTGGACCGCACGAAGTACTTGATGTTGTCGAAGTCGATGCCGCTCAGGTCGGAGCCCCAGTTCGGCATGGGCTTCTTCTGGAAGAGCCGCAGGCCCTTGAGGCGGAGCTTGAGCATCCACTCCGGCTCGGACTTCTTCGCCGAGATGTCGCGGACGACCTCCTCGGAGAGGCCGCGCTTGGCCGAGGCGCCGGCGGCGTCCGGGTCGGCCCAGCCGTACTCGTACTTGCCCAGCCCCTCCAGTTCGGGGTGGGCAGTCTCCGTGGGGAGAGTCATGCGGGGTTCCTCCCGGCTGTGCTTGCGGATGCTGTGGTGGTCTTGGGGGGTGTCCCGGATTCCGTTCCGGGGGCCGTCCCGGGGATGAACGTCGTGCACACCCCGTCGCCGTGGGCGATGGTGGCCAGACGCTGCACATGGGTGCCGAGCAGGCGGGAGAAGACCTCGGTCTCCGCCTCGCACAGCTGCGGGAACTGCTCGGCCGCGTGGGCCACCGGGCAGTGGTGCTGGCAGAGCTGCTCCCCTGCGGGGGCTCCGCCGGCGGGGGCGGGCGCACTGCGCGCGGTGGCAGCGTACCCGTCCCTGGACAGGGCCCGGGCCAGTACCCCGGCCCGGTCCTCGGGGGCCGCTTTCTCCAGCTCCGCGCGGTACCGCTCGGTCTGGGCGGTGATCCGCGCGCGGGCGAAGGCCGCCACCGCGGCCCGGCCGCGCTCGCCGTCGCCGGCCGCCCGCGCTATCCAGCGCAGGGCGTCGACCGCGAGCTGGTCGTACGCCTGGTCGAAGAGGTTGCGGCCGTGGTCGGTGAGCGCGAAGACCCGGGCGGGGCGGCCCCTGCCGCGCGAGCCGTAGACGCGCTTCTCGCGGGGCTCCACGACCCCCTCGGCGACGAGGGCGTCCAGGTGGCGGCGGACCGCCGCCTGGGTCAGCTCCAGGCGCTCGGCCAGTTCGGCCGCGGTGGACGGGCCGTGGTCGAGGACGGAGCGCGCGACCCTGTTGCGGGTGCCGTGCTGCTCCTCCGGCGCGGAGGGACCGAAGGCGCGGGTGTCGCCGGTGCGGTGTGCCGCCATGCCTGTTCGCGCCTCCTCACTCCTGCCGTCCCGCCGGGGGCATGGGCCGCCGCCCCGACGGGTGCGCTTTTTCACAACGCCATTGTTGCGTAATTCGGAGGAGCCGGGCAAGCCGCGCCCGGACCGGCCGGAATGGCATGCGTCACGTAAGGCATGCCTTACCCGGCGGGGGCTCGCCGGCGGCCCCGGCGGCCCGGGGCCGGTCCGCCGCGATCCGCCCCGGTGGCCGTGCGGGCCCGCCGGGCTCCCTAGACTCGCCCGTATGCGAGACACGGCGGCCGTCGAGGTCGCAGGGCTGGTGAAGCGGTACGGGAGCCGGGCCGCGGTGGACGGGCTGGACCTCACCGTCGGACGGGGCACCGTGACCGCGGTGCTCGGTCCCAACGGAGCCGGCAAGACCACCACGATCGAGACCTGTGAGGGCTACCGGCGCCCCGACGCGGGCACCGTCCGCGTACTGGGCCTGGATCCCGTCGCCGACGCCGCCGCGCTGCGGCCCCGGATCGGCGTGATGCTCCAGAGCGGCGGGGTCTACCCCACCGTCCGCGCCGCGGAGATGCTGCGCCACATGGCCGCGCTGCACGCCCACCCGCTGGACGCCGGCACCCTGCTGGAGCGGCTGGGCCTGGACGGCTGCGGACGCACCCCCTACCGGCGGCTGTCGGGCGGCCAGCAGCAGCGGCTGGCGCTGGCCATGGCCGTCGTCGGCCGCCCCGAACTGGTCTTCCTGGACGAACCGACCGCCGGGCTGGACCCGCAGGCCCGCCGGGCCGCCTGGGACCTGGTGCGCGAACTGCGCGCCGACGGGGTGACGGTGGTGCTGAGCACCCACTTCATGGACGAGGCCGAGGCGCTGGCCGACGAGGTGGCGATCATCGACGGCGGCCGGGTGATCGCCCGGGGCACCCCCGAGCGGCTGTGCCGCGGCGGTGCCGAGAACACCCTGCGCTTCACCGGCCGCCCCGGACTCGACCTGGGCTCGCTGCTCAAGGCGCTGCCCGCCGGCACCGCGGCCGCCGAACCGGCCCCGGGCGTGTACCGGCTGACCGGCACCGTGGACCCTCAGCTGCTGGCCACGGTGACCTCCTGGTGCGCGCAGAACGGGGTACTGCCGGACGGCATCGCAGTGGAACGGCGCACCCTGGAGGACGTCTTCCTGGAACTGACGGGACGGGAACTGCGGTCATGAGCACTCGAACCACAGGGGCGGGCACGTACGCCCCCCGGCCGGGCGCCGCGCCGCTGCCCCGGATGATCGCCGCGCAGGCCGCGCTGGAGACCCGGCTGCTGCTGCGCCACGGCGAGCAGCTGCTGCTGACGATCGTCATCCCGACCCTGCTGCTGGTGCTGTTCAGCGCCGTGGACATCATCGACCTGGCGGACGGCGGGGACGGCGGCGGGCGGGTGGACTTCCTGGCCCCGGGGGTACTGGCGCTGGCGGTGCTCTCCACCGCCTTCACCGGCCAGGCCATCTCCACCGGCTTCGAGCGGCGCTACGGGGTGCTCAAGCGGCTGGGCGCCTCGCCGCTGCCCCGGTGGGGGCTGATGACCGCCAAGACCTGCGCGGTGCTGGTCGTCGAGGTGCTCCAGGTGGCGCTGCTCACCTCGGCCGCCCTGGCGCTGGGCTGGTCGCCGCGGGGCGGTCCGCTCGCCGTGGCGCTGCTGCTGGTCGCCGGTACGGCCGCCTTCTCCGGTCTCGGGCTGCTGATGGCCGGGACGCTCCGGGCGGAGGCGACGCTGGCGGCGGCGAACCTCGTCTTCGTCCTGCTGCTGGTCGGCGGCGGGGTGGTCGTACCGCTGGACCGTTTCCCCGCGCCGGTGCGGGGAGTGCTGGAGTGGTTGCCGATCTCCGCGCTCTCCGAGGGGCTGCGGGAGGTGCTGCGGGACGGTGCCGGACTGCCGTGGGCGCAGCTGGCGGTGCTGGGCGGCTGGGCGGTGGTGGGGCTGGCGGCCGCGGCGCGCTTCTTCCGCTGGGAGTAGCGCGCAGGGCGTTTCGCGCCCCCTCGTGAAAGTCCGCACAAGCGCGCGCCTACCATGGCTCCGTGCCCAATCTGCTCGAATTCGCGCGGAACCCCGTCGCGTACGTCGCCCGGCGCTGGACCCCCGCCCAGCGCACCGTGGAGCTGGCGGCCCTGGCCGCGCTCGTGATGAGCGTGGTCATCGTGGTGACCGGCGGGGTGGTGCGGCTGACCGGCTCGGGCCTGGGGTGCGAGACCTGGCCCAAGTGCAGCGGGGACAGTCTGATCGCCACCCCCGAGATGGGCCTGCACGGCGCCATCGAGTTCGGCAACCGCCTGCTGACGTACGTGCTGAGCGCCGCCGTCGGCTGGGCGATCGTCGCGGCGCGCTCGGCCGAGCCGCGCCGGAGGCCGCTGACCCGGCTGGCCTGGTCGCAGTTCTGGCTGGTTCTCGCCAACGCCCTGATGGGCGGGGTGACCGTGCTGATGGAGCTGAACCCGTACACCGTCGCCGCCCACTTCCTGCTCGCCACCGCGCTGCTCACCCTCTCCACCCTGACCTGGCTGCGCGCCCGTGAGGGGGACGAGGAGCCGCGCCCGCTGGCGGGGCCCCGGGCCAGGCGGCTCGCGGCGGCGCTGACCGCCGTCTCCGTGCCGCTGATCGTGGTCGGAACGATGGTGACCGGCGCCGGGCCGCACGCGGGCGACAGCAGCGACGTACCGCGGATGGGCGTGGACTGGGAGTCCGTGACCCGGGTGCACGCCCTGCTCGCCTGGGTGGTGGTCGCGCTGACGGTGGCGCTGTGGCTGGTGCTGCGGGCACCGGGCTCGCCGCCGGGCCCGGTCGCCCGGACCCGGGAACTGCTGGTGGTGCTGCTGGCGCAGGGCGCGATCGGCTACGCCCAGTACCTCACCGAGCTGCCCGAGGTGCTGGTCGCGCTGCATCTGCTGGGCTCGACACTGGTGTGGATCGCCGTGCTGCGGGTGGTGCTGTCGCTGCGCGAGCGCGGGCTGCCGCCCGTGGCCGCGGCCCCCGTTCCGGACTCCGTCCCGGCCGAGGCGCGGGCCGAGACGCCGGGTCAGTCCCCCGCCGCGCCGGCCGAACCGGTGTCCGGTCCCAGCCGGTAGAGGCGGCGGGCGGTCCCGCCGCCGACCATTCCGGCTATCCGGCGGGCGTCCCGCCGGGCGCAGTCGCCCTCCTCCACCCAGCCGGACAGCAGCCGCTCCATCTCCCGGGTGAACAGCCGCGCCGCCACCACGTACAGTTCCGGCAGCCCCCGGGCCCCGGTGGAGAACAGCAGCTTCCCGAACGGCGCCTCGTCCATCGTCTCCGCCGGGCGCGGCCCGATGTCGGTGTAGACGTGCGGGAAGGCCGCGGCCAGCCGGGCCGCCGCGCGGTGGTGCGGAGCGCTCGGCAGCAGGACGACCGGCGGCCCCAGACCGGCGGTGGCCCTCAGGAAGCCGGCCAGCGGCCCGGGATCGGCACAGCGCAGCTGCAGCGGGCGGCCGGTGACCAGGGCGCTCCACAGCAGATGGCGGACGAGCACCGGGTCGGTCCGGCGGCCTTCCCCGCGCAGCCGGCGCGCCGCCGCGCGCCGGACCTCACCGGGCTCGGGGGGCGCGTCCGCCGGGAAGCCGCCGTCGCAGACGAAGGCGGCAGCGGTGCGGGAGGCGGTGTGCACCGCCTCGGCCAGGCCGGAGACGAACCCGGCGACCGTGTCGGAGGCTGCGGCCGTACGGTCGGCCAGCGGTTCCAGGCGGACCGTCCGGTGGGCGGGGCGGCCGGCCCCCGCCAGGAGCGCGGGGTCCTCGACGGGGCGCGCGGTGTCCCCGGAGCCGGGGGACTCCCCGGGCCCGTCGGCCACCAGGAACGTTCCGATGCCGCTGCCGCGCAGCAGCGCCCGCCCGGCGGCGTACGCGCCCAGCTCACGGCGGCGGGCCAGATAGCGGACGGGGGCGCAGTGCGGTTCGAGGCCGAGCAGCGGCGGGCACCAGCGCCGCACCGCGAGCCCGAGCCGGGTGTCGAAGAAGGTCGTGCCCCGGGGCGGGTGCGCACCGCCGCCGCCCGTGACGGCGGCGGCCAGCCAGGTCTCGAAGACCGCCGGGCCCGCCTCCAGATGGCGGATCCCGCGGCCGTACTGGTCGACGAGGGGTTCCATGACCGGACCAACGGTCCAGGACGGGTGCGGGTGTCGCCCGCCGCGTCAGCGGTCCCCGCCGCCCGGCCCGCCGAGCTGGATCCCGGCCATGCGCTCCCACTCGTAGGGGCCGGTGCGGATACGGGCGGCGAGATCGCCGTCGAGGGTCTCGTGGAGGGTGGCCCCGGCCCGCTCGGCGGCCTGCTCGGCGATCTCCCGGGAGGGGGCCACCAGATCGCCCCACTGGCCGTCGGCGGCGACCAGGACGATCCGCACGCCCCGCTGCCCGAGGTACTCGAGGTGGGCGTCGGCGCTGCCGCCGTGTCCCGCGGCGAACCGGCCGATCTCCTTGGCGAGCTTGGCCACCCGGCGCTCGGCCCGGGCGTCGGTCCTGGTCTCTTCCGCCTGCTGCGTGCTGTCCATGCACAGAATGCTACCGATGGGTAGATCGACCGGCGACCGCCGCTCCGGGTGGCCTGCGCCACGCGCCCGGCGGGCGGTCCCGGCCGGGCTCACCGCAGGAACGGATCCACCGCCACCGCGACGAACAGCACCGACACATAGGTGATCGACCAGTGGAACAGCCGCATCTCCCTGAGCTTCGCCCCGGTGATCCCGGCCTTGGCGCGGGACTGGAGGGCGTGGGCCTCCTTCAGCCACCAGGCGCCCGCGGCGAGCGCGACCAGGGGGTAGAACCAGCCGACGTACCCCAGCGGCCACAGGGCCAGCGAGACGGCGACCATCACCCAGCTGTAGAGGACGATCTGCCGGGCCACGGCCTTGTTGCCGGCGACGACCGGGAGCATCGGGACCCCGACGCGCTCGTAGTCGTCCTTGACCTTCATCGACAGCGGCCAGTAGTGGGGCGGCGTCCAGAAGAAGATGACCAGGAAGAGGACGGCGGCGGCCCAGCTCACCTCGTTCGTCACCGAGGACCAGCCGATGAGGACCGGCATGCAGCCCGCGATGCCGCCCCAGACGATGTTCTGGGCGGTGCGCCGCTTGAGGAGCATCGTGTAGACGACGACGTAGAACAGCAGCGCGCCCAGCGCCAGGGCGGCCGAGAGCCAGTTGACCAGCAGGCCGAACCAGACGGTGGAGAGCACCGCCAGGCCGATGCCGAAGGCCAGCGCCTCACCGGGCGCGACGATCCCGGTGACCAGCGGACGCTGCTCGGTGCGGTGCATCAGCGCGTCGATGTCCCGGTCCAGGTACATGTTCAGCGCGTTGGCGCCGCCCGCCGACAGGTAGCCGCCGACGCAGGTGGCCAGCACCAGCCCCAGGTCGGGCACACCCTGTGCGGCGAGGAACATCACCGGGATGGTGGTGATCAGCAGGAGCTCGATGATCCGCGGCTTGGTCAGCGCCACGAAGCCCTTGATGCGGGCCCCGAGCGGCCGGTGCGCTGATCTCGAAGCGAGCACACCCGCTGGACGGGATTCGACGGCCGTCACGGACACCCCTGATCACAACGACATGCGCGGCTCGCGCCGCGAGGGAACCAGCGAGTCGGGAACCGGAGCACGCAGGGCTTCCGTCACCGCTCGCACGTACCACGCCACTCTAGACGCTGGCCATACGCCGCTCGCCCCGGGGGTGCTCCGTGTTGGCGCACCTCGCGCGGGGCCCGCCGCGTACGGGAAGGCGGTGGCCGGGCGCGGACCGCGCTCATGTGCGCTCCGTGTTCGACACATGCTCGGCGAAGCGCCTGCCACCGGCCCGGTTTCGGCCGATTTGACAATGCCGCTGCTCAAAGGATGAGCAGCCGAAAAGGGGGAACACCGGCGGGGGTACGCTCGACACCGCCCGGTGTGACCTGACAGACACCGGCCTTCGACATGTGGAGAGGAGCCCTGACGCAGGGTGAGCACCAAGCCGACCACCACAGACCTCGAGTGGACCGAACTGGATCAGCGGGCTGTCGACACCGTACGGGTCCTGGCCATGGACGCCGTGCAGAAAGTCGGCAACGGCCACCCCGGTACCGCCATGAGCCTGGCCCCCGCCGCCTACCTTCTCTTCCAGAAGCTGATGCGGCACGACCCGTCGGAACCGCAGTGGACGGGCCGGGACCGTTTCGTCCTCTCCCCCGGCCACACCAGCCTGACCCTCTACATCCAGCTCTACCTGTCCGGCTACGGCCTGGAACTGGATGACCTGAAGGCCTTCCGCACCTGGGGCAGCAAGACCCCGGGCCACCCGGAGTACGGCCACACGGCCGGGGTCGAGACCACCACCGGGCCGCTCGGCCAGGGCATCGCCAACGCGGTGGGCATGGCGATGGCAGCCCGCTACGAGCGCGGTCTGTTCGACCCGGAGGCCGCCGCGGGCGCCTCCCCCTTCGACCACACCATCTGGGCGATCGTCTCCGACGGCGACCTGGAGGAGGGCGTCTCCGCCGAGGCGTCCTCGCTGGCCGGCCACCAGAAGCTGGGCAACATCGTCGCCCTGTACGACGACAACCACATCTCCATCGAGGGCGACACCGCGACCGCGCTCAGCGAGGACGTGCTGAAGCGGTACGAGGCCTACGGCTGGCACGTCCAGCGCGTCGAGCAGGCACCCAACGGCGACTTCGACGTGCGGGAGCTGTACGCGGCGCTGCGGGCCGCCCAGGAGGAGACCGGGCGACCCTCACTGATCGCGGCCCGCACGATCATCGCCTGGCCCGCGCCCAACGCACAGAACACCGAGGCCGCGCACGGCTCCGCGCTGGGCGCCGAGGAGGTCGCCGCCACCAAGCGGGTGCTGGGCTTCGACCCCGACAAGCACTTCGAGGTGGCCGACGAGGTCCTCGCGCACGCCCGTGAGGTGACCGACCGGGGCCGTGCGGCGCGGGCCGAATGGGACAAGCGGTTCGCCGAGTGGCGCGAGACCAACCCCGGGCGCGCCGCGGAGTTCGACCGGATCAGCGCCGGGAAGCTGCCCGAGGGCTGGGAGAAGGCGCTCCCCTCCTTCGAGACGGGCAAGGACGTGGCGACCCGCAAGGCCTCGGGCGCGGTGCTCAAGGCGCTGGGCGGGGTGCTGCCCGAGCTGTGGGGCGGCTCCGCCGACCTCGCGGGCTCGAACAACACCACCATCGACGCCACCTCCTCCTTCCTCCCCGCGGACAACCCGCTGCCGGAGGCGGACCCGTACGGCCGCACGATCCACTTCGGCATCCGCGAGCACGCCATGGGCTCGACCATGAACGGCATCGCGCTGCACGGGAACACCCGGATCTACGGCGGCACCTTCCTGGTGTTCTCCGACTACATGCGTCCGGCGGTGCGGCTGGCGGCGCTGATGGGGCTGCCGGTCACCTACGTGTGGACCCACGACTCCATCGGTCTGGGCGAGGACGGCCCGACCCACCAGCCGGTCGAGCACCTGGCGGCGCTGCGCGCCATCCCGGGCCTGAACATCGTCCGCCCGGCCGACGCCAACGAGACCGCCATCGCCTGGCGCGAGATCACGCGCCGCCACAGCGAGCGTCCCGCCCCGCACGGCGTCGCGCTGACCCGGCAGAACGTGCCCACCTACGAGGCGAACGAGGACGCCGCCCGCGGCGGGTACGTGCTGTTCGAGGCGGCGGACTCCGCCGGGCAGGCCACCGAACCGCGGGTCGTGCTCATCGCCACCGGTTCGGAGGTCCAGCTCGCGGTCGCCGCGCGCGAGACCCTGCAGTCCGAGGGCGTGCCCACCCGGGTGGTGTCGATGCCGTGCCTGGAGTGGTTCGAGGAGCAGGACCAGGAGTGGCGCGACAGCGTGCTGCCGCCGTCGGTGCGGGCGCGCGTGGCCGTCGAGGCAGGGGTCGGCCTGAGCTGGTACCGGTACGTCGGCGACGCCGGCCGCGTCGTCTCCCTGGAGCACTTCGGCGCCTCGGCCGACTACAAGGTGCTGTTCCGCGAGTTCGGCCTGACTCCCGAGGCCGTGGCCGACGCCGCCCGGGAATCCATCGCCGCCGCCGCACGCTGACGCCCACAGGACGCGCCCACAAGGCAGAAGAATCAGGAGATGCATCCCTCATGACAGACGCACTCAAGCGCCTGAGCGACGAAGGTGTCGCGATCTGGCTGGACGACCTGTCCCGCCAGCGCATCACCTCGGGCAACCTCGCCGAGCTGCTGAACGAGCAGCACGTCGTGGGTGTCACCACCAACCCGTCGATCTTCCAGAAGGCGATCTCCGAGGGCCACGGCTACGACCGGCAGCTCTCCGACCTGGCATCCCGCGGGGTGACGGTGGAGGAGGCCATCCGGATGATCACCACCGCCGACGTCCGGGACGCCGCCGACGTGCTGCGCCCGGTCTTCGACGCCACCGGCGGTCTGGACGGCCGGGTCTCCATCGAGGTGGACCCGCGGCTGGCGCACGCCACCCAGCCGACGGTGGCCGAGGCCAAGCAGCTCGCCTGGCTGGTGGACCGCCCCAACACCTTCATCAAGATCCCCGCCACGCAGGCCGGGCTGCCGGCCATCACGGAGACCATCGCCTCGGGCATCAGCGTCAACGTCACGCTGATCTTCTCCCTGGAGCGCTACCGGATGGTCATGGACGCCTACCTGGCTGGGCTGGAGAAGGCCCGGGAGAAGGGCCTGGACCTGTCGGAGATCCACTCCGTGGCCTCGTTCTTCGTCTCCCGGGTGGACACCGAGGTCGACAAGCGGCTGACCGCCCTGGGCACCGAGGAGGCCCTGGCGCTCAAGGGCAAGGCGGCGCTGGCCAACGCCAGGCTGGCCTACCAGGCCTACGAGGAGTTCGTCGCCTCCGACCGCTGGACGGCCCTGGAGTCCGCCGGCGCCAACCGGCAGCGCCCCCTGTGGGCGTCCACCGGTGTGAAGGACCCGGCCTACCCCGACACCCTCTACGTCACCGAGCTGGTCGCCCCCGGCACCGTGAACACCATGCCGGAGGCCACCCTGGCCGCCGTCGGCGACCACGGCGAGATCACCGGCGACACGGTGCGCGGCACCTACGAGCAGGCCCGCGCCGACCTCGACGCGCTCGCCGGGCTCGGCATCGGCTACGACGAGGTCGTCGAGCTGCTGGAGACCGAGGGCATCGAGAAGTTCGAGAAGTCCTGGAGCGATCTGCTGGCCTCCACCGAGGCGGAGCTGAAGCGTCTCGCCCCGAAGGAGGCGTAACGCAGGTGAGCAGCGCGGCCAACCCGCTGCGTGACGCACAGGACCGGCGGCTCCCGCGTATCGCGGGGCCGTCGGGCCTGGTCATTTTCGGCGTCACCGGCGACCTGTCACGGAAAAAGCTGATGCCCGCGGTCTACGACCTCGCCAACCGGGGCCTGCTGCCCCCGGGGTTCTCCCTCGTCGGCTTCGCCCGCCGCGAGTGGGAGGACCAGGACTTCTGCCAGGTGGTGCACGACTCGGTCAAGCAGTACGCCCGCACCCCCTTCCGGGAGGAGGTCTGGCGGCAGCTCGGCGCGGGCATGCGTTTCGTGCCCGGGGTCTTCGACGACGACGAGGCGTTCGCCAGGCTGAAGTCGACCATCCAGGACCTGGACGCCTCGCGCGGCACCGGCGGCAACTTCGCCTTCTACCTCTCGGTGCCGCCCAAGTTCTTCCCCACCGTCCTGCAGCAGCTCAAGAAGCACGAGCTGTCCGACGCGCCCGACGGCTCCTGGCGCCGGGCGGTCATCGAGAAGCCCTTCGGGCACGACCTGGCCAGCGCCCAGGAGCTCAACCGGGTCGTCCACCAGGTCTTCCGGCAGTCCGACGTCTTCCGGATCGACCACTACCTGGGCAAGGAGACCGTCCAGAACATCCTGGCGCTGCGCTTCGCCAACACGATGTTCGAGCCGCTGTGGAACCGCTCCTACGTGGACCACGTGCAGATCACGATGGCCGAGGACATCGGCATCGGCGGACGCGCGGGGTACTACGACGGCATCGGCGCGGCCCGCGACGTGATCCAGAACCACCTGCTCCAGCTGCTGGCCCTGACCGCCATGGAGGAACCCTCCTCCTTCGACGCCAAGGCGCTGGTCACCGAGAAGCTCAAGGTGCTCAACGCGGTACGGCTGCCGAAGGACCTGGGCCGCCACACCGTGCGCGGCCAGTACACCGCGGGCTGGCAGGGCGGCCGGAAGGTGCCCGGCTACCTGGAGGAGGAGGGCATCGACCCGGACTCCCGCACCGACACCTACGCGGCCGTCAAGCTGGAGATCGACAACCGCCGCTGGGCGGGGGTCCCCTTCTACCTGCGCACGGGCAAGCGGCTGGGCCGCCGCGTCACCGAGATCGCGGTGGTCTTCCAGCGCGCCCCCTACTCCCCCTTCGACGCCACCGACACCCGGGAGCTGGGCCAGAACGCGCTGGTCATCCGGGTGCAGCCGGACGAGGGCATCACCATCCGGTTCGGCTCCAAGGTGCCCGGCACCTCCATGGAGATCCGGGACGTGACGATGGACTTCGCCTACGGCGAGTCCTTCACCGAGTCCAGCCCCGAGGCGTACGAGCGGCTCATCCTGGACGTGCTGCTGGGCGACGCCAACCTCTTCCCGCGGCACCAGGAGGTCGAGCGGTCCTGGGAGATCCTGGACCCGGTCGAGGAGTTCTGGGAGGCGCACGGCAGGCCCGAACCGTACACCGCCGGGACCTGGGGTCCGCAGGCGGCCGACGAGATGCTCGCACGCGACGGACGGAGCTGGCGGCGCCCATGAACATCGACCTCACGGACACCACGTCCGGCCAGATCAACGCGGCTCTGGTGAAGGCGCGGCGGGCGATGGGCAGCCCGGCCGTCGGCATGGTGCTCACGCTCGTCATCGTGACGGACGAGGGCAGCCACTACGACGCGCTGAAGGCGGCCAGCGAGGCCTCCCGCGAGCACCCCTCGCGGATCCTCGTCGTCGTCCGGCGTCCGGGTCGCTCCCCCCGGGACCGGGCCATGGCCCGGCTCGACGCAGAGGTGCGGGTCGGCGGCGGCACCGGCACCGGCGAGACGGTGCTGCTGCGGCTGCACGGCGAGCTGGCCTCGCACGCCCACAGCGTCGTCCTGCCCCTGCTGCTGCCGGACGCGCCCGCCGTCGTCTGGTGGCCCGCCGACGGACCCGAGCAGCCCTCGAAGGACCCCCTCGGGGTGCTCGCGCAGCGGCGCATCACCGACGCGGCCGAGAACGAGGACCCGGTGGCCGCGCTGGCGCTGCGGGCCCGCAGCTACGCGCCCGGCGACACCGATCTGGTCTGGACCCGCATCACCCTGTGGCGCAGTGTGCTGGCCGCCGCCCTGGACCAGAAGCCGGTCCGGATCACCGGCGCGGTCGTCGAGGGCGAGGAGTACAACCCCAGCACCGAGCTGCTGGCGCTCTGGCTCGCCCGGCGGCTGGACGTCCCCGTCGAGCGCAGGGTCTCCGAGGGGCCGGGCATCACGGCCGTACGGCTGACCACCGGCGAGGGCGACATCAGCCTGGAGCGCGGCGACGGCTCGCTGGCCAGGCTCACCGTGCCCGGCCAGCCCGACCGGAACGTGGCCCTCCACCGGCGCGGCACGGCCGAGCTGATCGCGGAGGAGCTGCGGCGCCTGGACCCGGACGAGACCTACGCCCAGGCGATCTGCTTCGGCCTCGACCGGCTGCACGGCCGGTCGGCGGCGGACGCGGCGGACCGGGTCGGGACGGGCCCGCAGAGCCCGGGCGCTCCGGAGGGGACGGGCCCCGGGGAACCGGGCGGCGGCCCGGTGGACGTGCCCGGGGCTCCCCCGCGGCTCACCGTCCATCCCGACCCGGAGACGCTGCTCCGGGCGACGGCGGCGCGGCTGCTCACCGCGGTCGCGGAGGCGCAGAGCGCCCGCGGCACCGCGTCCCTGGTGCTGACCGGCGGCCGCAACGGCATCGGCCTGCTGGCGGCCCTGGCCCAGGCCCCGGGCCGCGGCTCCGTCGACTGGTCACGGGTGGACCTGTGGTGGGGCGACGAGCGGTTCCTGCCCGACGGCGACCCGGACCGCAACCACACCCAGGCCCGCCTGGCACTTCTGGACGGGCTTCCGCTGGACCCGGCGCGGGTCCACCCGATGCCCGCCTCCGGCGGCCCCCACGGCGACGACGCGGCGGCAGCGGCGGAGGCGTACGCGGCGGAACTCGCCGCCGCGGCGGGCGGCGGCGGGGCCGGTAGCCGGGACACGCCGGCGGTGCCGTCCTTCGACGTGCTGCTGCTGGGGCTGGGCCCGGACACCCATGTGGCCTCCCTCTTCCCCGGGCACCCGGCGGTGCGGGAGGAGGGGCGGACGGTCGTCGGCGTCACCGACTCCCCGAAGCCGCCGCCGGTACGGGTCTCCCTCGCCCTCCCGGCCCTCCGGGCGGCCCGCCAGGTGTGGCTGCTGGCGGCCGGCGAGGACAAGGCGGAGGCGGCGGCCGGCGCGCTGACCGCCGAGGACCCCTTCCGGGCACCCGCCGCGGGCGCCCGGGGCCGCGAGCGCACCCTGTGGATCCTCGACGAGGCCGCGGCGTCCCGTCTGCCGGCCTCGGCCCGGAGCTGACCGGCCGGAAGGCCGCCCGGACGACGGCCGGTGGCCCCGACTCCGTACGGAGTCGGGGCCACCGGCGTACCGGGGACCCGCCCCCGGGGGGACCGGAACCACCGGGAGGGGAAGGGCTCAGCCGCGGCCGCGCAGGACGCGGTAGCGGGCCACCAGGGCCGCCGTGGAGGCGTCCAGTCCCGCCGGTTCGGTGCCCTCGGTCAGGGCGGGCTCGACACGCTTGGCCAGGACCTTGCCCAGCTCCACGCCCCACTGGTCGAAGGAGTCGATGTCCCAGACCGCTCCCTGGACGAACACCTTGTGCTCGTACAGCGCGACCAGCTGGCCCAGTACCGAGGGGGTCAGTCCGTCGGCCAGGATCGTCGTCGTGGGGCGGTTGCCCGGGAAGGTGCGGTGCGGGACCTGCTCCTCGGGCACGCCCTCGGCCCGCACCTCCTCCTGCGTCTTGCCGAAGGCCAGCGCCTGGCCCTGGGCGAAGAGATTGGCCATCAGCAGGTCGTGCTGGTCCGCGAGTTCCGGCGGCAGGCCGGGTACCGGCCGGGCGAAGCCGATGAGGTCCGCGGGGACCAGCCGGGTGCCCTGGTGCAGCAGCTGGAAGTACGCATGCTGGCCGTTGGTGCCGGGGGTGCCCCAGACCACCGGGCCGGTCTGCCAGCTCACCGGCCGCCCCTGCCGGTCCACCGACTTGCCGTTGGACTCCATGTCGAGCTGCTGGAGGTAGGCGGGGAACTTCGACAGGTAGTGGCTGTAGGGCAGCACCGCGTGCGACTGGGCGTCGAAGAAGGCGCCGTACCAGATGCCCAGCAGGCCCAGCAGCAGCGGGGCGTTCTCCTCGGGCGGTGCGGTGCGGAAGTGCTCGTCGACGGTGCGGAAGCCGTCCAGCATCTCCCGGAAGCGGTCCGGGCCGATGGCGATCATGAGCGACAGGCCGATGGCCGAGTCGTAGGAGTAGCGGCCGCCGACCCAGTCCCAGAACTCGAACATGTTCGAGGTGTCGATGCCGAACTCCCCGACCGCCTCCGCGTTCGTCGAGAGCGCCACGAAGTGCTT
Source organism: Streptomyces rubellus (assembly GCF_036323805.1). Lineage (NCBI taxonomy): Bacteria > Bacillati > Actinomycetota > Actinomycetes > Kitasatosporales > Streptomycetaceae > Streptomyces > Streptomyces rubellus. The sequence continues at coordinate 128,829 of NZ_JAZDCX010000016.1, forward strand.
GGCCACCGCCTCCTTCCCCGCGCCCAGACCGGCCAGCAGCCAGTTCTTCGCCGAGGTGGCGTTGGTGATGGTCTCGATGGTGGTGAAGGTCTTGGAGGCGACGACGAACAGCGTCTCGGCCGGGTCCAGGTCCTGGAGCGCCTCGTGCAGGTCGGCGCCGTCCACGTTGGAGACGAAGCGGACGTCCAACTCCCGGTCGGTGTAGGCGCGCAGCGCCTCGAACGCCATCGCGGGCCCCAGGTCGGAGCCGCCGATGCCGATGTTGACGACGTTCCTGACGCGCCGCCCGGTGTGGCCGGCCCACCGGCCGGAGCGCACCGCCTCGGCGAAGGCGGACATCCGGTCGAGCACGGCGTGCACCGCGGGGACTACGTTTTCGCCGTTCCCGCCGTTCCCGCCGTCGACCTCGATCACCGCATCCCGCGGGGCCCGCAGGGCGGTGTGCAGCACGGCCCGGTTCTCGGTGGTGTTGATCCGCTCGCCGCGGAACATCGCGTCCCGCAGTTCCGCGACACCGGTGGCCCCGGCCAGTTCGCCCAGCAGTCGCAGCGTCTCGTCCGTGACGAGGTTCTTCGAGTAGTCCAGGTACAGGTCGCCCACCCGGACGCCGTACCGCTCGGCGCGGCCCGGGTCGTCGGCGAACAGGTCGCGCAGATGCACCTCCCCCAGCTCCTCGCGGTGCCTGGCCAGCGCCTGCCACTGCGGCATGTGGTCGAGCCTGCCGCGGCCTTCAGCGTTCATCTGCGAATTCAGTCCACTTCTCTCTCGCGGTCCCCGTGCGACGGACCGGCCGGTTCCCAACCTAGTGGAACGGCCGCCCCACGCAGCGGCGGCCCGGCCGTACGTCCCGGTGAGGACGTACGGCCGGGCCGCCGCTGGTGCCCACCCGCGCGGACGGAGCCTCAGATCTCCCCGCGCAGCTTGGCCAGCGCCTCGGCGAGGATCGCCTCGCCGTCGGCGTCGCTGCGCCGCTCGCGCACATACGCGAGATGCGTCTTGTAGGGCTCGGTGCGCGGCGGGTCCGGCGGATTGTCCCGGTCCTTGCCCGCCGGGAAGCCGCAGCGCGGACAGTCCCAGGTGTCCGGAATCTGTGCGTCGCTGGCGAAGCTGGGGCGGGTCTCGTGCCCGTTGGAGCACCAGAAGGGGATCCGCAGGCGCGGCGCGGACTCGCCTCGCTCGGCCTCCCCCATCGGCCCCGCTCCGACCCGGCTTCCCCGGATCGCGTTGCCACTTGCCACGGTCGTAACTCCCTGCCTCATGGTGCCGCGGAGCGCCGGCGGACGGCTCCGCCGCAGGTGCCCCGGTGTATGTGGGGCCCAACACGCGCCCGCAGACCGGAGTTACCGCCCTCCGGGCCGTCGGGCGTGTGCCTCATGATAGGCCGGGACAGCCGTGCGGTGTCAGGCGTCGAGCTTCATCAGGATGCCGAGCGCCACGATGACGGCGAACCAGAGAAGGCTGACCACCACCGTGAGGCGGACGAGATTGCGCTCGGCGACCGAGGAGCCGCCGATGGACGCCTGCATGCCACCGCCGAACATGTCGGAGAGGCCGCCGCCCTTTCCCTTTTGCATCAGCACGAGCAGCAGCAGCAGCAGGCTGAAGACGACGAGGGCGATGGAGAACCCCATGATCACGGCTGGACCAACTCTCTCGGACGGATGTCTGCGGAAAACTCTCGGGACTTGCAGGGTACGGGGCCGGGAGAGGTGCGCGCACACGCTCCCGGCCCCGACAGGGTACGACGTGGACGGCCCGCCGTCACCGGCCGCCGGTGAGCCGTCCGGCCCGTCACTGGTCGCGGAAGCGGACGATCCGCACGAACTCGTCCACGTCCAGTGAGGCACCGCCGACCAGCGCCCCGTCCACGTCCGGCTGCGCCATGATCGCCGCGACGTTCCCGCCCTTGACCGAGCCGCCGTACTGGATTCGGACCTTCTCGGCCAGCTCCCGGTCGTACAGCTCGGCCAGCCGGCCGCGGATCGCCCCGCACACCTCCTGGGCGTCCTCGGGGGTGGCGACCTCGCCGGTGCCGATGGCCCACACCGGCTCGTAGGCGATCACGATGCTCGCGGCGTGCTCGGCGGGGATGTCCTTGAGCGCGCCGTCGACCTGGGTGAGGGTGTGGGCGACCTGGTCACCGGCCCTGCGGACCTCCAGGCCCTCGCCGACGCACAGGATCGGGGTCAGGTCGTGCAGGTAGGCGGCCTTGACCTTGGCGTTGCACAGTTCGTCGGTCTCGTCGTGGTACTGGCGGCGCTCGGAGTGGCCGACGACCACGTAGGCGCAGTGGAGCTTGGCGAGCATCGCGCCGGAGACCTCTCCGGTGTACGCGCCGGAGACGTGTGCCGAGATGTCCTGGGCGCCGTAGCGGATCTTCAGCTTGTCGCCTGCGACCAGGGTCTGCACCGAGCGCAGGTCGGTGAAGGGAGGCAGGACCGCGACCTCGACGGCCTCGTAGTCCTTGTCGTTCAGGGCGAAGGCGAGCTTCTGGACATGGGCGATGGCCTCGAGGTGGTTAAGGTTCATCTTCCAGTTGCCCGCCATCAGCGGGGTGCGGGTGGCCATCGTGTGTCAGTCCTCCAGTGCGGCGAGGCCGGGAAGTGTCTTGCCCTCGAGGTACTCGAGGCTGGCGCCGCCGCCGGTCGAGATGTGTCCGAAGGCCTTCTCGTCGAAGCCCAGGATGCGGACGGCCGCGGCGGAGTCGCCGCCGCCGACGACGGTGAAGGCGGAGCTGTCGGTCAGCGCCTGGGCGACGGTGCGGGTGCCCTCGGCGTAGTCCGGGTGCTCGAAGACGCCCATCGGGCCGTTCCAGAAGACGGTGGCGGCGTCGGCGAGCCTGGCCGCGTACAGCTCGCGGCTGCGCGGGCCGATGTCCAGACCCATCAGCTCGGCCGGGATGGCGTCCGCGGCGACGATGACGGGGTCGGTGGCGGTCTTGGCGCCCAGGTCCGGGAACTCGGCGGCGGCGACCACGTCCACCGGCAGGACGAACTCCACCCCGCGCTCCTCGGCGCGCTTGAGGTAGCCCTGGACGGCCGGGATCTGGTCCTCCTGGAGCAGCGAGGAGCCGACCTCGTGTCCCTGTGCCTTCAGGAAGGTGTACGCCATGCCGCCGCCGATGAGGATGCGGTCGGCGCGCTCCAGCAGGTGCTCGATGACACCGAGCTTGTCGGAGACCTTGGCGCCGCCCAGGACCACCGCGTACGGGCGGCTGACGTCGTCGGTCAGCCGGCGCAGGACACCGACCTCGGTGGCGATGAGCTCGCCGGCGGCGTGCGGCAGCCGTGCCGGGAGGTCGTGGACCGAGGCGTGGCGGCGGTGCACGGCGCCGAAGCCGTCGCCGACGTAGAGGTCGGCGAGAGCGGCGAGACGGTCCGCGAAGGCGGCGCGCTCGGCGTCGTCCTTGCTGGTCTCGCCCGCATTGAAGCGCAGGTTCTCCAGGACCGCGACCTGCCCGCCGGCGAGGGCGGCGACGGTGGAGGCGGCGGACTCCCCGACGGTGTCGGAGGCGAACGCCACGTCCTGGCCGAGGAGTTCACCCAGCCGCCCGGCGACGGGGGCGAGGGAGAACCTCGGGTCCGGGGAGCCCTTGGGGCGGCCCAGGTGGGAGGCGACGATCACCTTCGCGCCGGCCTCGGCCAGCCTGGTGATCGTCGGGAGGGCGGCACGGATGCGGCCGTCGTCGGTGATCGTCCCGCCGTCGAGCGGCACGTTCAGGTCGGCGCGGACGAAGACCCGCCTGCCCGACACGTCCAGATCGTCGATCGTCTTCAATGTACGGCTCCGTCAGTGGTGGTTTTCCGCGAGACGGGGCCCGCGGGGCGCCTCGTCGCGCCCTGCGAGCCCCGCTGTGTCACATCTCGGCGCTGCGGTGGAGCAGCAGCGCGGTCAGAGCCGCTCGCCGACGTAGACGGTCAGGTCCACGAGACGCTGGGAGTAGCCCCACTCGTTGTCGTACCAGCCGACGATCTTGACCTGCTTGCCCTGGGCCATGGTCAGGGAGGAGTCGAAGGTGCACGAGGCGGGCCAGCTGACGATGTCCGAGGAGACGATCGGGTCCTCGGTGTAGTCCAGGATCCCCTTCAGCTGCCCCTCGGCGGCCTTCTGGAAGGCGTTGTTCACCTCGTCCTTGGTGACCTCGCGGTCGAGCTCCAGCACGAGGTCGGTGACCGAGCCGGTCGGGACCGGGACGCGCATGGCGATGCCGTCCAGCTTGCCCTTGAGCTGCGGCAGGACCAGGGCGGTGGCCTTGGCGGCGCCGGTCGAGGTCGGGATGATGTTCTCGGCGGCGGCGCGGGCGCGGCGCAGGTCCTTGTGCGGGAAGTCCAGGATGCGCTGGTCGTTGGTGTAGGCGTGGATGGTCGTCATCATGCCCTTGACGATGCCGAAGCTCTCGTCCATCACCTTGGCCATCGGCGCCACGCAGTTGGTGGTGCAGGAGGCGTTGGAGACGACGTGGTGCTTCTCCGGGTCGTAGGACTCGTGGTTGACGCCCATGACGACGGTGAGGTCCTCGTTCTTGGCCGGGGCCGAGATCAGGACCTTCTTCGCGCCCGCCGCCAGGTGCTTGGCGGCGTCCTCGCGCTTGGTGAAGATGCCGGTGGACTCGATCACGATGTCGGCGCCGAGCTCGCCCCAGGGCAGGGCGGCCGGGTCGCGCTCGGCCATCGTCTTGAAGGTCTTGCCGCCCACCGTGATGGTGTCGGCGGTGTGGCTGGTCTCCTCTGCCAGGCGGCCCAGGATGCTGTCGTACTTCAGCAGGTGTGCCAGGGTCGCGTTGTCGGTCAGGTCGTTGACACCGACGATCTCGACGTCCGCGCCCTGGTCAAGAAGCGCGCGGAAGTAGTTGCGACCGATGCGGCCAAAGCCGTTGATGCCTACGCGGATCGTCACGAACCGATCTCCTCGTTAGGTACGCCGGTGCGGACACCGGCGAATGCTGTTTGGGATGTCCCCGACCACTCCCGACCCTACCGCGCCGGGCGTCCCGGAGTGACATCGGCCACCGCCGGGCGCGCTGCGGGCCGCGGGCCGCGGCCGGCCGGGACGTGCCGGACCGGCGGATCAGCCGACCATCTCCTCGGTCAGGGTGGACTCGGTCCCGGGGACCCCCAGATCGGCGGCGCGCTTGTCGGCCATGGCGAGCAGCCGGCGGATGCGGCCCGCGACGGCGTCCTTGGTCAGCGGCGGGTCGGCCAGCGCGCCCAGCTCCTCCAGGGATGCCTGCTTGTGCTCCATCCGCAGCCGCCCGGCGGCGGCCAGGTGCTCGGGGACGTCGTCGCCGAGGATCTCCAGCGCGCGCTGCACCCGGGCCCCCGCGGCCACCGCGGCGCGGGCCGAGCGGCGCAGGTTGGCGTCGTCGAAGTTGGCCAGCCGGTTGGCGGTGGCCCGCACCTCGCGGCGCATCCGCCGCTCCTCCCAGGCCAGCACCGACTCGTGGGCGCCCAGCCGGGTGAGCAGCGCGCCGATGGCGTCGCCGTCGCGGACGACGACCCGGTCCACGCCCCGCACCTCGCGGGACTTGGCGGCGATCTGGAGCCGCCGGGCGGCGCCGACCAGGGCGAGGGCGGCCTCGGGGCCGGGACAGGTGATCTCCAGGGAGGAGGAGCGGCCGGGCTCGGTGAGCGAGCCGTGGGCGAGGAAGGCGCCGCGCCAGGCCGCCTCCGCGTCGCAGGTGGCGCCGGAGACCACCTGCGGGGGCAGCCCGCGCACCGGGCGGCCGCGGCCGTCGACCAGCCCGGTCTGCCGGGCGAGCTGGTCACCGCCCGCCACCACCCGTACGACGAAGCGGCTGCCTCTGCGCAGCCCGCCCGGCGCCATCACCACCAGGTCGGAGGCGTGCCCGAAGATCTCCAGGATGTCCTTGCGGAGTCTGCGGGCGGCGATGCCGGTGTCCAGCTCCGCCTCGATCACGATCCGGCCGCTCACCAGGTGCAGGCCGCCCGCGAACCGCAGGATCGACGAGACCTCCGCCTTCCGGCAGCAGGTCCTGGTGACGGGGAGCCGGGAGATCTCGTCCTTCACCGCTGCCGTCATCGCCATGGGCCGATCCTTCCATGCATTCGAAAAATCCGGTCGTACGCGGCCGCCAGAAGCTCCGGATCGTGCCGGGGCACACTGTCCGCACAGGCCACCGGCGCCAGCTCGACCGAGCCTCCGAGCCGCCGGGCGGCGGCCCGCAGGCCCTCCTCGTCGGGCACCGCGGCCCGGTCGGCCAGCACCACGTCGAAGGCGAGTTTAGGGGCGTGTCGGGCCAAAACCTCCAAATGACGCTGCGGGGAGAAGCCGTCGGTCTCGCCCGGCTGCGGCGCCAGGTTCAGCGACAGCACCCGGCGGGCCCTGGTCTCGGTGAGCGCCTGGAGCAGTTCGGGCACCAGCAGGTGCGGGATCACCGAGGAGAACCAGGAGCCGGGGCCGAGCACCACCCAGTCCGCGTCGAGAACCGCCTCGATGGCCTCCGGGACGGCCGGCGGGTCGTGCGGCACCAGGTGCACCTGCTGCACCTCGCCGGGGGTGAGGGCGACGGTGGCCTGGCCGCGGACGGTGGTGACCTCCTCGGGCCGGCCCGGGTCGTGGCCGCGCACCAGGGCCCGCAGTTCCAGCGGCACGGCGGACATCGGCAGCACCCGGCCGTGCGCGCCCAGCAGCCTCCCCACCAGGTCCAGCGCCGCCACATGGTCGCCGAGCTGCTCCCACAGGGCGACGATGAGCAGGTTCCCCACGGCGTGCTCGTGCAGCTCGCCCCGGCTGACGAAGCGGTGCTGGATCACCCGGGCCCAGGTCTGGCCCCACTCGTCGTCGCCGCACAGCGCGGCCAGCGCCTTGCGGAGGTCCCCGGGCGGCAGGACGCCCAGCTCGTCGCGGAGCCGCCCGCTGGAGCCCCCGTCGTCGGCGACGGTGACCACGGCGGTCAGGTCCCGGGTGATGCGGCGCAGCGCGGCGAGCGAGGCGGACAGCCCCCGGCCACCGCCCAGCGCCACCACCTTCGGTGTCCCGCCCCGGCTCGTGCGTGCGGTGACCAGGCGTTTCAGTCTTCGGGTGCGGATGTTCACTCGCGTCCCATGTCCCGGTGGACGACGACCGTCTCCACACCCTCGGCGGCCAGCCGGCGGGCCAGTTTCTCGGACATCGCGACGCTGCGGTGCTTGCCGCCGGTGCAGCCCACCGCGACGGTCACATAGCGCTTGCCCTCGCGGCGGTAGCCGGCGGTGATGAGCTGGAGCAGTTCCGCGTAGCGGTCCAGGAACTCCTTGGCGCCGGGCTGGTCGAAGACGTACCGCGCGACCTCCTCGTTGAGACCGGTGTACGGCCGCAGCCCGGGCACCCAGTGCGGGTTGGGCAGGAAGCGGCAGTCGACCACCAGGTCGGCGTCGACGGGAAGGCCGTACTTGTAGCCGAAGGACATCACCGTCGCCCGCAGCTCGGGCTCCTCCTCGCCCGCGAACTGGGCGTCCAGCTTGGCGCGCAGTTCGTGGACGTTGAGGCCGGAGGTGTCGATGACCAGGTCGGCGTCGCCGCGCAGCTCCCGCAGCAGGTCGCGCTCGGCGGCGATGCCGTCGACGATCCGCCCGTCGCCCTGGAGCGGATGGGGGCGGCGCACCGACTCGAAGCGGCGCACCAGGGCGTCGTCGGAGGCCTCCAGGAAGACGACCCGCCGTGTGACGTTCCTGGCGTCGAGGTCGGCCAGGGACTCGCGCAGGTTGTCGAAGAAGCGCCGGCCGCGGACGTCCACGACGGCGGCGATCTTCGCGACGTTGCCCTGCGAGCGGGCGCCCAGGTCGACCATGGTCGGGATCAGGGCGGGCGGCAGGTTGTCCACCACGAACCAGCCGAGGTCCTCCAGGCACTTGGCGGCGGTGCTGCGGCCCGCCCCGGACATGCCGGAGATGATCACCAGTTCGGGGATGGCGGCGCTCTTGGCGTTCTCGGCGCTCAAGGAGTTCTCGGCGTCCGCCGCGCCCGCGGCGCCCCCGGTGTCCGCCACCGTGCTCTTGTCCGTGCCCACCTGCGCTCCGTGTTCCGTGTGCTCGCTCATCGGTGTCTCCCCCCGTCGGCCGGCGCGCCGACGGGGCGGCCGGTGCCGTCGTTCGTACTCGTACGTGCCTACCCGTTCTCGGCGTCTTCCAGGATCTCACCCGTGGCGGTGTTCACCGCCGGGGCGGTCGGAGGCGCCTGCGCCAGGGCCGCGGCGACGGCCTCGGCGGTCTTCTGCCCGACACCCGGCACCTCGCGGATCTGCTCGACGGTGGCGGCGCGCAGCCGCTTCACCGAGCCGAAGTGCTTGATCAGCGCCTGCCTGCGGGACTCCCCCAGGCCGGGGACGGTGTCGAGGGGACCCGCCCGCAGCGCCCGCGACCGCTTGCCGCGCTGGTACCGGATGGCGAAGCGGTGCGCCTCGTCGCGGACCCGCTGGAGGAGGTAGAGCCCCTCGCTGGTGCGGGGCAGGACCACCGGGTCGCTCTCGCCGGGCAGCCACACCTCCTCCAGGCGCTTGGCCAGCCCGCACACGGCGACGTCGTCGATCCCGAGCTCGTCCAGGGCCCGGCGGGCGGCGGCCACCTGCGGCTGCCCGCCGTCCACCACGACCAGCTGCGGCGGATAGGCGAACCTGGGCGGCCGTCCCGCGGCGGGCCCGGCCTCCTGCCCTCCGTCCGCCTCCGGATCGGTCACGTCCGCACCGGTCGCGTCCGGGCCGGTGGCGACCCGCTCGGCCGGGGCGGGACCGGCCTCCTCCCGGCCGCCGGGGGCGTCCGGTTCGCCGGTGCCCCACTCCCCGGTGCGCTGCCGCTCCTGGAGATAGCGGCGGAAGCGCCGGGAGACCACCTCGTGCATGGCGCGGACGTCGTCCTGGCCGGCGAAGCCCCTGATCTGGAAGCGGCGGTACTCGCTCTTGCGGGCCAGACCGTCCTCGAAGACCACCATCGAGGCGACCACGTCCTCGCCCTGGAGATGGGAGACGTCGAAGCACTCGATGCGCAGCGGCGCCGAGTCCAGCCCCAGCGCCCCGGCGATCTCCTCCAGGGCGCGGGAGCGGGTGGTCAGGTCGGAGGCGCGCCTGGTCTTGTGCAGGGCGAGGGACTGCTGCGCGTTGCGCTGCACCGTCTCCAGCAGGGCCCGTTTGTCGCCGCGCAGCGGGACGCGCAGGTCCACGGCGGAGCCGCGCCGGTCGGCCAGCCACTGCGCGACCGGCTCCACCGGCTCCGGCAGGGCGGGGACCAGCACCTCCCTGGGCACGGCGTCCCCCCGCTCCTCGCCGTAGAGCTGCTGGAGGGCGTGCTCGACGAGTCCGGCGGCGGTGACCTCCTCCACCTTGTCGGTGACCCAGCCGCGCTGGCCGCGCACCCGGCCGCCGCGGACGTGGAAGATCTGCACGGCGGCCTCCAGCTCGTCCTCGGCGACCGCGACCAGGTCGGCGTCGGTGGCGTCGGCGAGGACGACGGCGCTCTTCTCCATCGCGCGCCGCAGCGCCTCGATGTCGTCGCGCAGCCGGGCCGCCCGCTCGTACTCCATCTCCTCGGCCGCCTCCCGCATCTCCCGCTCCAGGCGGCGCAGATGGGCCCCGGTGCGCCCGGCCATGAACTCGCAGAACTCCTCGGCGAGCCGGCGGTGCTCCTCGGCCGGGACCCGGCCGACGCAGGGGGCGGCGCACTTGCCGATGTAGCCGAGCAGGCAGGGGCGGCCGATCTGGGCGGAGCGCTTGAAGACCCCGGCGGAGCAGGTGCGCACCGGGAAGACCCGCAGCAGCAGGTCCACGGTCTCGCGGATAGCCCAGGCGTGCGCGTACGGGCCGAAGTAGCGCACGCCCTTCTTCTTCGGGCCGCGCATCACCTGCACGCGCGGGAACTCCTCGTTCAGCGTCACCGCGAGGGAGGGGTAGCTCTTGTCGTCGCGGTACTTGACGTTGAACCGGGGGTCGTACTCCTTGATCCAGGAGTACTCCAGCTGGAGCGCCTCCACCTCGGTGGTCACCACCGTCCACTCCACGGAGGCGGCCGTGGTGACCATCGTGCGGGTGCGCGGGTGGAGGCCCGCCAGGTCCTGGAAGTAGTTGGCGAGCCGCTGGCGCAGGCTCTTCGCCTTCCCGACGTAGATCACCCGGCCGTGCTCGTCGCGGAACCGGTAGACCCCCGGTGAGTCGGGGACCTCGCCCGGCCTGGGACGGTAGCTGGAGGGGTCTGCCATGCTGCCACCCTACTGGCGGCGTACGACGGCGGGCGGCGGGGCGGAGGGGAACGGGCGGGGTCTCCGCGCTGCCCCGCGGTGCCGCCGTACCGCCGCCGTCACCAGCCCCGTTCGCGCCACTCGGGCAGGTGCGGCCGCTCGGCGCCCAGAGTGGTGTCGGCACCGTGTCCGGGGTAGATCCAGGTCTCGTCGGGGAGTTCGCCGAAGAGCTTGGTCTCCACGTCGTGCAGCAGGGCGGCGAAGGCCTCGGCGTCGCCGCGGGTGTTCCCGACGCCGCCCGGGAACAGGCAGTCGCCGGTGAACACGTGCGGATGGCCGTGCGGGTCGTCGTACACCAGGGCGACGGAGCCGGGGGTGTGACCGCGCAGGTGCCGGACGGTGAGGGCGACCCGGCCGACGGTGACGGTGTCGCCGTCGTCCAGGAGCACGTCGGTGGGGACGGGGATGCCCTCGGCGTCGTGGCGCCCGGCACGGGTGCGGGCGCCGGTGGCCCGGACGACGGCGTCGAGCGCCTGCCAGTGGTCGCCGTGCCGGTGGGTGGTGACGACACCGGCGGCGAGGCCGTCCCCGCCGACGAGGTTCAGCAGGGTGTCGGGCTCGTCGGCGGCGTCGATCAGGAGCTGCTCGCCGGTGGCGCGGCAGCGCAGCAGATAGGCGTTGTTCTCCAGGGGGCCGACCGCGGCCTTGGAGATCATCAGGTCGGTCAGCTCGTGGACGTCCGCCGGGCCGCCGACCACGACCTTTCCTGTGTACGGCATGAGGCTGCGGAACTCCTTCCGGGACGGGGTGGCACGCGGTCGGTGACCGCTCCCGCGATCAGTCTCTCAGAGCGGCGGCAGGGCGGGCAGGACACCGCCGGCGACGGTGAGTCCGCCGCCCGTGGTGCGTCCGGTGAGCCAGCCCATCAGCTCGGTGGGCGGTCCCGTGACGACGACCGGCTCCGCCCCGGCACCGGCCGTACGGCCGGTGCGCCGGACCCGGCCGTCCCCGGTCCGCAGCTCCAGGGGCGCCACGTCGGGGTGCCCCGCGAAACGCCGCACCATGTTCTCCAGTTCGCGCTCGGTGAAGTCGGCGGGCAGATCGTGGAGGGTGTAGCCGATGCCGAGGTCGACGTGGTGCAGCTCGACCTCGATCCGCCGGCGGAAGGGCAGCGAGGAGGCCAGGTCGGTGACACCGTTGCGCAGCGCCACGGTGGCCCCCCAGCGCTCACCGGTGAGGGAGTCCATCGCCCGCCCGAGGCGCGCGTCGGCGGCCCGCAGATCCGCCAGCTGCACCACGAGGGGACGGGGCGCGTCCCGCTCGATGTCGGCCTCGCGCACCTCGGCGCTGGGGTACATCGGGCGTCCGGCGAGCACCTCGACCAGGGCGTCGGCGTTGCGGGCCAGGTGCGCCAGGACATGGCCGCGGGTCCAGCCGGGCAGCAGCGAGGGCTCGGCGACGGAGGCGTCGCCCAGCCCCGCCACGGCGGCCAGGAGGCGTTCGGTGGACTCGCGCAGGGCGGCGAGGTCCGCCGCCGGGACGGTCGGGCCGGCGGGGCCGGCGTCTGGTGATGTCATGATCCAAAGCTAGCTCCGTCACTCCTCCGGGTGAAGGTGCCGGGAAGCGGCCATAAATCGAAAGCGCGTGCTATAAGCTCGCGGTGCGCAAGCGATGCGACACCGCGGCGGCGCTCCCTCTACCCTGGGCGGGGGCTCCGTCCCCTACCTCCCGCACGAAAGGTGCACACCGGCGTGGCCGACCGTCTCATCGTCCGTGGGGCTCGCGAGCACAACCTGAAGAACGTCTCGCTCGACCTCCCCCGCGACTCCCTCATCGTCTTCACCGGGCTGTCGGGTTCGGGCAAGTCCTCGCTCGCCTTCGACACCATCTTCGCCGAGGGCCAGCGCCGCTACGTGGAGTCGCTGTCCTCCTACGCCCGGCAGTTCCTGGGGCAGATGGACAAGCCGGACGTGGACTTCATCGAGGGCCTGTCCCCGGCGGTCTCCATCGACCAGAAGTCCACCTCGCGCAACCCCCGCTCGACGGTCGGCACCATCACCGAGGTCTACGACTACCTCAGGCTGCTGTTCGCCCGCATCGGCAAGCCGCACTGCCCCGAGTGCGGCCGTCCGATCGCCCGGCAGTCCCCGCAGGCTGTCGTGGACAAGGTGCTCTCCCTGGCGGAGGGCAGCCGCTTCCAGGTGCTCTCCCCGCTGGTGCGCGAGCGCAAGGGCGAGTTCGCCGACCTCTTCGCCGAGCTGCAGGCCAAGGGGTACAGCCGGGCCCGGGTGGACGGGACCACGGTCCAGCTGTCCGACCCGCCGAAGCTGAAGAAGCAGGAGAAGCACACGATCGAGGTGGTCGTCGACCGCCTGACGGTGAAGGAGAGCGCCAAGCGGCGGCTGACCGACTCCGTGGAGACCGCCCTCGGGCTGTCGGGCGGCATGGTGATCCTCGACTTCGTCGACCTCGACGAGGACGACCCGCAGCGCGAGCGGATGTACTCCGAGCACCTGTACTGTCCGTACGACGACCTGTCGTTCGAGGAGCTGGAGCCCCGTTCGTTCTCCTTCAACTCGCCCTTCGGCGCCTGCCCGGAGTGCACCGGCATCGGCACCCGGATGGAGGTCGACCCGGAGCTGATCGTCCCCGACCCGGACAAGTCGCTGGACGAGGGCGCGATCCACCCCTGGTCGCACGGGCACACCAAGGAGTACTTCGGACGGCTGGTCTCGGCGCTGGCCGACGCGCTCGGCTTCCGTACCGACATCCCCTTCGGCGGACTGCCGGCCCGGGCGAGGAAGGCCCTGCTGAACGGCCACCGGACCCAGATCGCGGTCCGCTACCGCAACCGCTACGGGCGGGAGCGCTCGTACACCACGGCCTTCGAGGGCGCGGTGCCCTATGTGCGGCGGCGGCACTCGGAGGCGGAGACGGACTCCAGCCGGGAGCGGTTCGAGGGCTACATGCGCGAGGTGCCCTGCCCGGCCTGCGAGGGGACACGGCTGAAGCCGGTGGTCCTGGCCGTGACGGTGCAGGGGAGGTCGATCGCGGAGATCTCCGCGATGTCGATCAGCGAGTGCGCCGACTTCCTGCGCGTCATGGAGCTGACCGACCGGGAGAAGACCATCGCCGAGCGGGTGCTCAAGGAGGTCAACGAGCGGCTGCGGTTCCTGGTGGACGTCGGCCTGGACTACCTCTCCCTCAACCGCGCCGCCGGGACGCTCTCGGGCGGCGAGGCGCAGCGCATCCGGCTGGCGACCCAGATCGGCTCCGGCCTGGTGGGCGTGCTCTACGTGCTGGACGAACCGTCCATCGGACTGCACCAGCGCGACAACCACCGGCTGATCGAGACCCTGGTGCGGCTGCGCGACCTGGGCAACACCCTGATCGTCGTGGAGCACGACGAGGACACCATCCGCACCTCCGACTGGGTGGTGGACATCGGCCCGGGCGCGGGCGAGCACGGCGGCAAGGTGGTGCACAGCGGCCCGCTGAAGGAGCTGCTGGCCAACGACGCCTCACTGACCGGGCAGTACCTGGCGGGGCGGAAGGCGATCCCCACCCCCGCGAAGCGGCGTCCGGTGGACCGCAAGCGGATGCTGACCGTGCGCGGAGCGCGGGAGAACAACCTGCGGAACGTCGACGTGTCCTTCCCGCTGGGTGTGCTCACCGCCGTCACGGGTGTCTCCGGCTCGGGCAAGTCCACCCTGGTCAACGACATCCTCTACACACATCTGGCACGTGAGCTGAACGGCGCCAGGGCGGTGCCGGGCCGTCATGTGCGGGTCGAGGGCGACGACCTGGTGGACAAGGTCGTGCATGTCGACCAGTCCCCCATCGGCCGCACCCCCCGCTCCAACCCGGCCACCTACACCGGCGTCTTCGACCATGTGCGCAGACTGTTCGCGGAGACCACCGAGGCGAAGGTGCGCGGCTACCAGCCGGGGCGGTTCTCCTTCAACGTCAAGGGTGGCCGCTGCGAGAACTGCTCCGGCGACGGCACCATCAAGATCGAGATGAACTTCCTGCCGGACGTGTACGTGCCGTGCGAGGTCTGCCACGGCGCGCGCTACAACCGGGAGACCCTGGAGGTGCACTACAAGGGCAGGTCCATCGCCGAGGTGCTGGACATGCCGATCGAGGAGGCGCTGGAGTTCTTCGAGGCGGTCCCCGCCATCGCCCGCCATCTGCGCACCCTCAACGACGTCGGGCTCGGTTACGTCCGGCTCGGCCAGTCCGCGCCCACCCTCTCCGGCGGTGAGGCACAGCGGGTGAAACTCGCCTCGGAACTGCAGCGGCGCTCCACCGGGCGCACGGTCTACGTGCTGGACGAACCCACCACCGGCCTGCACTTCGAGGACATCCGCAAGCTGATCGGAGTGCTGTCCGGGCTGGTCGACAAGGGCAACACCGTCATCGTCATCGAGCACAACCTCGATGTGATCAAGACGGCCGACTGGATAGTCGACATGGGCCCGGAGGGCGGCAGCGGCGGCGGTCTGGTCGTCGCCGAGGGCACCCCGGAGGAGGTCGCGGCGGCTCCCGAGAGCCACACCGGCAAGTTCCTCCAGAGCCTCCTGCCGCTGAAGCCGTGAACGGCCCGGAGACATACCCCCGGAGGCATGAGGGACCGGAAGGGCCGGGGGACCCGGAGAGCAGGCAACGAGCATGAGCACTCAGCCCCCCGCCCGCCGCACCGTGCTGTGCGGCGTGGCACTGGCCGGAGCCGCCGGCCTCGGTATGACCGGTCTGACCGCCTGCTCGGGCGGCCAGAAGCCGCCCGCGGTCCCGGCCGCCCCCGTGGACCTGGGGGCGGCCGACGCCGTACCGGTCGGCGGCTCCCGGCTCTACCGCGAGAAGCGGCTGGTCGTCTCGCAGCCCACCGAGGGCGAGTTCAGGGCGTTCGGCGCGGTGTGCACCCACGCGGGCTGTGTGCTGACCTCCGCGGAGGAGCTGTCGGCCGACTGCGCCTGCCACGGCAGCCGTTTCGACACCACCACCGGCGAGGTGCTGGCGGGTCCGGCCGGCTCGCCGCTGCCCGAGGTGCCGGTCCGGACCGACGGCGGCCGGCTCGTCGCGGGCCCCGCGGACTGAGGCCCCGCCGGCCGGTCCCACGGCCGGACGGGGCAACCGCGCGGTCTCCTCCGGGTTGTTCTCCCCCGCCCCGGGCACGCCCTCTGGCGCGGACCGGTCCGCCTTGGAAGCCTGGGACGCCGAGTGCGCGGCAGAGCGCATCCCCGACGGCGTCTGTGGGTGGTCCCGTGTCACAAGCGGCCCAGGGCGAGGAAGAAGGCAGACGGGCCGGCAGGTTCCGCGCACGGACCGCGCTGCTCCTCGCGGTTCTGGCGGTCCTCGCCGTGCTGGGGCCGGTGCCGGCGCGGCAGGCCCTCGCGGGCCCGGGCGGCCGGGCACCCACCGTCCCGGCACCCGCCCCGGCCGGTCCGGACACCGGCCGCTCCCCGGGAACCGACGGCACCGACGGCATCGAGCTGTCCCGCACCACCCGGCCCGTCGCGCCCGGCACCACCCTGACCTCGTTCGAGCGGCTGGAACCGGACGGGTGGCTGCGCGCCGACGTCCTCAGCGTCGACCTCGGCGGCGGTGCCGCGGTGGAGCGCCTGTCCCCCGGCCGGGTCTCCGGCCGGGTGGCCGACCACGCGACCGTCTCGGAGCTGGCCGCCGCGCACGACCCCGGCCCCGGCAGGCGCACCGTCGCCGCCTTCAACGCCGACTTCTTCGATCTCGGCACCGGTGCCCCGCTGGGCCCCGGTGTCGACGGCGGCGAGCTCGTCCACTCCCCGGTTTCCGGCACCGGGGAGGCGGTCGGCTTCGGCCCGGACGGCGCGGGCCGCATCCTCGGCCTGCACTTCGAGGGCACCCTCACCCTGCCCGGCGGACCCGAGCCGCTGGCCGCCCTCAACGCCGCCGCCGTCCCCGCCGGCGGCATCGGCGTCTACGACACGCGCTGGGGTACGGCCGACCGGGCCCTGGCCGTGGCGGACGCCGACGGCACCACCGAGGTCACCGTCGCCGACGGCCGGGTCACCGCCGTGTCCGCCGCCCCCGGCCGGGGCGCGGTCCCGGCGGGCACCACCGTGCTGCTCGGCCGGGAGACGGGCTCGAAGGCGCTGGCCGCCCTGTCCCCGGGAGACCCGGTGAGCTGGGAGTACGGGCTGCGCACCGACGACGGTTCGGCGGTGCCGCGCACCGCGGTGGGCGGCCGGGGGGTGCTGGTGAAGGACGGCGAGCCGCAGAACTGGGAGGGCAGGCCCAACAACGCCGCCGCGCCCCGCACCGCCGTCGGCTTCTCCCGGGACGGCGCCACCATGCACGTGCTGACCGTGGACGGCCGCCAGGCCGCCTCCGGGGGCGCCACCCTCACCGAGCTGGCCGTGCTGATGGCCGGGCTCGGCGCGTACAACGCCCTCAACCTCGACGGCGGCGGCTCCTCGACGCTGCTCGCCCGCGCGCCCGGCTCGGACACCCCGCGACTGGAGAACAGTCCCTCCGACGGGCGGCAGCGCGGTGTGGCCAACGGACTGGCCGTCACCGCTCCCGGCGGCAGCGGCCGGCCGACGGGCTTCCGGGTGGAGACGGCCGCGGATCCGGCCACCGCCCCCTCGGCGGACAACGTGCCCGGCGGGCACCCGGACCGGGTCCTGTCCGGCCTGACCCGCCGGCTGACCGCCACCGGGCACGACGAGACCCACGGCCCGGCGGACGGCACCGCCCGGTGGCGAAGCACCGACCCGCAGACCGGCGAGGTGGACGGCGACGGCGTCTTCCACGCCCGCGCGCCCGGCCGTACCGAGGCCGTCGCGCACGACGGGGCGGCACGCGGCTCGATCGGGCTGACCGTGCTGGGCGAACCGGCGAGGATCGCCCCGACCCGGGAACGGGTGGGGATCGCCGCACCGGGTGGCGAGGGCTCCTTCGGCCTCGTGGGTTTCGACGCCGAGGGCCACAGCGCCCCGGTCGAACCGTCCGACGCCCGGCTGGTGTACGACGAGTCCCTGTTCCGCGTCACCCCCGACCCGGCGCGCGGCACCTTCACCGTCGCCGCCCTCCCCGCCGCCGGCTCCGCCTCCGGGCTGGTCAGGGCGAGCGTGGCGGGCCGGACGGCGGTACTGGCCGTCACCGTCGGCCTGCGCCAGGAGACGGTCGCGGACTTCGGGAACGCCGGGCAGTGGTCCTTCAGCGCCGCCCGGGCCTCCGGCTCTCTGGCCCCCGACCCCGGGCGGGACGGCACCGGGCTGCGGCTGGCCTACGACTTCACCGGCTCCACCGCCACCCGCGCCGCCTACGCCGCTCCCCCCGCGCCCGTCCCCGTACCGGGCCAGCCGCGGAGTTTCACGCTCTGGCTGCGGGGCGACGGGGGCGGTGCCTGGCCCTCGCTCCGGCTGGTGGACGCCGCCGGCACCCCCCAGGTGCTGCGCGGCCCGTACCTCACCTGGACCGGCTGGCGGCGCGTCACCTTCGAGGTGCCCGAGGGCACCGCGTACCCGCTCACCATGGAACGGTTCTACCTGGCCGAGACCCGGCCCGAGGCGCGGTACCGCGGTGAGGTGGTGCTGGACGGGCTGACCGCCCATGTGCCGCCGGACGCCGAACTGCCCGCCGCCGCGCCCCACCGGGATCCGCTGATCTCGACGGCCGCCGGGACCGCCGGACGCGACTGGCGGTTCGCGGTGGTCTCCGACGCCCAGTTCGTCGCCCGTGAACCGGACGGGGAGACGGTGCGCCGGGCCCGCCGCACCCTGCGGGAGGTCAGGGCGGCCCGGCCCGACTTCGTGGTGGTGAACGGCGACTGGGTGGACGAGGGCTCCCCGGCGGACCTCGCCCTCGCCCGGCAAACGCTCCAGGAGGAGCTCGGCGGCGAGGTCCCCTGGTACTACGTGCCCGGCAACCACGAGGTGATGGGCGGCTCCGTCGATGGTTTCCGCGCCGAGTTCGGCGACACCCACCGCGTCCTCGACCACCGGGGCACCCGCCTGGTCACCCTGGACACCTCCTCCCTGACCCTGCGCGGCGGCGGCTGGGAGCAGCTCCGGCGGCTGCGGGAGGCGCTGGACGGCGCGGCCCGGGACGAGGGGATCGGCTCGGTCGTCGTCCTGGCACACGTGCCGCCGCGCGACCCGACCCCGCAACGGGCGAGCCGGCTCACCGACCGGCTGGAGGCGGACCTGCTGGAGGACTGGCTGGCCGACTTCCGCCGCCGCACCGGCAAGGGCGCCGCGTTCGTCGGGGCGCACGCCGGGGTCTTCCACGCCTCACGGGTGGACGGTGTGCCGTATCTGGTCAACGGCAACGCCGGCAAGGCACCGGCCGCGCCGCCGGACGAGGGGGGCTTCACCGGCTGGTCGCTGGTGGGGGTGGACCGGGGCACCCGGGGTACGGACGGGGACTGGATCTCGGTCCAGACCCGCCCCCATGTGGACGGTCTCTCCCTGGACGCCCCCCGGGCGGTGCCGGCAGGCGGCGCCCCCGGGCGGGTCTCGGCCTCGGTGACCCAGGAGGGCCGGACGGTGCCGGTGGACTGGCCGGTCAGCGCCGACTGGTCCGGGTCGCCCGGGCTGTGTGTCGCGCCCGTCCCCGGACCGGGGCGCGAGGACTGCACCGCGCTGCTGGATCCGGCGGCGGGCACCCTGACGGGGCTGCGGGAGGGCACGGTGACCCTGGCGGTGACCGTGAGCGGCGAGCGGCGGGAGAAGCGGGTCGCGGTGGCGTCCGGCGGACAGTGACACGGCGGGCGCGACACGGCAAAGGCGGCGGGGCCGGGTGCCCCGCCGCCTCCGTACGGCGCCCGTGCGGTGTCCGGCGCTCAGTCGCGAGGGGCGGCGGACTCCCCGGCGGACTCCCCGGCGGACTCCTGCTTCTCCCACTCCAGCTTGCGGGAGGCCCGGAGACTGGTGATCGTGGTGACGACCAGGACACCGCAGATCACACCCAGCGAGACCGGAATGGAGATCTCCGGGACGTGGACGCCCTGCTCGTGGAGGGCGTGCAGCACGAGCTTGACACCGATGAAGCCCAGGATGATCGACAGCCCGTAGGAGAGGTGCACCAGCTTCTTCAGCAGCCCGCCGATGAGGAAGTAGAGCTGGCGCAGTCCCATCAGGGCGAAGGCGTTGGCGGTGAAGACGATGTACGGGTCCTGGGTCAGGCCGAAGATCGCGGGGATGGAGTCCAGGGCGAACAGCAGGTCGGTGCTGCCGATGGCCAGCATGACGATCAGCATCGGCGTGATCAGCCGCCTGCCGTTCTCGACCACGAAGAGCTTGGTGCCGTGGTACTGCGAGGTGGAGGGAAAGCGCCGTTCGACCGCCTTCAGCAGGGGGTTCTCCTCGTACGCCTCCTCCTCGTGCCCGGCGGCCTCGGCGCGGGCCTCGCGGACCAGCTTCCAGGCGGTCCAGATCAGGAAACCGCCGAAGATGAAGAACACCCAGGAGAAGGCGGAGATCAGCGCGGCGCCGACCGCGATGAAGATCGCACGCATCACCAGGGCGAGGATCACACCGATCATCAGCACCCGCTGCTGGTAGATCGTGGGCACCGCGAACTTCGCCATGATGAGCACGAAGACGAAGAGGTTGTCGACACTGAGGGACTTCTCGGTGATGTAGCCCGCGGCGAACTCACCGGCCGGTTGGCCGCCTTCGGCGACGTAGAGCCCGACGCAGAACAGGACGGCCAGCACGACCCAGACGATCGTCCAGGTGCCGGCCTCCTTGAGGGAGACCTCGTGCGGCTTGCGTCCGATGAAGAAGTCGGCGGCGATCAGGGCGCTCAGACCGGCGACGGTCAGCACCCAGGTGGTCGTGGAGACATCCATGCGGCAATAATCCTCCGGCTTCGGCTGCCGGAGGTCTCTTCCGCCCGGGCCTGTCGGCCTGCGGGCCGGCGCCCCGGGACCGGTCACACCCGGTCCGTACTGACGGAACGCCGCACTGGTGGGAGTACTCCCCTCCGCTCACGCAAGGGTAAGGGAACACCAAAGAAAGGTAAAGCACCGATTCCGGCCCCTCGGCCTCCGCCGGTCTCCCGCGCCGGCCGCCGGCACCCGGCCGCCGGCACGGCGCGTCAGCGACCGTACCGCAGCCGCGCCTCGGCCAGCTTCTCCAGCGCCCGGGACAGGACCGGGCTGCCCGGCGGGACCGGGAGCGGCTCGTACGTCCAGGTGTGGCCCACCCAGGGATCGGCCAGGTGGTCGTCGGGCACCGGGGTGATCCGCAGCAGCGAGCGCCACAGCGGATCGAGCACCGGGCCGTAGTCCCGGGCCTCCTCCCGGTCGGCGACCATCATCAGATGGACCCCGACCGGCGGTCCCTCGTCCGCCAGATAGCGGAGCTGGGTGACGGCACGGTCGTCGAAGCCGTGCGGGAAGTCGTGGACGATCAGCAGCTGTCCGGCGGGATCCACGTCCGGCGGCAGGGAGTCGGCGGCCCGGGTGCGTATCGCCAGCTGCACCAGATCGACGCGCCGGGTCAGCCGCGCGAGCAGCGCGGTGACGCCTCCGGGCCCCGTGGCGGGCGGTTCGCGCAGCGCACCGGAACGCACCAGGGGTTCCAGGGTGGCCGCGGCGGCGCCCGCCGGGTCCAGCACGTTGACGGTGAAGTCGCCGACCGGATGGACGGCCAGCAGCCGGCCGGCGACGGCGGTGGCCAGTTCGCCCGCCAGCCGGCGCATCTCATGGGGGTCGACCGTGAGGGACGCGGCCGAGTGGGTACGCCCGGCGTCGATCCACAGCCCGCGTTCCAGTGGCAGCCGTACCAGCAGGGGGACGCGCAGCCCGCCGTGCTCGGGGAGACCGAGGTCGCCCAGGCGCAGCGCCATCGAGGTCTCCATCGGCACCTGGTAGGCGTGCCAGCCGGGGCTGTCCCAGCGGGCGAGGGCCGGCGGCAGGGCGGGCTCGACGACCTCGGACTCGGCCGTGAGCTGGGCCAGGTCGCGGTCCAGGGCGTCCCGGGCCAGGCCGGTGAGCTCGTCGCGCCGGGCCTGCGCCCGCGCGCGGGCCTCGTCGGCGGCCGTGCCCATCCGGGACCGCGGGTCGGACAGCACCTTGTCGATTTCCTGCTCCATGCGGGAGTCGGCGAAGTCGACCGCGCTGCGGTAGGCCGCGGTGGTGCGGGCCAGGTCCTCGAAC
Organism: Streptomyces rubellus; assembly: GCF_036323805.1. Taxonomy (NCBI): domain Bacteria; kingdom Bacillati; phylum Actinomycetota; class Actinomycetes; order Kitasatosporales; family Streptomycetaceae; genus Streptomyces; species Streptomyces rubellus. The sequence goes on from NZ_JAZDCX010000016.1 coordinate 150,139, forward strand.
ATGCCCCAGACCTGGTTGTAGAGGCGCTCCTCCATGCTCCAGCCCGCGGCGTCGCCGGCGACGGGCCGTGCGGGCTGCTCCGGCCGGGGCTGCGGGGGGACCGCCGGTCCCGTCCCGGCGGAGGGCGGCGCGGCCGCCGTACGGCCGGGGTGGCGGTAGTTCACCGGGCCCGTGCCCGCGGGCCGCTGGGCGGGTGTCCCGCCGGGGCCGGGCCGCGGGACCGGTGCCGTGCCCGGGGCGGCGGAGGCGCCGGGCGGGCCGCCCGCCGGGACGGGACGGCCGGTCCGGTCCCCGCCGCCGTCGCGGGACGGCTCCGGTGCCGGTGCCACGGAACGGGCCAGGCCCGAGACGACCGCCTCGTTGACGGCGGCGGCCAGTTCGCGGGCCCGGGGCAGCCCCTGGTCCGCCAGCATGGCGGCGAGCCCGCCCGCGTATCCCTGGCCGACCGCGCGGACCTTCCAGACGTCCTGTCTGCGGTAGAGCTCCACCGCGACGACGGCGGACTCGGCACCGAGGCCGGTGATGGTGTAGCCGGCGAGCCCGGTGCCGTCCAGGGCGGTGACGGCGACGAAGGGCGCGGCCAGCGAGCCGAAGGACAGCGGCCCGCCGACCCCGGTGGGCAGGGCGAGCAGCACGTTGACCCGGTGTACGGCGTCCGGGAGCGCGCGGAGGTCCACCGCGAGGCGGTGGTCGGCCGCGGCCTGCCGGGAGACCTCCAGACCGGGCAGGCGGGGGGAGCCGGGGTGGGCGATCCAGTCCGGCTCGCGCAGCCGTCCGTCCGCGTCGTTGAGTGTCGCCCCGGCCACGACCGGTTTCCCGGCGGACACCCGGATCTCCAGCCGGGTCTCGGACAGTGGGTGGTTCTGTCCGCGGACCAGCTCGGCCGTCATCGCCGTCTCCCCCTCCTGGTTGTTCCGCTGTCGCTCCGCGGCGCGTCACGGCGCCCCTGCCCGTACCGCCGCGGCGGGACGCGGCGACGGGCCCGGCGGACGGCGCCGCCGGGCCCGGTGCGGTGCGCTGCCCGTCCCCGGGCGCCGACCGTACCGCCTACAGGTGC